>CAIWCT010000223.1 GCA_903911225.1 uncultured delta proteobacterium
GAGATGAAAAAGAAGTAATTAAACCCAAGTTCTGCTGCCCTCTGCTGGGGGATTTTGACCCGGCCACGACTGGGGGATTTTCAAGTGGCCATCCGGGTGTGAGACATTGTGTGTGAAACTTGTTCCAAAATAAGCAAAAACGTGGGAAGTCACACACGATTTACTAAAATCAAGAATTGAAAAAATCTTGCAAATACAACCAATTAAACAAATTTGAGGAGTTACGGAAACTCGGGGGCTCAGACTTAAAATCCCTCGGTCGCCAGGCTGTACGAGTTCGATTCTCGTCCCAGGCATTTTTTTTAATCGCACATTATTTTTAAGGACACAGGAAAGTATTCTCCCGTGTCCTTTTTTTATTGTGTTTAACTTTCAGGCCAACGCAATTCTCTGCGCATTGCGTATAAAATTGACCGGGGCCACCTGTTGGTTTCAAGACAGTGTTGGTTGAATAAAATCCCGGGTTATGGAGGGGGTTGTCAATATTGGGCAGTTATTGCAGAAGCAGGCGTATGACATCGATGAAGGTAAGCATATCCTGATACATCTGTTCAACTTCTTCCCGAGAGAAATCGGCAAAGTCATCATAGTCACCTGTTGATCTCTTTTCAAAAGCCCGGTGCAGGATTTGACCAAATTGTTTCTCAATCCTCCCGGTCCTCACGAATTCCCGGTTAAACCATCCGATAAGCTGTAAATGCTTGCCGGTGGCAAACTGATTATGTAAGGCAAGCGCAGAGACGGCATAAAAAAGTGCATAATAGATACGGTTAACAGCTATGGTGTTTTTACCGTTATCAAGAAGGAACCGAACGTCCTGGGCTGTCGACAAAGCCTTATCAAACTTATGCCGGATAAGATCGCCTCGCGTGGTATCATCAAGATTCATACGGCTACGCCTTCGGCGAAGGCATGCATGATGAAAGGCTGGCTGCCTTTGATGGAATTGAGTTCAGCCCGAGAGATGAGCTTAATATCCGTGAGCAGGTCATATTGAACATCCAGTTCATAACATGCATCAAGGATGCTGTTCGCAAGCCTCCAATCATAATCGATTTTGAGCACAACAAGCAGATCATAATCGGAATCAGGCAATGCCGTGCCACGGCTTCGCGATCCGAACAGAATAACCCTTTCGACAATGTCGCCGAAACGCAGCAACAAATTTTCTTTAAGCTTTTTTGTGATTTCAATATCGGTCATTACAACACTCCCTCCGCTTTCTGCATATAAGACATAAGCCCCGAAGTGTCAAGAAGGAACTCAATAGAAGCACTGAAGCCAATACAAAAAATGGCCTAAATGATGAGCTTGAAAAGATCAAGCAGATCGTAAACTCTCCCATCAGATCACTTGCTCCCCCCGCATATCGCATCGGCGCTGATTCCCAAAAACGCCCGGCAGATTCCCCTTTCTCAAATCCGGATTCAAACGGTAAGCTCCTTTTTAAGTTGTTCGGCAATTATCTTTTGCCGGTATGAAATCTGGACATCTGCCCAATGCTGCCACCACTATTAATTAAATGCCTCCGATGGGGAATTGGACTTCCGGAAGTGAGAGTTGGGACATTGGGTATCCTTTCGGAGCACCAATCAAGATGGTTGAAAAATGTCACAAACTAAGCTACATAGTAGCTACACAATGCAGGAGGTATGATATATGTCAGAAACCGTTATCCGCTCGCGTATCGACAGCAGCATTAAGTTGGAGGCACAGGTTCTTCTGGAGCGTTTTGGCCTCACCATGAGCGACGCCATCCGTCTTTTCCTACACCAGGTGGTACTTGAAAAGGGGCTCCCTTTTCAAGTAAAGCTGCCAAAAGCTGACGCGCTGGAGCATGATCGCTGGTTCCGCAGCCAGGTAGAGGCAGCGCTGACCGAGGCGGACAAGCCGGAGACTGCTTTTGTGTCCCACGCTACCGTCCGTAAACAGTGGTCCGCCAAACGCCAGGCGCTGGCCAAACGGGCCGGAAAGCCTGAAGCATGAGGCTGGAGTGGCTTCCCCTGGCGCTGCATGATTTTGATGAGATCATTGACTACATCGCCCAAGACAATCCGGTTGCCGCCATTGAGCAGGGTGACGAGATTGAAAGCCAGGTAGCCGGACTGCTGGATAACCATCTTCAGGGGCGTCCGGGCCGGGTAAAGGGAACGCGCGAACTGGTGGTTGCCCGAACTCCCTACATCGTTGCCTATCGAGTCAAAAAGGGGGCGATCCAGATTCTCCGGGTTCTCCACGGCGCACGGCTCTGGCCCGAAGGGTTCTGACGTTGGAAACGGTTCTGTTTAAAAATAAAAACCGTTTTCGCCCAAATCGCTATCAAAGCAATATTTAATATTTAAGGGGTGACCCATTGTTACAGAAATTTTTTTTGGTAAAACCGGATAAAAAAGAAATTGCATACAGCTAACTAAATATTCATAACTTATTTTTATACCACCGGTGATGCTTAATGCCGTATTTAGTAATTTTGTAATGGAGAGCTCTGGGCGTAAGACCCAGCAGCTCTGCTGCATCCTTTTGCACCCACAGACATTTATCCAGTGTTTCAAGTATCAAATTCTTTTCATGCTCGTCAAGCTGGAGGCAGGTACCGGCTGTCTTGCAGGCATGAGCAGGAGCCGATGGCAGCAGGGGCAAACAAATGCTATCGGGGCAAATAATGCGCTCTTCTTCCATGAAAACAGCTCTTTCTATGATGTTTGAAAGCTCCCGGATATTTCCCGGCCAGGTATAGTGTTGAAAAATATTGATAGCAGCGGGGGAAAATCTATCTACTTGCTTTTTGGCCGAACGGCATATCTTTTTTAATAAAAAATTTGCTAGTGGCTCGATGCATTCGAGGCGTTCCCGAAGCGGCGGTAGATGAATTCTAAGGACATTGATGCGATAATAAAGGTCTTCCCGAAATTTTTTTGCAGCAACCAGCTCTTCAATATTTCTATAGGTCGCGGAAATAATCCTGATATCCGTATAAATGGTCCTGTTGTCTCCCAGCCGCTCAAAGCATTTATCTTCAAGAACCCGTAAGAGCTTTGCCTGTAAAACGGGGCTCAGCTCCCCGATTTCATCCAGAAAAACCGTTCCGCCATTGGCCTGCTCCAGCCGCCCCATGCGCTGCTTATCCGCGCCGGTAAAAGCCCCTTTTGCATGCCCGAACAGCTCGCTCTCAAGCATGGTTTCGGGTATATTGGCGCAATTAATTTTTGTAAACGGCCTGTTTTTTCTCCAGCCGTTAAAATGAAGCGTCCCGGCCAGAAGGCTCTTTCCTGTTCCTGTTTCCCCTGTCATCAGTATTGTTGCATCCGTATTGACGAGCTTTTTTACGGTGGCAATTACTTTCTGCATAGCCGGGCTCACCGCCACGATGCGGTCGATATCGTAAATGACGTCCTGTTGCCGTCTCAAATAATCGATTTCATTTCTTAAGCTTGATTTTTCAAGCGCATGATCGATGGCTATACTTATTTTATCGGGGGTGTAGGGCTTAACGATAAAATCAAAGGCGCCGGCTTTCATAACCGAAATAATAACCTGCGACTGCTCGTTGCTGCTGGTCACGATCAGCGGCGTTTGGGGGGCTTTTTCTCTGAATGTTTGTACAGCACTTATGTCAAGCGAATAACCATTTTGCAGATCCAGCAGAATCACATCAAAGGCATCTTTTGCAAGATGTCTGATTCCATCCTGATGGCTTGAGCAAATTGTGGCGTGGTGCCGCGCATTAAAAAATTTTTCCAGAAAGGATCTGCTTTCGTCCTGTTCTTCAATAACCAGAACTCTCGCCATCTTTTTCTCCAGTAAACCGATATGTCAATTTGGTTTTGCTGTAAATTATTTTAATTTGAATTATTTTTTATTTTACCATAATACACAAGACAAAGGAAATAAAATTTCCAAATTACGCAAAAAATGTAATTTAAATTACTTTAAAGTAATTAAAGGCAGTGTAGCGAGTGATCCTAAAAGCAGGATTGCTTTTAAAAGTTGAAATAAATCAGGTACTTGAAATGAAAATTCAATTTATATCTTGAATGGCACAAATTGTGTAATAGTTTTAAATATAATTATTTTCCTGAATCTAATTCGATTTGAACCAGCAACGAAAAACTTTTTTAAATTAAATAAAACTGACTGGTCGGTAAACTAAATTTCCATAAGATTTAGTGAACGGCTTTTTGTTCTTTTTATATAACTAAACTGTGAAGTTAACTAATGCCTTAGAATGGAGGTGAAAGGCCAGAAGGGTAAAGACTTTATGCATGTGTAGAAATAATGGGGGTTATTTGAATAAGTTTTAAATTTTTTTGATATTCAAATGGATTTCTTCAACAAAATTTTCACAAATTTTAAGGAGGAGCTATGAGAAAAAAAATATTTTCAGCCATCGTAGTAATGTTGTTGATCGTTACAGTGTTTAGCGTAAAGGCGAACGCAGGCTATGTGTCTGGGACAAACACTCCTTTTTTTGAGGATGCGACAAAAACACAGGTTTATATTTCTACTTCTACAAAAACTTCAAAGGGAACCGTTGTCATCCTGCATGGCATGATACTGGTTGCTCCTGACATATATCAAAATCTTATTAATGATCTGACCAACAGGGGCTATGACGTAATATTCCCCCAGTACCAGGAAGCCGGTTTTGCTATCATCTCCAGCATGGGGCTTTTGGCCATGTTGGGCGGCGACAACCCGAGCCATATCCAATGGACCCGCAATGCCATCTCTGGCATCAACTGGGCGCTGACAGCAATGATACCCTACTGGTATAACTGGTACACACCTGTACTCAGAAAACCGAGTTCGAACCTGTATATCTTTGCCCACTCCATCGGCGGCGCCATTGGCTACAATATCCCGCTTCTCAGCTCTGACCTGAAGGCAAAAATAAAGGGCATCGTTCTTGCCAATGCGGTCGTCGATCCGACGGTGCTGTCCGGCGCCATGCCTGCAGGCATTTCAATGCCAGCCATTGAGATGATCAATGTTCCCGCCGCAGGCGCCCAGATCAATGTTCCCATGCTGTATCTCAACGGCAGCCAGGATGCCTGGGCAAACGATCAGCAGGCCTCCATTTTCATGAACAATGCCGCGACTACAAATAAGAAAAAACTGAAAGCCATCAGCGCCGATGCCGATCACATGGCGCCGGCGACCAATCAGGGAACGTTATTTGACATATTGAGCTGGACAGGGCTCACCCAGACAATGCTGGGAGGCGATGCTGAGTGGAATGCCATGGATACCACGTTCTATATTCCGGCAATCCTCCACCTCATAAACGGAAATCCAGCTACAAGCTTCAATCCGGCAATCAGCTGGCAATAAAACGAAGCTGAAATGAATACAGAGAGAAGATCTTCCTGCACGGAAGATCTTCTTTTTTTTATATTCAGCCTTCCTTCACCTTTGATACACTTGACATTTAATGAAATGAGTTTATGGACATAGGGCTGTATTGCCCCATGTCCTTTTTTTTGCAAAAAAGCACCGGGTGGCGTATGTTGTGCAACAGAAAACAGGGAAAGCGGGCAGGGGGATCTAAAGCAAGGATTGCCCAAAATTAACAATGCAGAGGGCTGTCAGGTAAGAACTTCGTGGAAGATGCGGCCGGCCTTCTCTTTGCCGATGACCTTCCCGAGCATGATCTGTGAGCGGTCCTTGGTGAGGAGATCGTTTTTAAAGTTTGCGTGAAAGCGCTCCACAGACTCGAGCCTCTTCGGGTCGCTGATTTTCTCCGCTGCGGTAAGCATGGTCAGATACACCGCCAGATAGTCCTTTATGCAGGCCTTCAGATCATCAAGCAAGTTAAGCCCGGGATCTGAATAGAGGGTGCAGGCGGTGCGATAGGTCTGCATCCACTCCGGCATTTTAAACGGCTGAAAGGGGCCGTAGCGCCTGGCCACCTGCTCAAAAGGCTTTAAGTGTTTTTCGCAGGCGGCGGCATCACCCATGACGGTGCACACGTTTATGTAGGCGATGATTTTTTTCTTGGTGCAGGTCAGGTCAAACTGGAAGATGGGTGCATCAAAGCAAGGCTCTGTATGGAAGGCCATCCCCAGGATGTTAAGCTGCGGAATGCGCACCTTCATGCGCATGCTGTAAATCTTGTGCAGGCGCTCAGCCCGCCAGTTGCGGCAGACAAGCTCAAGAGCACCGAAAGGATATCTTATGCGGGCAAGCTCGGGCGGAAGAGCTACCTCATCAAGAGGCAGGGCCGCAGAACACTGGCTTAAGACATGATTAAAAAGATCGTCCATGAGCGTACCGCTAATTAAATGAACCGATGTTGAGCAGAACTCGCTTTGCCATGTTCAAAATATAAAATGAGGGCGGTTATGTGTCAAGGCAAATATACCCCCCGGTTTCTGGTTTTTGACTACTTAATCTTGACTTTTGAATCATGAATCTTGTATTTTATTACTTAGAACATCTCACACCTCTCTGCGCCGTGATAAAATCCCACAGGGAGCAGGGTGCGCAGCACTGATTTTTAAGCTATAAATCAAGGTGTAAAAAGCGGATTTTTATCGTGGAGGCGTAACCAATGATTGGGACAATAAAAGTTAATCGACGAAAATGGCCCAGGGAACTCGTTCAGCTACCGGCCCAATATTTCATAAAAAACCAAAGCACGAAATACCAGGACTGCACAGTCATTAATCTCAGCCGCAACGGAGCGGCAGTGCGGTTTCCGGCATATGTGTATCTTAAAGAAAAGGCCATTGTTTTTTTGAACCTCATAGTGCCCAAATCATTTCAGCAGCTTACGCTCAGGGGCGAGGTAAAAACAAAATACAGAAGTCAATCCAGCCTGGTCGGCGGTATTCAATTTGTTGCCCTGCTGCAAGAAGATACGTTCGGCAAGTTGAAATAAACATCCCTTGTCCTCGCGGTACTTTGAGCATCAAATGGTTCAATGGCTTGCTCCCTTTGATCTGTTGAATTAATTGTACTGCTCCCCTTGTCCTTACTTTTCGTACTGAGCTATTTTAATTTTTAGATTCCGACTACTCGCACGGGCCTTTTTTCTGCTGTTTCTGGTTTCTGAATTCTATTTTCTCTTAGCCTGCCAACTTCTTTTCTTTGAATTTTGAATCCCAACCCCTAACTGTCCCCCCGCCTTTTGTCTTTTGATTTTATTTCCCCTTTACATTTGAAAAATGTATATATTTAGTTCTTATGAATAATATTAAAGTTCTCATGCTTTTAAAACAGAAGGGCGGACAGAGCCGCATAAAATTAACACGTCATTAAAATTTTAGAATTTGGAACCAGTTTAAGCCTTTCGGCGATTTATAAATTAGTCGTGCGATTGTATGGCTTGTCAACAATAATGTTTATTTTACAAAGCAGAGGTACTGGTAAATGAAAAAGCTATGTGTGCTGTGCTGCCTTATTGTTTTCTACGGGTCAAACCTCTTTGCGATCAGCGAAGAGGGCTATCAGA
The DNA here is from genome assembly GCA_903911225.1 of uncultured delta proteobacterium. Classification (GTDB taxonomy): domain Bacteria; phylum Desulfobacterota; class WTBG01; order CAIYCZ01; family CAIRTM01; genus CAIWCT01. The sequence goes on from CAIWCT010000223.1 coordinate 7,454, forward strand.
CGAACTATATGAACTATGTGAAGCCGTATTATGAAAACGGCGAATTTGGCACATTTGAAGGTGTTAATTCAATTAAAATTGCCTATGCCAAATTTGAAGTCGCTGATGAGAAAGGCGCCATTGTTATTCTGCACGGTAAGTCGGAATCAATGATTAAATATGCCGAAGTGATCTATGATCTCAAGGATCTCGGCTATTCCATGTATCTTATGGATCTTCGGGGCATGGGATTTTCAGAAAGATTACTGGATGATGATACAGACAAAATCTATGTGCACAGCTTTAATGATTATATTGCGGATGTGAAAACTTTTGTAGATACTGTTGTACAAGCAAAACTTCATACAAAAACAATCATTGTTGCGCATTCTTTGGGCGGGGCTATCGCTGCGCGATACCTTGAACAGTTCCCTGATGATTTTAACGGAGCGGTTCTGTCATCCCCAATGCTGACAATCAATGCGGAGCCCTTCACGCAGCTTGAAGCGTATTTGCTTGCAGCCGTCAGCACCAGGCATGGCCACGGGACAGACTATATACCCAGTGGTGGACCATATGCGCCATGGACATTTGTGGAAGGTACGGATACACACAGTTATGCCCGCTATATAATGGAGAGAGATCTTCTTAATGATTATCCCCAGATTAGGCTGGGGGATGTTACGTATAACTGGGTCAAGCAGGCCATGGAGTTGGGCTGGGCTGCACAGTTTGATGCACGTGCCATTACCGTGCCTGTTTTGCTGTTTCAGGCCCAGGACGATACTGCGGTAAAACCTGCAGGGCAGAACTATTTGTGCCGGCGCGCGCACGACAGTAGAAAAATTTTTTTCTATGGCGCGCGGCATGAAATTTTAATGGAAATAGATTCAATACGCGATGAGGCGATGAATTATATCAGAGACTTTATTGAAGAGCTGTAATCAGTCAAATGAATACAGTGACGGAGACTGATAAGACAGGTGGGAAAAACTGAATCTGTGGCCTCAATTAACCATGCAGCGGTGCGTAAAGAAGATGTATTTTTTGGTGGAACAATGAGACTGCTAACGACTCTCGGCCTGTGCCTGCTTCTTGCAGGGCAGGCACAGGCCGGGGTGATAACCCGTCTGCCCGGTAATGGGAAGGTGGTTGCATTGACCTTTGATGCCTGCCCCACAAAAAAGCCCCAGCATTTCGATGCCTCCGTGCTCGACTTTATCGAACGCGAAAAACTGCCCGTTACCCTTTTCATCTCCGAGCGCTTTGCCCGCGCGACGGCAGGCGAGATCAAGCGGCTTTGCGCCCTGGGTTTTATCGAAATAGAGAACCACTCTGTCAGCCACAATAATCATATGGAGAGGCTGACGGACGGCGATGCACTCAAGGAGATGGACGATTCGTATCTTGCAGGCCTCACGGGCAGAAAGACGAAGTTCTTCAGATTTCCGGCAGGCAGCTTCGACAACCGCACCCTTGCTCTTGCCGAGCGATGTTTTCGCGTTGTGCACTGGAGCTTCCCGAGCGGTGATTTTGATACAGCAATGACACCACAGGAACTTTCCCGCGAAGTGCTCACGCGTGTGCGGCCCGGCAGCATACTCATCTTCCACATCAACGGCAACGGTCATGGCACGGGCAAAGCTCTGCCCGGAATTGTTGAAGCGCTGAAAGCAAAAGGCTACAGGTTCGTAAAAATTGAGGATGCTTTGGATAGTAAGTGAAAGGTGTATGGAAAAAAACAATAAATTAATAACGCTGCGTGAGTTGACGCTGGCCGATATCCCGGCTGCGCAGGATATTACCTGGCGCGCCTGGCTGGCGACCTACAGCTGTTTCATCCCCGAGGCCGATCTGCGTTCGTATTTTAACGAGCACTATAGCACCCAATCACTCACAGCTTTTTTCAGTGCACCGGACAACAGCGGTATTATTGCCCGGGACGATGCCACGGCGGCAGGTTATTGCAGAACGCATTTCGACAGGCAGGAAGAACGCTTCTATATTCCTTCCCTTTATATTCTTACCGAGTATCAGGACACGGGGCTCGGAACCCTGTTGCTTGAGCGCGCCGAAGGCATTGCGAAAACATACGGCTTTAAGGAAGTATGGCTGGGTGTGATGGTCAAAAACACCGAGGCTCTTGACTGGTATCGCAATAAGGGGTTTCAGTTTGTGCGGGAAGCGCCTTTTTCCATGGGCGCGACAACGGTTGAGCACCTTATCGGTTTTAAAATAATCGATTAAATGGTTTTGGTTTTATTAGAGCTTTTTTTTTACTATAGTCGGTTTATCCATTCTGTCATCTCGACCGCAGGGAGAGATCCTAACACCTTGGTTGTCCC
>CAIWCT010000224.1 GCA_903911225.1 uncultured delta proteobacterium
CCATGAACTTCAATAATCCGCTTCACCAGAGCGAGGCCAATACCCGAGCCTTCCATGCCGGAATTGAGTTTCTCGAACAACCCGAAGAGCTTATCCCTGTACCGCGGGTCGATGCCCATGCCATTGTCGCGCACAAAGCATACGATATCGCCGTTCTTTTTTTCAGCGCCGATCTCAACAAGCGGCTCCTTCTGCTCTCCCATGAATTTAACGGCATTATCCACCAGGTTTTGAAAAACTTCAACCAGCCGCACCCTGTCGCCATAGAGAAGAACGGGTTTTTCCGTTACTGTTACCCTCGCGCCACGCTCGTCGATTCTGCCTGCAACCAGGACAAGGGCTTCACGCACGATGTCCTGCAGCGGCGCTTCAACGTAAGGGTTGGCCACGCGTCCGATGCGCGACAGCTGGAGCAGTTCATCCAGGAGCGCAACCATTTTCTCCGCCGCGGAATGTATATAGAAAAGATCCTGCGCCACCCTATCCTTGTCGCCATCAGTCATGTCCTTTACAAGATGGTCCAGAAAAGTTTTGATAGTCACCAGCGGACTTTTTAAATCGTGAGAAACCCTATAGTTGAAATGTAGCAGCTCATCATTCTTTGCCTGTAAATCCATATCCCGCTGCAGCAGAGCCCGTTCAGTCTCTTTTTGATAGACTGCAAATTTGATGGCATGGGCAAGGATGTCGGAACTGAGTTTGTCTTTTCGCAGGTAGTCCTGTACGCCAGTTTTGAATGCGTGCACCGCAAGTGTTTCAGAGCCGGCGGCGCTAACCAGAATGACCGGAATATCCTGATACCCTTCATGCCTCAGTTTTTTGAGAAAAATAATGCCGTCCATGTCAGGCATGCTGTAATCAAGAAGAAGGCAATCCGGGGTTTGCCGCCGGCACAGCTCAAGCGCCTTATCGAAGGTGCCGGCCTCGATACAGAGGTATGGAGTCTCCGGCAGCCGTGACAGCAGCATCTTCATCATGCCTCTGTCGAGCGCGTCATCATCAACGATCAGTATGAGCTGTTGCGTTTTTTCTGTCATACGTGGACCTTTCAATTATTTTTTCCGCCCCCCACTGTGGAACTGATTAAAAAATTCAATATTCAGGATTCAAGATTAAAGACAAAAAACACAGAATTAAAATTTAAAAATATTTCACTCCTTTTTGAATCATGAATCATGAATCTTGAATTTTTTCACTCCCTTGCGGGCAAGGAAAAAAAGAATGTGGCGCCTTTTTCCTCGGCGGTTTCAACCCATATAACGCCGCCGTGTGCAGCTACAATTTTTTTAGAAATCGCAAGCCCCAGGCCGGTGCTGGATTCTCCGTTCGTGCTCCGAACGCTGGTTTTGCCGAAGGGCTTAAACAGCCGGTCAAGTTCATGCTGCGGAATTCCCTGGGCATAATCCCGGACTGAAACGATTACAGACTCTTTATCCCTGACCAGCGCGCAATCAACCTGTGCTCCGAAAGGTGAAAATTTTATGGCATTTGAAATCAGATTGTCCAGTACCTGGGCGATTTTTTGTGCATCAAAAACCAACTGAACCACGGCCGCTTCTTCTTTAATATTTAGCACAATATTTTTCTTCTGCGCCAGGGGTTTGTTGAATCGAACGGCGCAACGAAGCTGCTCCATAAGATCGCCCGGCTGCAGATTCAAGTCAAATACACCGGCTTCTATTTTTGACATATCAAGAAAGCTGTTGACAACATCAAGGGCTGCCCGGCCTGTTGCTTCGATAAGTGACAGAAACTCAGCATGCTCTGCATCGAGCAGATGGGCTGTGTCTTCTTTTAAAATTTCGCTGTATGTTGTGATGATGGCAAGAGGCTTGCGGATATCATGGGCAGCCATGCCAACGAACTGATTTTTCTCTTCATTCAGCCGAGCAAGTTCAACATTTTTTTTTGCCAACTCGCGGTGCATACCGGCAAGTTCGTTGTTCAGGCGCGAAAGCTCCTCAAGCAGGTCTATTCCCGCTGCGGCGTCTTTTATGCTTGAATTTTTATTGTCCGTCATTTACACACCTGCTCGCGCTATGCGCAGCACATCCACGGCAGAACCGGCATAGGAGTCCGCCCCCACGAGCTTCCAGAGGCCGGCGTCCCGGTTGAAGCCGAAACCCCCGACAATGATTTTTATAGCGGCGGCTTTTGACGCCCGCACCTTTGCAATTATTTTTGCAGCCTTGTTTACGCATGAGGCCATTGCCGCAGATATGCCCAGCATATCAGCTTTTTTTTCAAGCAGCGTGTCCACGATGTTATAGGCGGGCATGTTGGCGCCCAGATAGCAGACATTCCAGCCTTCCATTTCAAACAAATCAGCCACCATTCTCATGCCGATTTCATGCAGCTCGCCGCTGACGCATATTCCAACCATGGTCCCGCTTTTTTTTTTCGGTAGAACAGATGTGGGGGTAGTAGAGCTGCGACATGATAAGCTGCGTTACGGCGCTGCAAAAATGCTCCTGCGCAACCGTGATTTTATTTGTCTGCCAGAGGCGCCCGATTTCGTACTGCACGGGCTGCAGAACATGGATGTAGATATCCTGTATGCTTGCGCCTGCCTGAAAGCTTTCCATCACCAAACGGGTTGCATTGCCGCGGTCTGCTTTAAGAACAGCTTCAAGATAGAGCTGTGCAAGTTGTCCATGAGGGGATTGCGGGTCGATAAACGAGCAGGGGGCTTCCAGCGCGCCGCTTATTTCGGCAATGCCCGCCTGCATATACCGGGAAAGTATCTCGTGGGTTTCTTTTGGCAGTGCCGCCAACAGCCCAGCCCGGACAAGGCCAACATTTTTTTCCAGCACATCAAGGGCAATACCATTGCTGCTGAACATTGATTTTGTCCAGTCGATATATTCGGTAAACAGGCCCGGGTTTTTTTCCGCAATTGCATTGGCAAGATAGGAAAGTTCATACTGTGTGTATTCCAAAAGCTTTTCCGGTTCAACGCCAAAACGGTCAAACATATCCCGCAATTCGGCATATCTGCTTTGGGCGATTTTCAGGGAAAGCGTGTCCTGCGCGGCAAGAATCAAGTCGCTGACGTTCTGCTCATCGATGTGTGTTGCCATTGTTTTCTCCTTTGAGTTGTAGGGTGGGTGAAACCCACCTGTTTGATTCGCATGCATCAATGGTGGGTTTCACCCACCCTACCGTCTTATTAGAGAGTCCGTAAATGTTGAATTTTATTTTCAACCGTAGGGGAGGGGTTTATCCCCTCCCGCAGGCGGGCATAAAGCCCGCCACTACATTAAGAATCATACATCGATTCA
>CAIWCT010000225.1 GCA_903911225.1 uncultured delta proteobacterium
CGCATGCCGCAGCCTTTCTCGTTTCACTCCATCGCCCCCAGTATTTCGTCCAGCGACACGGTCGCAAAACTGGTTGCGTAGTCGCTCATGGCGTACGGGATGATGAGCTCCCGGCCATGCAGCAGAGCGCCACAGGTATAAACGACATTCGGAACATAGCCTTCGCGCTCCGTTTCATTAGGGGAAAGCAGCGGTTCGCGCAGGCGTCCCAGGACGCGCGAAGGATCTTTAATGTCCAGCAGAAACGCGCCGAGACAATACTTACGCATCGGGCCGACTCCGTGGGTCAACACCAGCCAACCCCCCTCCGTTTCGATGGGAGAACCGCAGGTGCCGATCTTCACGAATTCCCACGGCTGGGCCGGCAGCAGCAGCAGCTTCGGTTCTTGCCAAAAGTGGATATTGTCTGAGTACATCAGCAGGATGTTCTCGTCGTCCTGGCGCGACAGCATGGCGTAGCGGCCGTTTATTTTGCGTGGAAACAGAGCCATGCCTTTGTTCTGCACGGCCGGGCCGTTGAGGGTAATAAACTTGAAGTCAAAAAAGTCCTGTGTTTCCAGCAACTGCGGCAGTGTGATCTTTCCGTCGTAGGCTGTGTAGGTCGCGTAGTAGGTGAAGCTGCCGTTGTCGTTTTGGAATTGAACGAAGCGCGCATCCTCGATACCGTTGCTCTGGCTCGGAGCGGAGGGAAACAGGACACGCTGTGAGACCTGGCTGACGGGAGCAAAGAGCACTTCGTAGTTGGATTCGGCCAGCAGCAGGATGCCCCGGGCGGAACCGTCATCCGCGGTGTCGGACGGGCCGGTATGCCGGCGCTCCACCGCCGCAAGGACGCAGCGCAGGTCGTCCAGGGTGAAGGACTCCTGGAGCTGAGCAAGCACGCGCCGGGAAAAGTCATTTTGCAGCTTTGCTTCCTGGAGCTTGCGGGCAAAGAGCGGCTTCTCGTACAGTGCGTTAGGCACGCGCTCCGGCTCAGTCACAAATGGTACGGGCTGTTTGAGCGTGATGCGATGCTGCGCACTCACGGCGCCTTCACGAAAGGTGATGGAGGAGATATGACCTTCGCCCGTTGCGCGCAGGCTCAAAATAAAACGCAAAGCGCCCGCTGGCAGCTTGGTCTGATCGGGGTGCGGCACTATGGAAGGATTGAACAGCGCTGCTGACTCAAAAGAGTATTCGTGCGTGAAGTACGCGCCGATAAGCAGCTGACGTTGCGGTGAAGGCTCGGGCGCATCGCCAAGATAATGGCGCAACTGGGTGAAGCGGTGGAACAAAAGCCGCTCAACCTGCTCGTGCCGGTCCTCAAACTCACCCAGTACCCCGAGCAACAGCCGGCTGACCTGATCGTCGGAGAGGGCCATGACGCGCAAGATAATCCTCTGCGCGATATCGTCGCTGGTAGGATAAAAAGGGCGTATCAGCACGCGCGAGCAGTCCGGAGCAAGCGTTGGCCCTATTCGCTTTGCGTGTACGGTTTTGGATATACTTTCAGTCATAATTTCATGTCCCGCCTTTGTTTCCATCTCTAATCACACGGTGGTTTCTTGAAGCTGGCAAGGGTGCTTTGCAGCGCCTGCATTTCAGCCAGAGAAAGCAGGAATGCCAGTGTAGACTCAGCTCCCTGGTTTTGGCTCACGCGGTCCACGTGCAAGCCGTCGCGGCAGCCGCCGGTGCTCGAATCGTACAGCGGCAGGCCCAAATCGTTTCTGCCCAGAAACCATTCGAAGGCCCGGCGCGCTTCGGCCACCCAAAACATGTCATCCGTGGCATTATACGCCTCGATGCAGGCCGATACCGTGGCCTGGGCCTCAATCGGCTGCTGATCAAAAAGCGCCGGCTCCTGTCCGCGCAGATAAAAACCATTGGAGCCGATAGGCCGCAGCGAGCCGGCATCAGAGGTCTGTATTGTAACCAGCCAGCGCAGCGTTTTGAGGCCGGTTTCCAGCATCGCAGGGTTGTTCATGCAGCGGCCGCTGAGAATCAGCGCATGCGGCAGCTTGGCGTTTGCGTATGAGACAACATCTTCGAACCACAGCCAGTCCTCTGTTGCGGCATCGGCATAGCGCTGCAGCAGCTTGGCCGTAAGTTGGTCGCGAATCTGGTTGGCGCGCCGGTCGCCGCTCAAGCGCTGAAGGTATTCGTCAATGCCGATGAGCGTGAACGCCCAGGCTCGCGGGGACGTAAACGTAGCGGCAACGGGCAGGGCCTGTTCGAACAGTTCCGCCGCAAGCCTTTGAAAACTGCCATGGCCAGCATGCCCCACGCACAGCCCGAGCGCCCACAGCGCCTGACCATGGCAATCCTCGGAACCGGTTTTCTCCTCCAGCCAGCAACGGTCAAAGCTCATGAAATTGCGGAACCGGCGGCTCTTCCGGTCAAAGGCATGGTTCAAAAACGCGGCATAGGTTGCGGCGTGCTCGTTGAGGCGCTGCGAAGCATTACCTGCCTGCTGCAGCATCAGCGCCAGCAGCAGAGCGCGGGCATTATCATCCGTGCAATATCCTTCGCCGAAATTCGGCACGGTGAAGCTGGCGTGCTGAAAGATGCCGGTCGAATCGCTCATGCGATACAAGTGGTCAAGCTTCAGGGCCGGCAGCTGCCCGGGCTGTTCATCCAGCGTTTTGATGGGTGATGCCTTTCGTCCCACGAAGCTGTGATCCTGGCTTGCCTGATCGAAGGACTTCATGTACAGCTGTGCCACGCGGCTCCACACCATGTCGCGGCCCAACAGGTAAGCATTTTTGCGCATCAGGTGCCGCAGCGGCTCGTCATGCAGCAGTTCATTAACGGCTTGCGAAATGGCCTTTTCATCGCGAAACGGCACCAGTTTGCCTCGCTCCGCAGTCAGCAGCTCCTGAGCATGCCAATAGGGCGTCGATACCACTGCATTGCCGGAGCCAAAAGCATAAGCCAACGTGCCCGAAGTGATTTGCGCCTCCGTAAGATAGGGTGTGAGGTAAATGTCCGCCGCGCCGATAAACCGCATTAATTCGTCCAGCTCGACGAAGCGATTGAAGAATACAACGTGCTTCTGCACGCCAAGATCTTTGGCCATCCGCTCAAGGCTCAAGCGGTACAGCTCGCCCTCATCGCGCAGCAGATTGGGGTGTGTCTGGCCCACGACGATAAAAACCGTATTGGGGAATTCGGCGATAATGTCCGGCAGGGCGCGCAACGCATACTCGATGCCCTTGTTCGGCGAGAGCAGACCGAAGGTGAGCAGCACTTTTTTGCCAGCCACGCCGAACTCGTCCTTAAAGTAATTTGGATCCCCAAAAGGCATGTCGGGAATGCCGTGAGGAATAAGGTCTATCTTGGCCGCCGGCGCCTTATAGACGTCAAGCAGAAACTCCCGGCCCTTTTCAGCCATAACCACCAGCCTCGTCGAAAGCCGAATCAGGTCGCGCATGACGCGCTGCTGATCCGGGGTGGGATCTCGCAGAATCGTATGCAGCGTGGTAACGATCGGCATGCGCAGCTCATGCAGCAGTGCCAGCACATGACTGCCCGCACGTCCGCCGTAAATGCCGAACTCATGCTCCACGCACAGTACGTCAACGCCCGTGATGTTGAGGAAGTCAGCCGCACGCAGGTAGGACGGCAGATCCTGCTCCGCAATTTCGAATCGCACCTCCGGCGGATACTCATAGCCGCCCTCGATATCATTGACCGGTACGACCAGACACTTCGTGGCCGGAAACTCCAGAGCTATCGAAGAACGCAAATCTGTTGTGAATGTTGCAATACCGCATTTTCTTGGCAGATAGTCGCCGAGGAATGCAATTTTACGGGGGCCTGAAGATTTCTGCATTGAAAGCTGCCTTTCTATTGCTGGCTTATACGCCCATACCGCTTTTTTGATGAGTATGTGCATTTATCATATAAAAGCATACGAAAAGCACTTCTCGTGCTCCACTGAGATCAAACTGCTCAGGTCCTGGAAGAGCTGACGTTTTTATCCTGTATCGTTAATCTATTGTATGCGCTTCATCAACACAGCACAGTGCCGGGAGCGACCTGCCTGCAGAATCAAGAGGCAAAGGCCGTACGGAAGCGTTACAACAAAAGTATAGCATATCAGACTGTGGGAGACTCAGAAACCGGCCGCCACAAAGTCAAAATCAGCGCCATCTGCAGTGTATGGGGATGAACAAACCGATAGGAACTAGCTTTGAGGTGTGGCGAATATAGGCCTAAAGAGATAGTGCGTCAAGGCAAATGTCAGCGCAATAAGCGGGGATTGAAAAATGTGAAACATAATCACTAAACGCAATCAAAACAAAGCGGCGGGGCGCCGGGGGAAAGGTTGGTGTGATGATTTTATCCCCCTGCGCATAATTGTGCTTGTTGCAGCCCGGCCCCGGCGCTAAACACATTCAACAAAAAAATACCCCTGTGCAGAGTCCCTTTTCCCGCTTGCTTTAATCGACCATGCAGGCTGCATTCAATATGCCAACGAGAAGAGACAGTGCACCCAAAAATATTCCCTGCGCAGTGCGACCGGCGGGGATGTCGGCAACGATGCGGGGAAAAATAAGGCGCACGACAAAAAAGGTAAGAACCTGCACGGCAAGGGCGATAACGCCCCAGATGACCATATCGATGAGGCCCGCGCTGTGGGCGATAACGCTGGCAAGCGGTATGGCGAACCCGAGCAGGGCTCCGCAAAAGCTGCATGCCGCAGCCGTATTGCCTCCGGCGATGAGATCAAACTCTTTGTAGGGTGTCACCTTTTCGTATATTTTTGTAAACAGCACGAGCAGCACCACGGCGGCACCGAAGTATGCTGCAAATGCGGCAAGGCCCGAAGTTGACGTAACGAATTTTTCCACCATGGCGCTTCTCCTCTACAAAAATCAGGGTTTAAAAAAGTGGGGCACGAAACGGCTCGTGTTCGTTGTCACGGGCGTATCGTCCTCGCGGATGCCGATGCCCGCGGGTTCGCCGGCAATAACCCATGAGCCCACGACCGGATAGCTTCCATCGAAACAGGGCATTTTTTTCAGGCCCTGATAGATATAGCCCTCGGCGCCATAGTTGCCGCCGGTCTCAAGAGGCCGTCCCGTGCCGTCGTCATAGGTAATGCTTGCGCCCTCCCGCGAAAGAAGTGGCTTGCGGACGAAGGCTGCGCCCTGCAGATGCGCAGCCTCGAAAAACGCCGGCAGCAGATTAGGGTGATTGGGGTAGAGCTCCCACAGCACCGGCAGAATACCCTTGTTCGACAGAAGCATCTTCCATGCAGGCTCAAATATTCGCATGGGATTTGCGAGCAGATGGCGGCCGAACTGGTCGGCTATCATCCACTCCCAGGGATAGAGCTTAAAAAGGTGCTGAATCTCGTAATTCTCGCTGTCGTAAAATTTGCATGTATCGCTGCTAAAGCCGATATCTTCGATAAACACATGGCGCGTGGAGAGGCCCGCCTGCATGGCCGTGTCGCGCATATACTCGACCGTGACGAAATCTTCCTGGCTTTCGTCAATGCAGCTGAAAAATAAAATCGCCCCGATCGGCAGCCCGCGGCCGATTTCCCGGAAGCAGGCTATAAGCTTTTCATGAATGGAATTGAACTGGTCGCAGCCGGGCCGCACCTCTTCAAGCCATGTCCACTGCGCAACTGCGGCCTCGATGAGGGAGGTGGGAGTGTCGGCATTATATTCCAGGAGTTTTAAGTCATCGTATCCGTCGTACGCAAAATCAAAGCGCCCGTAGATCGAAGGCTCGTCGGCCTCCCAGGAACGCTCAATCAGCGAAACGAAGTCGCCCGGGATGCCCAGGCGGCTATAGAGTGTATTTGAAATGACATGCCCGGCTGCCTTGATGCACATCTCGTGCAGCTCAGCTGTGGCGGCTTCGATATAATCGATCTCACCGGCCATAAATTCATAGCATGCTGCTTCGTGCCAGTAGACGCCGCCAAGAGAGTGAAATGTGAAGCCGATCTGCTCAAGTTTTGCGCGCCAGTCGCTGCGGGGAGAAATGGTCTGGCGCTTCATGACCTGCCCGATCCGAACATGCCGCCTGTGCCGCCGAAACCGCCGCGCGAGATGGTATGGGCTGTGGCAAAGCTTGCACGCGACGAAGGGGCCGGGGTCGAAGCTCCCGCAAAACGGCTTGTGCTGGCTGCAGCAACAGGGTCAGTGCCACCTCGGGGATAATAGAAGGGACTTGAGCCCATATAATAATAATGAGGGCCTGAGTACCAGTGCGTGCCCTGCCTGTCGGTCGAGTCTTCACACTCGTTTTCATTCCAGTCCTTGACGCAGTCGTCGCGATTTTTGTACATATCGCGCTGTGTCGTCTGCGTGTCCGGGCCGCAGGCCGTGAAAGATACCGATGCAATGAGCGCCAGAACGATTTCCCGTGAGCGTTTCATTGATTTCACCCGCTTAACTGGTTCATGTCGCGCAGCCATGCCCCTTACGCCTTGATCTCTCGGGCCATCCGCTCTTTCAATTCGACGGCCAGGAGCTTGCTTTGGAATGCCGTAAATATAAAACGAGGACAATTGCGTGTCAAGGCAAATGGCGGCGATAAGACGCGGGGGATGGGGATATGCGGCGCACAATCACAACCGCTTAATCAAGGCCGGGCGGCGCAGAGAAGGGACAGTTGGTGTAAGGATTACACACCCCCTGCATAAGAGTGCTTGTTGCAGCACTGCCTCGCGCTCTATCCCTGCACCTGAAAAACTACTCCGGAACAATCCCCAACCACTGCAGCAGCCAGCCTGACTCCATGCCTCGCAGGATAAAGTCAATATCCATCCGCAGCTTAAAGCCTGCATGCCCCTGCAGGTCCAGGAGAAACTCATGTATTTCCAAAACATCCTCTGACGCCATGGTGGCGCTGCCCTGCTGCAGAAGCTCGCGCGCCGCCGGCATATTGCCGCGGGTTATACCATTGAACCGGTTGTACAGCTCCGGGCTGTCGCTCAAAATGCGGCTTATCTCATTCATATTCTGGCAATACATGGAAGCAATCAATACGCCAATGGCAGTATTAATCTTGGCCTGCCGAAGCTGGCGCAAAGTTTTCACATTTTCCGTATCATTTCCTGCAGCTCTGCTGAATGGACAAATAACGCCCGAAGCAATAGTTGTAGTTGTATTTGAGATGGTTGTTGTTGTCGTCGTGTTGGTATCGACGGCATACTGCAGCACTGTGCCATTGCCGCCCACGGCAAACACATCACCGCCCGATTTTCCCCAGACTCCATTCAGGGTTTGTGTGGTCGGAATGGTCTGAAGCGGCCAAAGGCTGCCATTGTATCGAATTATTATGCCATTGCTGCCCATAGCAAAAACATCACTACCCGAGCTTCCCCACACGCCGTTTAGAGATTGTGTTGTCGAGCTTGTCTTCTGCGACCAGGAAGTTCCGTTATAATGGATTATTGTGCCACTGGCTCCCACAGCAAAAACATCGCTAGACGAGCTTCCCCACACGCTGTTCAGGGATTGTGTTGTCGGACTGCTCTTCTGCGACCAGGAAGTTCCGTTATAATGGATTATTGTGCCACTGGCTCCCACGGCAAAAATGTCGCTGCCCGAACTGCCCCAGACGGCATTGAGGGACTGCGGCGTCGGGCTTGTCATGGTAGACCAGGAGGTGCCGTTATAATGGACTATTGTACCGATTGGTCCTACGGCAAAGACATTGCTGCCGGAACTGCCACAGACACCTTTAAGGGTCTGCGTCGTGGGGCTGGGGTTGACGAGAGACCAGGATGTACCGTTATAATGAATTATTGTCCCTATCACGCCAACGGCAAAAACATCTCCAGCCGAGCTTCCCCACAAGCTGTTCAGAGATTGTATTGTCGGGCTGGCCTTCTGCGACCATGAGGTGCCGTTATAATGGACTATTGTGCCACTGGCTCCCACAGCAAAAACATCGATGCCAGAGCTTCCCCATACACTGTTTAACGTGTTTGTCGTGTCACTGTTCATGAGCTGCCAGCTCTGGGCATGGGCCTGACTCATACATACACATGCACATAATACAGCCGCAACAAATAATAATTTTTTAAATGTCACCGGCTTCATAACACCTCCCGTAAATGATTGAAGCAATGAAAACATGACGCTGTTTTATGTTTTAATCAAATCATAAACAAACAAAAAAGGCGGGGTCGCTGCCTGCTTCATTGCCCATTATGCAAAACCATGACCTTTATCTCGGTCATTTCCTCCATGGCATACGCCACCCCTTCCCGCCCGAATCCCGAATCCTTCACGCCGCCGTATGCGAAGTTGTCAACCCGGTAGGTGGGCACGTCATTTATAATGACCCCGCCCACGTCGAGCCGGTTGAAGGCCCTGAATATTTTTTCAACATCCCGGGTAAACACGCCTGCCTGCAGGCCATAGGCTGAATCGTTGACTGCATCAAGGGCATGGTTAAAATGCCCGTACGGAAAAAGAACGGTAACAGGCCCGAACACTTCACGGCGCACGCACTGTGCGGCCGGAGGTACCCGGTCGAGCACCGTAGGCATATAGACTGTACCATCATAGCTTCCGCCAGCCAGCACCTGTCCGCCAAGCTCCCGGGCTTCGCCAACCCACTGGTGCACCCGCTGCACCTCTTGCGCCGTTATCAGCGGCCCCACGACCGTATCGGCCAGAAGCGGGTCACCGGTTTTCAGCGCCCTGACTTTAGCGATAAACTTTTCTTTGAAGGCTGGGTAAAGGCTCTCATGCACATAAATTCTCTGGAGCGATATGCAGACCTGGCCTGAAAAGGCATAGCCGCCGGCAGCACAGCGTTCAACAGCATAATCGATATCGGCATCCGGTTCAACCACGGCTGCGGCATTGCCCCCGAGTTCGAGGGCGACCTTCTTTTTGCCGCAAATGTTTTTCAGCCGCCAGCCAACATCAGGGCTTCCGGTAAAGCTCACCATTTTAAAGCGGTCATCCCGCACCATAATTTCAGCCACGCGGGCTGCACACGGCACAACATTAAGGGCCCCCGCGGGCATGCCTGCGGCAATGAGCGCGTCGCCAAGCAGCAGCGCGGTGAGCGGCGTTGCCGAAGCAGGCTTGTGCACCACTGTATTGCCCGCTGCAAGGGCCGGGGCTATTTTATGGGCTGCAAGGTTCAGGGGGAAATTAAACGGCGTTATCGCCAGCACCGGCCCGATGGGAAAGCGCCGGGTTATGGCAAGCCGGTTGCCCGCTGCAGGGGTTATGTCAAGAGGCAGCACCTGCCCGCCAAGGCGGGTAGCCTCCTGGGCGGCAATATGAAAAGTTGAAACTGAGCGGTCGACCTCGGCCCGCGCCGCTGCAATGGGCTTGCCTGCCTCCATGCAGATGGTTTGGGCAAACTGCTCCTTTTGTTCCAGAATAAGCGCTGCTGTCCGATCCAGAAGCGCTGCCTTTTCATACCCCGGCATGGTGCGCATAGTTGAAAAGGCTTGCTCCGCAGCATCCGTTGCAGCCGCTGCCTCCATGTCCGAGGCAGAGCACACCTCGGCAACCATCTCTCCGGTATAGGGATTGCGCACCGCAATCCGCTCACCGGTTTCTTTCCATTCATTATTGATAAGCAGCCCGCATTGCTTCTTCATGCCCGTCTCCTTTATCAGTTGCCGGATGCACATTTCGCACCATTGAATAAACCTTCATCTATAAGCTCTTTACGCATTAATGCCCTTTAAGTTCAGCCATAAAACTGCCGACTGGAAACTCACATACAATTCTAACCGGCAGTCGTCTGGCATCAGCGCTTATCCATAGCTTCACACTGGCCCCGGATATGTTTTTAAATATATCTGAAAATTCCGCAAGCAGGGGCTCAACCAGATACGTATCATACTCACCGCCTTCTACGCGCACCCTTTGTTTCCCATGCACCTTTGCCCTGACGACGGCGCAATGAAGGCCATCGGAAACGGGCTTTGAAATTTGGCGCAATCCATTGAGATCGAGCAGGCGAAAGGCATACAGAACCGACAGCGGATCAAAAGCGCCGGGCACAAGCGCTGTCGGCTTCGATTTTTTCCCGCTAAGGCAATACTGCGCTTCGCTTTTTTTCCAGTCAAAGGTAACGGTAACGTCCTGTTGCATTGCACCGTCCTTGCGTTCTTTATACAAAAGCGCATGCGTCATTCCGGTATCCGCATACGACTCGACACGATCTCCAAGCATAAGAAGCGCATCAAG
>CAIWCT010000226.1 GCA_903911225.1 uncultured delta proteobacterium
AGTTGGTCGGGCAGGGCGAGAGAATTTCGATAAGAGAGAAACCGCATTTTTTTATCTGGTATTCAAAAGCTTTTTTGATAGCGGCTTTGGTCTTTCTGACTCCCGCAGGGGAGCTTACCGACACGCGCTCAAGATAGCTTGGGCTGCCAAGTTGCGCCATCAGCTCGCAGACCCTGATGGGCATTCCCTCGGTTTTAACATTACGGCCAAGGGGCGAGGTGGTGGTTTTCTGGCCTACAAGAGAGGTGGGCGCCATCTGCCCGCCGGTCATGCCATAGACTGCATTATTGACGAATATGACGGTAATATTTTCGCCGCGATTTGCCGTGTGCAGGGCCTCGGCTGTGCCAATGGCCGCCAGGTCGCCGTCGCCCTGATAAGAAAACACAAGATTATCCGGCCGCACGCGCTTAACTCCGGTTGCCACGGCTGTTGCCCTGCCATGGGGCGCCTCGACCATATCGATATCTATGTAATTATAGGCAAGAACGGCGCATCCTGCCGGGGGCACGCATATGGCATTGTCCTGCAGGTTCATCTCGTCAAGCAGTTCTGCTATGAGCCGGTGAATGATGCTGTGGCCGCAGCCCGGGCAATAGTGCATGGGCACCGCTCGCAGCGATTTTGGTCGTGAATATACTTTTTTCATTTTTTGCGAGACCTCTTGGACTGGTAGTAATTGCGCGCCATGCTGCGGGCAAGCTCAACCGGGGTGGGCACAACCCCGCCGGGCCGTCCGTAGAAGTGTATTTTGCCCCTGCCTTCAAGGGCCAGGCGCACATCCTCGACCATCTGGCCGGTACTCATCTCAAAGACGAAGAAATCGTTCATCTTTTTGACCGCATCCCGAAGGGCCTTGGTCGGAAACGGCCACAGGGTGATGGGCCGGATAAGTCCGATGCGAACGTTTTCATCCTCCTTGCGCAGGCGGTTGATAGCGCCTTTGGCAATGCGGGCCGCCGTGCCATAGGCTATGACCGCCATTTCGGCATCCTCCATGCGGTAGCTTTCCCAGCGGGTTTCGTTCTGCTCAATGCGCTGGTATTTGCGGTGCAGCTTCCAGTTGTGGTCCTCCATCTCCTTCACATCAAGGATGAGCGACCTCACCAGCCGCGCGGGCCGGTCTTTGGCGCCGGTAAGGATATAATCTTTTTCCGGAAGAGCCTCATTTTTTTTGCGCGTGGGGATGACGACCGGCTCCATGAGCTGCCCCAGCATGCCGTCGCCTAAAATCAGCACCGGGTTGCGGTACTGGTCTGCCATGTCGAAGGCCAGAAACGTAAGGTCGGCAAGCTCCTGCACCGAGGCAGGCGCCAGCACCGGCGTGCGATAGTCGCCGTGACCACCGCCGCGGGTAGCCTGAAAATAGTCGGACTGGGCCGGAGCGATATTGCCAAGGCCGGGCCCGCCCCGCATGATATTGACGATCACCGCGGGCAGCTCCATGCCGGCCATAAACGATATGCCCTCCTGCTTGAGGCTTATGCCGGGGCTGCTGGAGGAGGTCATAGCCCGTGCGCCGGCCACGCTTGCTCCCAGCACCATGTTGATGGAGGCAAGCTCGCTTTCAGCCTGAATGAACACCCCGCCCACTTCCGGAAGCCTGCGGGACATATACTCCGGCAGTTCATTCTGCGGAGTTATCGGGTAGCCAAAATAGCAGGTACAGCCGGCCTGAATGGCGGCCTCACCTGCGGCATGGGTTCCATACATGAGCTGTTTAGTTTTCGTCGTCACGGTACACCTCGATAGCGGCCTCCGGGCACATCAGAGCACAAATGCCGCAGCCATTGCAGACCTTTTTGGAATCGGGCTGAGCCGGGAAATAGCCCTTGGTATTGAGCTGCGACGATAGCGCTATATTCTTCTTCGGGCAGAACCCGATGCAGAGCTGGCAGCCCTTGCACATGCTGGTATCAATTACTATTTTGCCCTTCATACACTGCTG
>CAIWCT010000227.1 GCA_903911225.1 uncultured delta proteobacterium
GCGTACATGAAAAAAAGCGTCACCAATATCCTCTACTATAACCAGACTTCGTTCATGCCCAAGGGGCGCTATACAACCGAGCTTGACTGCATGCGCGTGTGGCGTGAGGCTGGTTTCAGGGTGTTTGGCATTTATGACGGCGTGATCGTGGAGGGGCTTCAGGAAGGTTTCTATGCCATGTTCGAGCATGTTGACAAGCCCCGCTTTGCCATTTACTTTGCCGATAAAAGCGTACCGCTTGAGGAAAAGCTAGAGGTCTGGCGCAGGTTTCTGCCGGTATGGCATCGCAGGCTTGCGCTTGCCATTGAGCGTCGCGAGGCGCGCCTGATTCATGAAAACGGCGATATGAAGCATGTGATGATCATGCCTGACGGCGGCTTTCTGTTTTTTGATTTTGAAATGGCCTACCGTTCCCCGAACCGTGTGCCCGAGTTCGTAGCCCATGAGATACTTGCCTATCTCAAATCGCTGTGCAAGACCGTCGGGCGCGACCAGTGGCCTGTATTCATGAAGGAAACCGTTCTGCATTTCCCTGACCGCAAACTGCTTCGAAGCGCCTATGAGTTCCAGTTCGAGCATGCAAACCCCTTCATGCGCCTGCTCCGCTTGCTTGACCGGACGCTGCGGCTGAAAAACAGAAAATATTTTTCAAAATACAATGTGGCGCGCCGCCTGCGCGATATGATTGATGCAGCCTGACAGAATCCCGACCAAGACAGGCGCCATGTTCCTCGGCATGAAGGCAGAGGTTCTTGCCATGAGCAAGCGGGGCGATGGAACTCACCGCGTGCTCAAAGTCGATTATAAAGGCGAGCCTGTCGTGGTGAAATGCTATGGTCTGAAGGGAAGCCGCATGCAGGCCCTGTCTCGTCAGTTCGGCTCGCGGCTGCTGCTGGGCAAATCGACCTATACGGCCCGGGGCCGCCAGCACACTGAGCGGGCAGTGCTTGAGCTGTGGCTGCGTGAAGGATTTGACGTTCCGCGGGTGCTTGATCTGCCCATGCTCGGGCAGGCCGGGCAGCCCTGCCTTGCCATGGAGTGGGTTCCGGGGCCTTTAATGTCAAAGCTTATACGCTCGGCTGACGAGCCGCTTGCCCGCAAGCAGGAGCTTGTGGCATGTTTTGCCGCAACTGCAGGCCGCCGCCATGCCCGCGCAATCGAGCTGTGCGAGCCGGGACTGGTTTTCAAACACCCCACCTTCAGCCATATCATTGTGAGTGACAGCCGCCTTGTGCATTTTGATTTTGAGCAGGCACTGACGCACAAAAGCGGCATAGAGCGCTATATCCGCCACGAAATAGCCGGGTTCCTGCATGCACTGCCGCGTTCTGACCGCACTCTTTTTCTTGATCTTTTTTCTGCTTTCAGCCAGAGCTATCCCGACAGGCAGCGGCTCGACAAAGTAATAGCTGAGCTGCAGCGCTTCGGCACTGTTCCTCTTGCCCCGTGGCTTGAGCCTTTCCAGGGTTTTTTCTTTTTTTTCAAGCGCTATAAAAAGATGGCTGGTCTTGCACGGGCTTTTGCAGCTCTGCCTCCGGCGCGCATGCAGGCTGAGGTTTTTTTCAGGCCATGATAAAAAAAGAAATTAATTTGAAACAAATTGCTTACTGTAACTGTTTAAAAGGGTGAAGAGCCTTAAGGTGTTTTATTGTTTCAGCTGGGAATGCACTATTTTTTAATAGCCGGTGCTTGTTTTTTTTTAAAGCAAAGGTTATCATGATAAGATAATCATTTTAATAACAATGCAGTAGGGATATGAAGGGAGACAATATGAAACAACTAGCGACAACACGGAGATGGGGTTTTGTCATTGCAGCCATGGTTTGTCTTTTCGCGTTCACCACGACGGCCCAGGCAGCGGTAAAGAAGCCGACTTTGAATTCTCTGTTGGCCAACAGCGGGATAACGTTCAAGCTGGCTAAGCTTGATCGCACCGATGGCTTTTTATTCGGCTTTACTTTTAAGGGCAAAAGAATACCATCGATCACTATCGCGCCGGGTTTTGGCCGCACGCTACTCGTGCAGGTAGGTGCTAATGAAACGATTTTTCAGGGTAATGGGGCCGGCAAAATGGAGATCATTCAGGCCACTGGGGACATTGGTGTAGCACTGTGTATTTTAACTACAGTCATTGATTTTCTGACCGGGCTGCAAACCTGCCAGTCTGATCCGCTGTGTATATTTGAGCAAATTGTTTCATTGGTCACGGGTATAACGACCTGCACCGGAAGCACTACGACGACGACGATTTAAGTAAAACGGTTTCAAAAATCGCACTGTTTTTAAAGAAACCTGCCTGATGCAGGGGGCAGGTTTCAGTCGGAACAGGGCAGGCAATAAAGAATTTTTCGATATGCTGCAGGCAGCCGCCTTCACGGGTGAGCTGCCTGCTTTTTTTTAGATGATTTTTGTGATGATATCTTAGAGAAGAGTACGGGGAATCCATTAATGGTTCCCTGTCAAGAGAACATCCTGCTCATGTGACGGATTCTGTATTTTTTACCCACAGGAACATCAGGGCTATCATTCAACAACCATGAAATAACACAAGATACAGCCGCCCTCACTTATTTGTGGCTTTTGCGGAAAATTTCAAAGCCGTGCAGTATTATTGAAACAGCATCGTCTACCGTAATTCGGTCAGTGTTGATGCGCAGATCGAACTCATTGCGGTACTTTTTAACATGTATAGAGTGGGCGAATTCTTCCAGGAAAGTTGCACGCTGATGGTCCGACTCCCTGATTATTTCCATAGCCGCCGCCCGGTCGAGATGCTCACGGTCCATTATGCGCTGTATGCGGGTTTTCATCGATGCCGTTATGCGCACGTGGAATGCCTGGGGCAGAATCAGGTTGGCGCCGCGGCCAAGAAAAATAGCGTCGTTCTGGGCGATGGTGAAGATGGCTTTAGGCAGCAGATAGTGATAGGTGTGCGTTGCAACCTGACCAAGGAAATCGCTCACCAGCTCGGCGATGGTGCCCTGTGTTTTTTCATCGAGGGATTCGAATATGCGGGCCTGATAGTCGCCGCCCGACTGGCTGGCCAGCACGTCAAGTATCTCGCGGCCCCATACTGTACAGCCAAGCTTAGAGCCGAGCTTCTCAGTTATTTCGTGTCCGCCCGCACCGATTTGACGCGATATGGTGATAAGTTTTACCGGCTCTTTTGCGGAATATTTGGGCCGAAGCTTTACAGCCATTTCATATTGTGCAAAGGCCTTTTCGATATTCTTTCGGGCATGTCCTGTTTCCATGTGCCGTTCCTTCCTGTGCGATTGTTTAAAAGGTTGCTCTGCTTAGATGCTCTTAATTAATTCATAGCACGTTTATCCGTACTGAAAAACAAAAAATAGTCACTTGCATTAAGTATAAATCAATAGCGGAGGAATCGCTCGATGAAAGAGGCATGTTGATTATCGATTCTATTCTGTCATCTCGACCGCAGGGAGAGATCTATAATCAAAATGTTAAGATTGATGTGCAATGGCGCACCCTTCGGACTCATATTCGTTCGTAATGACAATGGGCTCCACCATTTAGAAAAAAGCTCCGATGTGGTACAATCAGAACATTCTTTTAACAAACATGAATGTCTCTATTAGGACACCCATGCTACCAGCAGATAGTCGAAAACGCCGGGGCATTTATTTAAACTAAAAAAACAGTTTTAATTTTTGGAACTCATCATGCCAGAACCTTCTTTTGTGTATAAGCTTCCCCGGCAGATCGAATCGGAATATCCGGGCAATAATCTTCTGGCTGTGCTGCAATCGCACACCCGCAAGCTGTGGGACTGCGGCACAATCGATGTGCCTGTTCTGGATTTTTCCGCACCACTAAAAAATGCTCTTATTGCTGCCCGTCACAGCGGCCGCATACTCCGTGGCCTAGAAGCAGCAACCGCAACACTGGACCAGGAGGGCCGCGGCATTGACCTGCTCAGCCAGCACGCGCCCCAGGGCCGGCGCGTATCGCGCCTGATGCTCCTGGCCGACGACGGCTCCAATAATTTCTATCGCAACGTTGACCGGCTTCTGGTAAAGCATGCGCCCCGCGTTCTGGGATGCATGGTTGAGGCCGACAGTTTCAGCCTGGGCAGCCTGCTGTTTGGTCCGGAAAAAGTTGCCAAGCTGGTGCTGGTGAGCCATAAGGATGATGTTTCACGTCTGTTGCTTGCGCTCATGACCAGCGCTGATGCCCGGTAGCTGCAAGCATGTTTCCTGATGATGCGGGAGACTTACCGGCAGGTGCCTGATAAAGCAGTAAATGCTTCCCTGGAACCAGCAAGTGGGAACTCTGCCACTATGGCGGGCTGCTGTTTTGTGAACGGGTTTATGCGAATGCTGAGAAGTGTGCCTTCACGGGCCATGCGCTTAATAAGTTGTGAGAGCGCTTTTGACTCGTTGGTCCGCCCGCCAACCCCGAAACCGAACCCGCCCGCGTGCTCCGATGACATCCACCCGCTTGCGTGGGCAAGCAGGGGCTGCGCAGGGCTGCCGCCTTCCAGTTCGAGAGATACCAGTGCCCTGGCTTGCGCCGGCGCATCGGGCCCTTCGAATTGCATGAGGTCAAATATTTTTGTCACGTTATCGGCATCCGATATCGTGTAGTCAAGCCATGCCACTGGCGCACCCTTTTTATTGCATGACATGCTAACAAAAGCCTTTACGCGCATGTCGCCCACTGCCGCCGTTCCTGTCGTCTCGACGACGGGCTGGTCATTCTGCTGCTTTAAGTTCCATGTGCCGGCATGTGCCGCCACTGCGGAAAAAATAGAGATAAACAGTATAATAGCTCGTTGCACTACGATAACCTCCTTTAATCGTTATTGGTGCTCGGTGAGGGCCTTTTTGCTTCTGCTCAGTCAAAGTAACTATAGCACATTTTTGTGAACATTTTAGGGGTTTGGACAACAGCCCGTGAAGATGTGAGCTCTCACGCGAAAAAAAGGGCAATCATTTTTTTCTCTTACCGCCTTACGTTCTGCTGAATTGTAGTAGCCCGTACTTAATCCTATATTTGCAGAATTAAGGTTTAACTTAATCTGACAGAAAAAATATTACTCCTGGTAATATGGAATAATTACGTAATGGTTCAGAGTCTACATTAAGAGCCGTAATGTGGAGTTTTTTGCATCCAAGCATGGGCACAAGATATTGTGGTAGCGTTCAGTGTCAGGAGTAGCGCCCCTAAAACCGCCGTTCCATATCTTGCGGCGGATTACGCATATATATGACACACAACCGCCATGATTTTATAGTCTGCCCGCAAGCATTTGCTTGACACACAGCCGCCGGCGTCAGTATAGTCGAGCCATCATCGGCAAGGTATCCAGCATACTGTCATTTCAGAGGGTTTATGGAAAAGCAAGCACCCATGATATTCTTTAAGAAGCTTTTATCAGTGCCGGTGGCGGTGTGCCTGTTTGTGCTGGTTGCCCGGGCTGATGCTGGGACGTGGTCTACCATTCCCGGCGGCGGCACCACCTTGTTAAACGGCGTGTGGGGGAGTTCGGCCGCCGATGTCTATTTTGTGGGAATTGACAGTACCGGCACGCTGCTGCACTATGACGGCTCGACCCTTGCCTCCGTGTCGGGCTACCCCGACCCCGTGTCGCCGCAAACCGGTATTTGGGGCAGCTCGGAAGGCAATATTTTCACCATTGGCTCAAGCGGCGCCGTTATACATTACAATGGCACGTCCTGGGCCATCCAGTCCGTCGGCGATTCCAGCGCCTTTTTGCAGGGCATCTGGGGAAGCTCCGGAAGCGATGTGTTCGTCGTGGGCGAGACGTGCATGCCGCCACCCTGCGCAACCAGAATATTTCATTATAACGGCAGCGGCTGGTCCACCATGACCAGCCCTGTTACTACGGTCGGGCTCATGGGTGTGTGGGGCAGCTCGGGCTCGAATGTGTTTGCCGCCGGCGAAGGCGGCACGGTACTGCACTATAACGGTTCGGGTTGGTCTACCATGTCCAGCACTACCGGCAGCAATCTTGCCGGCGTGTGGGGGAGTTCGGGCTCGGATGTATTTGCCGTGGGCGCAGACGGCACCATAGTGCACTATAACGGCTCGACCTGGTCGGGCATGACCAGCACTACCGGCAACTACCTCTTCGATGTGTGGGGCAGTTCGGGCTCGGATGTATTTGCCGTGGGCGCTAGCGGCACGATACTGCACTATAACGGCTCGACCTGGTCTGCCATATCAAGCGGCACTGACAAAGATCTCAACGCGGTCTGGGGCACCTCCGCGACCAATGTCTATGCGGCAAGCGATAACGGCACCATACTGCATTACAGCGATTCTACTTTATCATCGACGACCACCAGCAGCATTACGGCCAGTTCAACCTCGACTGCGGCAACAACCACCAGTACTGCAGCAACAACCACCAGTACTGCAGCAACTACAACCATAATTGCAGCGACAACAACCACCACCACGACTGTGGGGTCAACGACAACCGTACCCACCACCACGACCTCGATCATTTCCTCAACCACCACCACAACGGTTTCCGGCAAACCATGCCCTGCAAAGAAGGCGCTGGGGGAGGGTAATCCTGATCTTGAAAACCTGCGTGATTTCCGCGACAGCAAACTGGCCAACAGCGCCGTGGGCCGCAAGGTAATTCAAATTTATTACAACAATGCCGACAGCATTAATGCAGCTCTTGAGCGCAACCCCTCTCTAAGGGCTGTAACACGCAAAGTGCTTGAAGTTATTGCGCCGATGGTGGGGAGGAATTAGAACTGAGAGTGAGACACCTTGATGGCCTGGCTACTAGAAATAGTGACCAGGCCATTTTTATGAAAGTTCATGTTACGTTTGGTAATCTTGAATTTTTGGGATTTTGTTTTGTCCATCATGAGAGCCGTAATGTGGAGTTTTTGACATGTAGGCAGAGGTACAAGATATGGTGTGATTTCCTCCCCCGAAACAAAGTTTCTTTTAGACCGGAGCATCTTCATTCATACCCATTAAATTCCCCATTGTTTCCTTGTATTGTAATGCTATACCAATAATTAGAGATGGCCTATGTGAGAACTTTAATCGCATTAAAATGGGCAAAAGCGGTGGGCCTTCAATTGGAGGCGTATCATGAAAAAAATATTCCATACCACCATAGTATTCCTCTTAATCCCTTCCTTGGTGCTTGCTCAAATACCACAGTACAGAGGCAATGAACCGGCTGTCAAACCGACTGACCTTGTCCGAGTAAGGGATGCTTTAAATACTGAGGTGGGACAGCAGATTGGTTACTATATTGAAACCAAAGTCGGCAGTCTTGACCTTGAACATGCCAAGGCATTTACTATTGAAAAAGACGAGGTTTCTTTTGTGCCTATAAAATCATTCAGCAGGGTGCTTGCGACACTTTGCTACAGGCAGCTAGAGGACGGGTCAGAATATTTGTTTTTAATTACCTACAATGCAGAAGAAAAAGCCGTATCACTTTCATTTCCGTCAGGACAGATGTATGTCATGAAAACTAGCGGGGTTACAGAATCCGCAAATCCTGATTTTCAATTTCAGGAGTACGACGACATGAACAACAAAGTAGCAATGTATTTTGATTCAATTATTGCTATATTATGTTTCCCGGGATTTATTATTTTGCGTTTTATTAATTCTTTATATTTATTATTGTTTGGGTATCTCTACTACGTCTCCCCGGTGATTTTCTACATAATAACTTTTGCTATCTTTTATTCTATTCCTTTGTGGTTTATTATTCCTGCCCTTTTAAATTCAGATTTATCCCTTGGGCTTATTCTTTTTGCAGTCTATTATTATTTATGCTTACCTTTTATGTGATGTCTACCTTGGGCGGGTGGAGTGTACCCTATGAACTGGAATATAAGCATAAGGATTAGGGAATCGGTCCGATAAAGTGAAATCGTCTTATATAAACTGCCAGTTAAAATTCAAATGTTTACAACTCAATATAGTGGTAAGGCCTTTTTTATAAAAGTCCACACTACGTGTCAGAAACAAGACACGGATTCCAAACAAACTTATTGCATATTTGCTTTGGGAATATGAGTATTGTCCGTTTAAATCAAATCCAGATTTTTACAGCGAATTTATGAACCATAGAGTTGGTCAGACTTAAGCCATTTTAAGGCGTCACTGCTGCAGGTCCTTTTCATCAATGTGAAATTTATGCAGCATTCGATGAGTGACCGGGGCAAGAACGATCCCCAGTATTGCTATAAATACAAGCCCGCTAAAAAGCGCATATGCAGAAGCAAAAATTTTTTCTGCAGTCCCGGTAAGCGGATTGACAGGCCCCATCCCCCCGAGAATCATAGACGCTTCTAAAAGAGAATCAACCCAATTAAATCCCGCAATCCAATGATAGCCCGCGATACCGATAAGTAATGCAACCGCAATCAAGATGCCTGCCATTAGAAGAGACGCGGCCATTCTTTTGACAAAAACTGATAGCGGAGCAAGTTTTTCATGTTTTCGTTCAAACATTGCAGCCTCCAATCACGGTGCCTGAGGTTGGGCCCGGCAGCCGCAGCAGGCGGTCGGTGGGAACCCGGGGTTCACCCCATTCATTTAAAGCGGATGGTCATAATCAGTTCGCCTGGCCCTTCCCCGAATGAATCGGGGGTAACAATGGGCGGATTGCATGTGCCATTTTCCCAGAGCCTTTTTGCAATGGATGTTTTGACTGCCGCGACGACAGTATCAAATACGAAGTAGCTGCGCGTGGAATTGTCGGTTTCCATGATTGTTTTTAGAGCTTCAGCCAGAATGATTGCGGATTCCTCAAACGTGAATTCATTGTCAGGGGAGTAGTCGCAGTGCTGTGCCACAAACAGCCAGTCGTGAACCATATACGCCGGCGCATAGCTCCAGGGAGAAAAGCCCTTAACGCCCCAAAAGAATCGCGGCACGGAGCCACCATCGGTATACATGGAGCCCGGCTGAATTGTTCTTCCATCCGATGTAGTGAAGGTGAACGGGTCATCCTTGTTGGGCAGGAACAGGAAATAGTTGTTTTGTACCCAACGGACGTCGACCTCACCGCTAAACTTGCCTTCCTGTGTATCGCGATATGTCGGGTTCGAGCACCCGGCCAGCATAAGGGCCGTACACATGATAATCGCATTTCGCATGAGCTGTCTCCCGTTTTATAGTAGAGGCCTAACGCGCAGTTGAACGATCAACAAGAGGATGCCCTCGTTGGGGTATGCAGCCCGGGGACTGTCCGTTTGAAGTTAATTATACCCTTTATTTGTGTTTTATGCGCTCTTTATTCCAGCTATACTGCGATGATGCAATTTTGGTTTTGAATCTTGAATCTTGAATTCTTTACTCCAAACTCTCCACCCCGGATTTTTCCCTGATTACCCACTTGACAATTAAGAATATATTGTATAAATTAGCCTGACTTTTTAGTATACTGACCGGTAGGTATACTTTATAATGAATAAAAATAATAACTAAAATTAATCAAATATAAAACAAAAGGAGGGTTAAATGAAAAAATGGAAAAATTCCGCACTGTGTCTCTCTATAGCTTGCGGCATGCTTGCAGTATGCCTAGCCGGCTGCAAGGAAACGCCAAAACCGA
This sequence comes from uncultured delta proteobacterium, assembly GCA_903911225.1. GTDB lineage: Bacteria > Desulfobacterota > WTBG01 > CAIYCZ01 > CAIRTM01 > CAIWCT01. The sequence continues at coordinate 9,596 of CAIWCT010000227.1, forward strand.
TAGTCTTGCCTTATGACCACGGCCCGCATTTCGGCGCAAAGACCGAGTGGTGGTATTTCAGCGGCGAACTGCAAACCGATAACGGCACGGCTTACGGCTATGAGATGACAATTTTCAAAGTGCGGCAATCAGGTCTGGATGTTTTCGTGAATCATCTTGCTGTTAGCGACCTTCAGACCAAGGTGCACAGCTTCGCGGAGACAACCGTAATTAACACCCCCAAACTTGGAAACAAAAAGGGGAAAGCAGATATAAACGCAGATGCGCTTTCCTTCACCTTTGACAATGACACAGGCTTTCACATTGAAGGCTCACAGGGAGGCATCGCCATTGACCTTCAGCTTCTGCCTGTTCTGCCGGTGGTGCTGGAGGCTGACAACGGCACAATTAATATGCCCGACGGCCATATCTCCTATTATTACAGCTTCACCAATTTAAAAACAACCGGCACGCTCACCCTGAACGGTACTACCCAAAACATCATCTCAAACGACACTACAAAAAGCCGCTCCTGGATGGATCATCAGTGGGGGCTCTTCAGCATATCAGCCGATGCCAAGCAGGCCTGGGACTGGTTCTCTTTCCGCTTTGAGGACGGCAGCAGCCTGATGGCCGCGCACTTCCGCGAAAAGGGAACCAATGAGGTTTTGAATGGCGTTGTGTCAAACGGCCTCTTAATCAACCCGCACTGGATGTATCAGCGCGCCGACGGTACGGTTGAGCGCGGGACAGATGTATCGATTGACTATGCCCGGACATGGAAGGACGCTAACGCAGACGCCACTTATGCGATGGACTGGACAGTAAGCATACCCTCTCTGTCGGCGACAATTTCCGCAGTGCCGGCCTTTGACGCGCAAAGCCTCTATAATATTATGACACCGCCTTACTGGGAAGGAATAGGAACCGCGGAAAGCACTATTGAGGGCAATAAAAGGAACGCCACCGCCTATATCGAAATGTGCGGCTACGACACGCTGTAATACGGCATTGTAAAAACTTATAAGCCGGGTGAAAGCGCCATGCCTTCTCCCGGCTGTTTTTTTTTTACCACAAAAGATTTTTAATGGCGTTTCTGCAAAAATATAAAAAAATCAAATTTTTCGTACTACCTTTCTGAACCTGGTAGTCCCAATCATTTCCACTGCCCCCGCAAGCCTGCGATGCGCGCTGCGTATCCTGCCGGCTTTATTGGTTCATTACCTCAATATTGCCGCCGACAGAGAGATTGTCGGATATCAGCCCGGTGGTTTTCGCACCATGAGAATAATTATGAGCAAGGACAAGCGTGAAGGCAAGAATCACAGGTGAGCATATGATGCTTCTTCTTATTATTCAGGCAAGCTCCCTTTGGTGTTCCCAAACCTGATGCTCTGGGAATGGGTGTGTTTTGTAATACATATACTGCTGCAGAAAATATTTACATCATGCTACATCCAACGATGCACAGACTTTTTTAACGCAACATACTGATCGCCGAACTTCGATTCCAGATACTGCTCTTCACGAACAATAACTCCAAAATGCAGGATCAGCGCCAGGGGAATTGTAAATAGCAGCGGAATCCAGCCATTAAGAATAAACCCCAACCCAAGCTGCAGCAGGCACAGCGATAGATACATGGGGTTTCTGGTGAACCTATACGGTCCCCTCGTCACGATTTTCAGTGCCGGTCGATCCGGACGTATATTCGTACCATGTGCTTTCATAACAAGGGCTGCCCAAATCACCAGAGAGCCCGCAGCACATGCCAGTGCAATGCCAATCGATAGGGACAAAGAATAGCTCATCACCTGAAGGGGAAACAGGTGCTGCAACAGCCAGCTAACCAGCGCACACCCGAAAAAAATTAACGGGGGCGGCGCAAGTATGTTCGGATGATCTTTATCAGTCACTGTTTTCATAAATGTTTTGCCAAACGATTTTGGTTGTTTCCGCCTTGAGGCGGGAGCAGCGGCCGGGCAAAGTGCAGCGTGCCCTGCATTACTAACGTATATATTTTGGGAGTCATTATTGTTCAGGCTATGGAGATTTGCAAGTTCTCCCTTTTATTGTAGTGGCGGGCCGCCAGGCTCACAAAAGAAAAGAGAATGAGTTTCAATTGTTTACTAAAGCAGTACAAAGTACGCGTTGGCTCATATGAGAGCATTTTTCTTTTTGTTGTAACCGTCTGCACAGGTGCGTTTTTGATTCGTTTGCCCGTGCTAAATTCTCGCAAGAGCAACCGGCAATGATGGCAGGGCAAACGCTCGAACCGCACGGGCTGCACTCACCAAAAGCTCACCTGTGCGAATATGGCTATGTCATTTTGAAAAATGCTCTAAAAAGTAACCCGGGCAGAAGAGTTTGGCAAAAAAAGCCCGGGCAGCTTTTGCTGCACGGGCTTTTTCATACCAGGAGACCTTGTCAGGGAGCGGCCTTAGACTGAAACGTCTTTACCGAAAAGCTGTTGTCGGAAGCATTACGATAGGCAATATAGGGCACCCCGTTTTCAACAAAGATCGATAAATCAGAAATCCCCCCTCCCGCAGCTATCGGCTCATGGATTGTCTTCCACTGGCCGTCTGTATATTTTTTAACCAGGGTCGTATTATCCAAATTATTAAAATAAGCTGCATAGGGCGTATCACCATCAACAAACAGATCACCGTAGGTTGCTTTCACATCGGAAGCCCAGGCGCCACCTGCCGGGAGAGTATCCCATAAGCCGCTGCTGTATTTCTGAACCGCCATTTTGCCACTGCCAGCGATATTGTTGTTATATGCGACATAGATATCACCCGAAGCCCCGGCAGCGATCGACACATATTCGGAGGATACGGTGCCAAAGCCTGCCCCCAGATCACTCCATGATGAGCCTGCTCCAGTGCTGCTGCTGTAATATTTAACCATGATAGTGCCGGTTTTCGTCATGCTGGCTGTATATGGTATGCCGCTATGAACCGCCAGAGAGATAGCATTTATTTCAGTGGGTGCTGAAAATTTAGCATTTCCAAAATACGCCCAATCGGTGTTTTTCCACAGCACTGAAGCAAAATCACCTGCTATTCCGGCTGTTTCCCGGTCCAGGATAGCAAGGTACGGCATATTGTTATAGATAAAGAGAGAATTAGAAAGAATCTGCCTATCTGAAATCAGCGCCCCTTCAGCGGTCCAGGCTGATTGATATTTCATAACTGTGGCCTTGCACGAGTTGCCGGGCGCACAATCCTCATAAGAAAGATAGAGAACATCGTTTGTATTGAACAAACTTAGATAACTGGCTGCACCGGTTGAAGCCGGCACACCGCCAACCTGACCCCAGGATGAGCCGTTAAAGCGTACAACCGACGCCCTGTAGCTGTCAGCGGCATCACTATATGCGACATAGGGTACGGCTTGATACACGCGAACTTTTGAAAGTGTGCTGACTTTACCGGCATCAATTGATGCATCTCCGATGGCGAGCCATTCAGGAGTTCTTTTACTTGCCGAAGCGCTGAAATCACTTTCCCCCGCAGTATTTTTTGCTTTTAGCCATATAAAATATTCTGTAGCATTGGCCAGGCCGGTAATGATGCAGGTTGTATCGGTGTCATCGGGATCCGCGAACTTCGTAGCACTGCCGTTGTTGTCGACAGTATTGAACCACACCTCATAGCCGGTTGCTCCGCTCACTGCGGCCCAGGTTACGGTCATATTCTCGTCCCCGGCAGCAAGAATCGGCGCTTCGGGTGCCGAAGGTGCGACAATGGGTGCGGGAAGCGTGGTTTCGCTTGCTGACGAGCTGAATTGGCTGGTGCTTCTTTTATTCTTAGCCTTTACCCATACATAATATTTTGACTCATCAGCCAGGCCGGTAATAGTGCAGGTGGTATTGGTGTCGTCCGGATCCGGAAACTGTGTTGCCGTACTGCTGTCTTCGACTGTGTTGTACCATACTTCATAACCCGTAGCCTTTTTAGCCGCACCCCAGGTTGCGGTTAGTTGCCCCTGTCCGGCAGCAAGGGTCGGCGCTTCGGGTGTATCCGGAATACAGCCGGCAAAAAGAGTTAAACTTGCAAAAAACAGACAGCCCGCCAGAAATGTTTTTTTCATATTTAGCTCCATCAAAAATATTATTATTGGTGATGAGCATATCAGTTTTTAAGTATTCGTGCAGTAGCTTTACGCACGTGATGCACATAATTCAACAAGGCCCTACGATTGTCATGCCTTTTGAAATTGTTGAGCTTGGCCGCTCATACCGAAAAAGGGGCTATTTTAAAATCCAGAATTACTTTGAGAATGCTGCAAGAAGAATAATAGCCAATTGCAGGAGGGCAGGAAGCAGGCATAATAAAAGGACCGCTACAACTAACAATGCAAGAAGTAACAAGCCGTAACGGCTTGTCTCGTTGATCGATTTAAAAAATTTTTTTAAAATATGCAGCATAAGATTGAGTCGGGGCTGCAATGAATTTAGCTGCTTTTAGTGTACAGTGCACGGTTTGCACTATACACATTGGGCGCAGTATAGAATATACCTGCCTGATCTGTCAAAGAAATTGATACTGAGCGCGCGACGGGGGCTGATGAAACGGCAGCGGCTTGCCGTAAAGACTTCATGAATCGGGGCCATTCTTTTTTTAAGAGGGAATTCTTTCAATCGCTGCAGCCGGTTCCGCTTGAAAAGATGTAATGCCGGGGAGGATTTGGGCCGTATTTTATTAATTCATGGATGTCATACGGCCAATTTCTTCAGGCAGTGCTTCTATTGCTTATAATTATAAGTAAACCACTGTTGCTGCGATTCAGTCGGCATTTCGTTTTGCACCGATTGCTGTATTTTTTTCTGGGCATTGGTAATCGCTTTGGTGATCATGGCATGTGAAATAGTTTCAGACTCCTGCATGCCGAGTTTCTGTATTATTTCCTTCAAGCGTTCGCCCCCAAAAGATTTTAAGATTTCATCGTCAAGAGAGGAATAAAAGCAAACGTTTGTCGTGGAGGGAGTTTGTTCTTCGATTCGTTTCAACACGGCATCTTCGGTAGCATATAGAGGGTAATGTTCTAAAAACAAAAGGTTGACGGCTGTATTGTTTTTAAACAGTTGTTCAACAAGGCTTGTTTCTGTCAGTGTCGATGCCCTGGTAATGTTAATCACCGCTGGAGCAGCAGAAAAATCGTAAGGGTGGGAGAGAAGCCTGTATGCTATGGCGGAACTGCTTAGTCTGGTTTCAAATTCCTGAAGGGTTTGGCGGAAAAAAGCGACGATAACTGCTATTTCGTTTTTAGCAGCCAGTGATTGGGCCTCTTTTATAAGAGCATTGATTTTATAATCGTTTGTAAACCAGATTTTATCGTCAATCCGGTTAATTTTTGATTTTTTAAAGAAGGAAAACATGTTCAGGCCGTAATGAGCGATAATGATCAGAATAACTGATTTGCATTACTTGAAAATTGGGGCGAATATAGGATGAGGTCGCTTCTATGTCAAGGCAAATGTGGGCGCATAGCCCTTGATGCCTTTCGTGGTTTGATAGTTGGAATCTTCCCCCGGCAACAGCCTGTCTGCGGTTCGCGTAAAGATAAAAAATATTGACATTCGTATGCACGGTATTCCAATATCTGTAAGCGTTCAAGGCGTACTCTGTATTATTTTTTTGCGCGAGACAGCGCGGGAGGCAACTATGGAAGTTCGAGACATGAAAGGTAATCCCGGGATTTGGGAAAAATTATCATGGAATGAGCTGAGCACCAAAGAACAAGAATTCTGGAGCGATCTCGGCTGGCGAAAAGAAGATTGGGATAGAAATGAAGCCCCGGAAAGCACTGATAAAGAATGGAAACAATTGAGCGATAAAGAACAAAATGCTGCAAGGGGTCTTGGTTTTACTGAAGATATTTGGAACAATTTTGAGGATGAATAAAGCTGCGGTGCCGGAGCAGGCTTTGATATGAATTTATCGTAGGAGCTTTCCCCGTGGCCGCATGAAATGTGAAGATAAAGATTTGATAACGGTTTTTCCCAACCGTTATCATCCATTGCGCCGTTTTGTTTTTTGCGCGTGCTGATTACTCCTCTGCGCTTGCCATCCCTTCCACCCCCAGGGGCTCCCAGAAAAGAAAAGAGCAAAACAATAGGTGACCCTCTTTTTTTTACCAACAAACCGATTCCCCGTTAATACTTATTGCCTCGAAATACTCTGCATATAGTTTCTAAAACCTGGTTAAAAAAATATAGAACAATGTTGAGACACCTGAAATAGGTGGAAAAAAAAAACACCTCGTGCTATATCTATTACAATAATGCCATTATAAAGAAAAAGGGGTGCTATTGGCCGTCTTCTCTCTTACAAGCAGTCCTTCAAATAATTAGTAGTTCTAGCAGCATTTCCTACAACCGGGATGAATTTCCTTATTTTTTTTGGCTATCCCTGTAGTGGATTCCCTCAGTGTCGTGTTGCGCGCGTTAACGTGAACAGAGGGGGGGGTATTAATTGTGAGCCCTTATCGTTCCGCAAACTCTTGGCACGGGGCGAAGAATGCTTTATGGAAACGTTTTCATGGAAAGATTGGGAATTGAAAGACAGAAAAAGAAAAATGAAAGATTTAATAAGGATTACTGGTTATTTCCAAAGCTGAAACTGCGGGCAGAAACGGAATGCATACAGCCAACTGGTTTCCCGCCGCAGTTTATCCTCGCGAAGGCGGGGACGGGAATGACATTGTTGAAGATATTTGGAACAATTTTGAGGATGAATAAAGCTGCGGTGCCGGAGCAGGCTTTGATATAAATCGATCACAACAGTTTTTTTTTCGCTGGCTGAAATGTCAAGATAAAGACCCCAATCCCTTCCTTGACAGGACGGATCGTGTAGACTGATATTTGGGGGAGGATTCAGGCTCACATCTTCATATGACAGATGGTAAAGTTATACACAGTATACAAGAATCAATGCTGTCTTGTTATGATAGAGTCTACGGGGCGACACTCTGAAAACATCTCGACAATTAAAAGGAGTTTTTATGTGGAAAATTTTTCGCTCTGCCAATGTACTTTTAGTAGTAACTATCTTCCTGATTTGCGGGTGCAGCAGTAAGACCAACTTCCCGGTAGTCGTTTTCTCGGATGTTCACTTCAATCCTTTTGATGACAATGACACGTCTCTTTTTACGTCGCTTGTCTTAACGGATGCCAGCGGGTGGGCGGGTGTTTTTCAGCAATCACACAAAATGACTCCTTCGACATATGGTTACGACACCAACTACCCGTTGCTTATGATTGCCCTGTCAAGCATACGGCAGAACCTGGGTGCAAGCCCGCTCGTTGTGTATACCGGCGACATTCTTGGGCATAACTTTTCGGAACAGTTTTACGCACATTATTATGGAAGCCTCGGCGTACCCGTTCCGCCACCTAAAGACATTGCAGAGGACCCTGCAGCTGTTGCCGCCATGGAGGCATTTGCCAATAAGACGGTTGCCTTTTTTATGGATCAGGTGAGATCGTCTGTCGGCGACATACCGGTCATATTCACTGTTGGCAATAGCGATTCCTACCTGGGCATCGTACCGGAACCCAGCTTTCTTGCCAGTACGGCGGAGCTTTATTATACAAAATTTTTGAATAGCAGCACCGATCATCAGGCCTTTCTGGATAGCTTTAAAAAGGGCGGATATTATTCCGTGGAGCCGCAGGGAACAAATTTGATGGTGATAGGGATCAATACAGTCTTATGTGCATTCCCGGACAATACTACTACTGCGAGATTTGACGAAGAACTTCTTTGGCTTGACGAAAAACTCACTGCAGCCAAAGCTGCCGATAAAAAAGTCTGGCTCTTGATGCATATACCTCCCGGCGCTGATATAGATTCAACTGCAGTTAAATCTGATAACGGCCGGATTGATATCATTAAAAATGCCGTGATGATGTGGCAGCCGCCGCCGACGTATACGTATCAGGCGGATTTTCTAAAAATACTTGCGAACCATCCGGGCGTTGTAACTCTGACGCTGGCCGCGCACACCCACATGGACGAATTCAGGATCATGTCACCTGACAATGTTACCCCTGCCGACGTTCTTGAAATAACGCCAGCAATAACGCCAATATTTGGCAATAACCCGGCCTTCAAGGTGTTTGCCTTTTCCCGCGACACATTGAAACCCATCGATTACCGTTCCCTAAACTATGACCTTGCAACCATGCCGCGACGGTTTCACAGCTATTATACTTTTAGTTCAGCGTATTGCCTGTCCGGTTATTTGAACGATTCCCTGGCGCAACTTTATCCGGCACTGAAGACGAACACTGTACAACAGAAGCTTTACCAAAAGCACTACTATTCCGGAAACACTCCGCAACCTCCCCTTAGCGCTCAGCACGTGCCGATAACACCGGCGAACTGGCCGATTTTCTGGAGCGGCATTGGGAATATGGACCAGCAGGACTTTTTCAATAGTGTGAACTCCTATTGATGTTCACAAACACTACAGGAGGCAATGCAAATTGCGACAGAGACTCACACAGTACTTGTTTATGCCATGACATAAATCGGGACTGAGTCACGATTTGTGGTTTATATGCTTTTAGAGCCTAACCACCTGAATTTAAAACCTTCTACCATTTTTGAATAAAAAGTTTTCTTAGATGAGCAACACATGGCACGGCCCTATTTGGAATTAATGAATACAAATATTTTTTTCAAGAAGGGAAGGTGGTATATGCGGTTTGAAAAAACGATATTCATTATGGCCGCTTCGATTATTTTGTCCCTTGCCGTGGCAGGGTGCGGGAATGGCCCTAGCTCCTGTTCGCTGAGCTCAGCCAATATCAATCTGATTTTCGTGGTGTCTCAGGACGTGACCCATAATGACGGCGATATTAACCCGGATACCGCCAATCTAAACACCCGGGGTTTGCAACGGGCAATCAGTCTTGGCGCCTACCTGCATTCGACCCTACTCAATCAGGCCAGCGTCAACGGCATCTATGTGCTGGAACCGGCTACGCATCTGCAGACCGCAAACAATTACCCTGATCTGGTGCCGCTGGAGACCGTCGAACACTTTGCGATGCTCAATCAGTACAGTATAACCTCGGCGTCGACTACGCCTGCGGCAACAACCTTCACCGCTAACAGCTTCCCTGTCAATATCTGCTACACTGCCGCCTCGGTACCACCGGGCGTGGTCACACCGTCTTTCTTTCCAAATTGTCAGGGCATTGATTTTTCAGATAATGGCGGGGATAACGAAGCCCTTGTCACGAGCATCATTGCACAAGTGCCAAACGGATCGTACCTTTTTGCGCTGCCGTTTGAGACCCTTCAAGCGTTACTTACTAATCTGAAAGCACAAAACTCCTATGACTATACCGTTCCCGACACCTGGGAGGGCGCCAATACTTTATATGTTCTGACCATTTCGCCGAAAGGCCCGACAACCCTAATCCCCTACGATACCCATATACATCCGGCCGCGACGTATCCTGCGCCGGTTCCAAGGCCTCGAAGCACCCCCTGCGGTCAGCAGGCGGCCTTCGAGAAAAATACCGCGAATATAAGCGGATCTTCGGTGCCGCTAAACAGCAATAAAAATGAGACGGTGTACTTCATACGCCACGGCGAAGCCCATCCCACCTCGTATTGGGAGGATGGCAATCTGGTGTACCCGGGCCATGTGCGGGCGCTCTACCTGCCCATTGCGCTGGAGGGGAAAATCACCACCCCGGACTTTGTCTTCGCCGTTGATCCGGCCCAGCCCATCCCGGGCAAAGTTAGCAAAAACATGTACTCGTATGTCAGGACCTCCCAGACGGTCGCTCCGTATGCGATTAAAAACGGTATCCCCTTCAATGTGGCCAGCGGTTTTCAGTGGGGGGGGCTATCAGATGAGGAAGATGCTGCCGCAGTCGATGCTGCCGTGAACTACTTTTTTACCGGAGGCCAGTTCAGCAACAAGACGCTGCTGATTTCCTGGGAGCACAACCATATTCCCCTAATCGCACAGGCTTTGGTTAATACCTATTTTACCCCTGGCGCGGCTCCGTCGGTGCCTTCTCCCAGTGACTGGCCCGATGACGATTATGATACCATCTGGACTTTCAGCCTCGATGGCAGCGGCAATCTGACCCTCTCCAACAGTTCCTGCGAGGGCATCGGTACCGACAGCCTGCCCCTGGCCCCCGCAGCCTGCATTTTCCGTAACCGGCAGTGAGCGGGATGTGGAGAAGCCCATGAAGATTAACACTGTGCAAGCGCCTCTTAATAAAGGCAGGCTAATATTTTTTTTACCGACCCGTAACTTTTATAAATAAGTACAGAGAGAATAGGACTCAAGAATACTACTCTTTGTTGAAAGGGATCTCAAAAATGTGCTGCAGAAATTTCATTCTTTCCGGTATGGTTTTTGCCCTGTTGCTGTCAGCCGGCTGTGACAGCAACTCCACTCACAGCCTGACGCGTCTTGTGGTCCAGCCTGACGATGGGCGCGGTCCCATTCTTTCGGCCATCGCCGGTGCGACGAATAACATTCGTCTGACCATCTATGAGATCACCGACTTGCAATCGGTTTCGCAGAGCCCTGCGGCGCCGGCTGATAGTGTTGTGCAGGCACTCATCGACAAGGCTCAAAGCGGTGTAACCGTGAAGGTGATCGTGGACCAGAACAAGTACGAGACCGGTTCAAGCTCCCTACAGATCCAGCAGACGGTTGAAGCCCTGCGCAATGCCGGTGTTATCGTGCACCTAAGCAGTACCGCTTTCTGCTTCACTCACCAGAAGACATTCGTCATCGACGGGCCAACGACCGACAACAATCTTTGCCTCCGTGGAACAGCCATCATCATGTCGCTGAACCTGATGCCCGGTTATTTTGGCGGCACGCGGGACTATGGCGTGATCACGAGGGATCCCGGCATCGTACGGGAGGTAAGCAGCGTTTTCGATTCCGACTTTATTCTCGTCAATCCGCCCACTGCGTGCAGTTATGCCCATTCCCCCGCGACTACGTACCCACCGCCCTCTGAATCTGACACGACGTCCTTAAGAGAGGATGATCTATTGTGGAGCCCTGTGAACTCTAAACAGAAGCTCCTGCAACTCATCGGCAGCGTGAAACGATCACTGGTATTGACGACTGAAGAGCTGGTGGACACCGACATGGTCTGTCTTATCCAGGCAGTGGCACAGTCAACGGCCAGGCCGTCGGTTCGCATCCTGCTGTCCGGCGATACCGGAAGCAACGCATCTGCGGTGAAGACCTTGCTGAACCTCGGTTTGTCGAATATCTCGATCCGCATAATGCCGGGACAGCCATCACCCCCCGACGCCTCGACGCCCCAAACGCCGCTCTACATGCACGGCAAGCAAGTCATTGCTGACGGAGTCCAGGCCTTCGTGGGGTCTGAGAACCTGACGAACACGTCGCTGATTCAGAACCGCGAGCTGGGTATAATCTTCACGAATCCGTGCATGATTGCAAGATTGCTCTCAGTCTTCGAGAACGACTTCACAACGCCGGGCAATTCTCTTCCGGCTCAAGCATGTACGGGCGGGGCAGGCTGCGCTATAATTGCTTGCCCTTAGATACCCTGGCGGTGAGTAACGCATCAGTGCAATGCCATCGATTCCTCATCAGTGCCAAAGGAAAAGATGAAAAGGGGATATCTTTTTTCTGGCTGGGCAAAGCGTAGCGTGCCCAGCATTCATTTGTTTTTGTCATTGTGATTGTTGGGCACGTTTCACTTTGCCCAACCTACCGCTGCCGCCGTGGTTGTTGTTGTCGTGTGGTGGGGCTTGCAGCCTTTGAAGGCCGCAACATTCGGGAATTGAAAAAAGCCGAAAGCGCCGATTGCTAAAATGACGGACAGGATTTTGATTTTCTGCATAGCCACCCCCTGACAAAAAATATGTTAACTACTTTATTTGTAA
>CAIWCT010000228.1 GCA_903911225.1 uncultured delta proteobacterium
AACAGATGAAGTAGTCATAAAATATATCGAGCAACAAGGGTTAGAACCACAGGATGACAATTTCAAAACAGATGATGATCTTTAGTCGGCTTGCAGCCGAATTCAAAGCTACCGCCTTCAGGCGGTAGTAGTTTACTTTTCAAACATTCAGCCGATGCAGATGGATATCAACTGGACGCGCGGCAACGGTACGGCCTGTGCTGTCTTTTTGAAACAAACTGATACCGGCATGCCGTTGCCTAGCGATGGCGGCACATATCTTGGAAATTCCATTTTTAATTCGGCAAATGATGCCGGCGCCGGCTGGCAGTGCGTTTACAGCGGCGCTGGCTCGGGTCCGGGTTCATCCGCCAACAGCGTTAGAGTGACCAATCTGCAGGCAGGTAAAATTTACCGAGCCATGGTCTGCGAGTATATCTCGACAGGGGCAGGAACCGAAGTATACAACAGATTTTCCGGCCCCAATAATCCGACCAACAGCGGCGTGCCGGGTATCGGCTGGACGCCGATGGCGAGCCCCGTAACAACCTTCACACTACACAGCGTCTGGGGCAGCGCTCCCAACAATGTTTTTGCCGTGGGAGATGGCGGCACCATACTGCACTACGACGGCTTAGTCTGGACCATCCAGTCAAGCGGTACAGCAGAAGCCTTATGGAGTGTATGGGGCACCGGGCCAGGCAATGTTTATGCTGCAGGACTGAACAGGACCTTGCTGCACTACGACGGTATATCTTGGACGCCAGTAGCGGGGCTTCCCGGGGGGGTAACAGCCTCAACAGGCCTTATCAGTGTTTGGGGAAATTCGCCAAATGATATTTTTGTAGTCGGCGAATCTGAAACGATTCTGCATTATGACGGCTCATCATGGACAAAGCAGTCAACAGGGGCTACTTTTGAAAGCCTTTTCAGTGTCTGGGGCAGCGGCACCAGCGATGTCTATGCTGTCGGTACAAACCGCAAAACGGTGCATTATAACGGCATATCTTGGTCTGTGGACGCGACCGTACCCGCATCATCTTCCGCACTTGAAGGAATATGGGGCACTTCAGGCACCGATATTTTTGTCGTAGGTAATGTCGGCTCGGCGACAACGATATTGCATTTCAACGGAGCATCCTGGACCGAGTCTGATACTACAGCGATTGGCTACATCAACCTTCAGGGAATCTGGGGTGTTTCGGCCAATAATATCTATGCCGTTGGTACGGGTGGCAATATACTTAATTTTGACGGCTCAGCCTGGCAGAAAACGAACAGTGGTTCAGCGGCAAACTTGTATGGCATTTGGGGGACAGCCGCCGATAATGTTTTTGCCGTTGGCACCAATGGCACTATTCTGCGCTTCGGCCCAACGGTGCAGTCTACGACCACCACCACGATTATTCCAACGACGACAACGACGGTGTTCAGCACCATACCGACGACTACAACAACTATTTTCAGCACCTCTACATCCACGTTCCTGCCAACGTCAACTACCACCATGATATCGACAACGACGTCTATACCTATTCCGGGCTGGAATGTTATGGCGCAGGGAATGACTTTTCAAACTCTGTGGAGTGTCTGGGGCAGTTCTGGCAGTAATGTATTTGCCGTGGGCGACGGCGGCACGATACTGCATTACAACGGCACCGGTTGGGCGCCAAGTACCTTCGGCTCTACAGCGCTTCTTGCTGTTGCGGGTGCGGGCGAAAATGATGTTCATGCCGTGGGCGCCGGCGGCACGATACTGCATTATAACGGCTCCTCATGGATTACAGAACCAAGCTACACAGGATATGATCTCAAGGGCATCTGGGTTGAACCGGCAATAGATTCTTTTGTAGTTGGTTCAGGCGGCACCATATTGCATGACAACGGAACGGGCTGGACCGCCATGAGCAGCGCCATAGCTACTCCTCTCAATGCCGTCTGGGGTAGTTTGTCAACTGATGTTTTTGCCGTGGGTGCGGGCGGCGTCATACTGCATTACGACGGTACATCATGGATCCCCATGACAAGCGGCACGGGCAATGAGCTGAACGGCGTCTGGGGCAGCGGGCCTTCGGATGTTTTTGCCGTTGGCTTTATGGGCTCCATACTGCATTACGACGGCTCCGTATGGTCGGCCATGATAAATCCTTTACCGTCAATGCCCCTTTACAGTGTCTGGGGCAGCTCAGACAGCGATGTGTATGCCGTCGGTGCAGCCAGAACGATACTGCACTATAACGGCACAGTCTGGGATACTATCACAACAGGATCATTTGAGAATTTGTGGGGCGTCTGGGGCAGTGCCTCCAAAGACGTTTTTGCCGTTGGTTATATGGGCTTAATACTTCATTTTAATGGCGGAACCACGGGACTCCACGCAGCCGTCCCCGACACGGGGCAGATTAAGTGCTACGATAATACAACTGAAATCGCCTGCCCATTGTCTGGGCAGCCGTACTACGGGCAGGATGCGCAGTACACCATTAATACGCCGAAGTACACCAAGCTTTCTGACAATGGCACTGCCCTGCCCGACAATGCTTCTTTCTGGGCTGCTGTGCATGATGATGTGACCGGGCTTATTTGGGAAGAGAAGCATAATATGGGTGGTGGAACAAATTATGCCGACCCCAACAATGCCGACAACGTTTATACCTGGTTCGACAACAACTCAGCTACCAACGGCGGCAATCCGGGCATATCCGGGGCCGGCACCGACACGATGGATTTCATCAGAGACCTGAATGCGGCAAATTACGGCGGCTTTAACGATTGGCGCCTGCCGACTGCTGCCGAACTTTTCAGCATGACAAATCTTAACACGTATGGCCCGGCCATTGATCCAGCATATTTCCCTAATACGGTAACTTCTTTCTACTGGTCTTCCAGCACCTGCGCACAGTCTTCCAGCCTCGCCTGGAATTTGGTTGCCTACTACGGTTACGTGAACAGCCTCAACAAGACCTACAGCTACTATGCCCGGGCAGTGCGCGGCGGACAACTTTTACCATTGCGTGATTATGTCATCAGTATAGACGGCACAGTTTCTGATTTGAGCACGGGGCTCATGTGGCAACGGGATACGGCGCCGGGCTTATATAGCTGGCAGCAGGCCCTTGCCTACTGTGACAACCTGACGCTTGGCGGCTTTACCGACTGGCGCCTGCCTACACCCAAAGAAATGGTGAGCATCGTCGATTACAGCAAAATATCCTCCCCAGCTATAGACGCGACGGTTTTTCTCAATACTCAGACAGCTTTTCCTTACTGGTCGTCCACTACCTTTGCATACTTTGTCTCCGATGCATGGATTGTGAACTTTACCGATGGTGCCCCGGACTTCGGCGGGAAGATCGACAGCAAAAATGTCCGGGCTGTGCGTTCCGGACAGTCTGGTACATTGGGCGCTGTGAACATTTCCTCATTCACTGCAGCTCCGCTCAGCGGGCCTGCAACGCTGCCGGTCACGTTTAACTGTATTGCATCGACAGACCTTGCAGGCAGCAGCGTTGCACAGTACCGGTGGGATTTCAACGGCGACAATGTCATCGATGAAGTAACCGCTGTCAACTCTACCTCATATAATTACACCACACCCGGGAGTTACAATGCCAGGGTTATTGTCGTGAGCAATAAGGGCGAGTTCGCCGGCAGCCAGAGGGTGACAATAAATGTGTTCGGCGCCACCTCGACAACAACTTCAATCTTCAGCACGACAACCAGTATTTTCTCGACCTCTACAACCACCATCCCGTCGACACCGGCATGGACGCCCATGCCCAGCGGCACAACGATGTTTCTTAATGCCGTTTGGGGCAGTTCCGGCACTGATGCTTTTGTCGTAGGAGATAATGGCACCATTTTGCATTACAACGGCAGTTCATGGGCTTCCATGTTGAAAGTTACGACAAAACTTTTGAATGGTGTCTGGGGCTCCGGCGGCAGCGATGTGTTTGCCGTAGGCAATAACGGCATCATAGCGCACTATAACGGCTCGACATGGACCGTCATGTCAAGCAGCACCGGCGAACCCTTGAATGCCGTGTGGGGGAGCTCGTCAACTGATGTTTTTGCCGTGGGCGGCATGGGCGCTATTGCGCATTATAACGGCACATTGTGGTCAAACATGACAAGCGGCGTCACGACAGCGCCGTTAAACGGCGTTTGGGGGTTTTCCGGCACTGATGTATTTGCCGTGGGCGGGACGGGTATCATACTGCACTATAACGGCACATCATGGTCGCCCATGACAAGTGGCTCATCGGAAGTTCTCTATGATGTCTGGGGCAGCTCGGGCACGGATGTCTATGTGGCCGCGAGCAATGGCAAAATTCTGCATTACAACGGCTCGACTTGGAGCACCATGACAACCCCAACGTCGGAATATCTCCTGAGCATATGGGGCAGCGGCTCTAACGATATCTTTGCCGTGGGTAATGCGGGAGTCATTGTGCATTATGATGGCTCTAACTGGCAGATCTTGAACAGCGGCACCATAGACAGCCTTCATGGTGTTTGGGGTAACCCCGGTGTTGGTGTTCTTGCTGTTGGCGCAAACGGCACAATCCGGCGGCTTGAGCCTCCTTCAGCGCCTGCGTGGCAGCCCATGGCAAGCAGCACCACTGACTGGTTGTTTGATGTCTGGGGCCCGTCGCCAAACGATATTTTTGCTGTCGGTGGCGTCAACCCCTTGCCCACCAGCGGCGGCACTATTCTGCATTACAACGGCATCACCTGGTCGCCCATGACAAGCGGCACGATGAATTGGCTGCGCAGCGTGTGGGGCAGCTCCGGCACCGATGTGTATGCAACTGGTGATGCGGGCACGCTGCTGCATTATAATGGCATAGCATGGAGCACGATCAGTACGGGCACGACAGAAGCCCTGAGCGGTATTTGGGGTTTTTCCGATGCCGATATATTTGTTGTCGGTGGATTGGGCACCATACTCCATTATAATGGCACGTCATGGAAGACGATGGACAGCACTACGACCAATAATCTTTTCGGAGTGTGGGGTATATCGAACAACGATGTGTATGCCGTGGGGACCGGCGGCACCATACTGCGCTACAATGGTTTGATCTGGTCAGCCATGACAAGCGGCACGGCCACCTATCTGAATACCGTCTGGGGCATGTCATCCATTGATGTTCTTGCCGCCGGGGCAGCATCAACAATAGTCCAGTATGACGGCATTGGCATTACCTGGTCAACCTCGGGGCAGGGCACGATGCCCACCTTTGATGTTAACGATATCTGGAGCGCGCCAGGCTCAGATGTTATTCTCGTGGGAAATGGCGGCAACATTGGCCATGATAACGGCACGGGCTGGAAGCCCATGCCCAGTGGTACAACCGATGACCTGAGCGGCCTTTGGGGGTTTGCTCCAAATGACATGTATGCCGTCGGACGCAATGGCACCATACTGCAT
The DNA here is from genome assembly GCA_903911225.1 of uncultured delta proteobacterium. Classification (GTDB taxonomy): domain Bacteria; phylum Desulfobacterota; class WTBG01; order CAIYCZ01; family CAIRTM01; genus CAIWCT01. The sequence goes on from CAIWCT010000228.1 coordinate 5,414, forward strand.
TACACCAATAGCGTCGTGACCACCACCACATCCGTATTTGCAACGACATCCATCTTGAGCACAACAACGACCACGATGCCGACAACCTCTACGAGTTCTGTTGTGATTACAACAACTATCCCGGCCACAACGACGTCGGCCATTGTTACCACCACCATTCCGACCGGCACGACGTCGGTAATCATCACAACCACGACCACCACAGCCCCGCTGCAGTTTTACGCTGATTTCACTGCTACGCCAGTGCTCGGGCCTGCGCCGCTTGACGTGCAGTTTACCGATGCCTCCAGCCCGAACGCCTCGGGTCATACATGGGATTTTGGTGACGGCACGGGCGGCACGGGAAAAACTCCGAAGCATGTTTACCAGATAACAGGTGACTATACTGTTAATCTCTCCGTCACAGGGCCTGACGGTGCGCCGTTGAAAAAGACAAAGATAGCTTATATCAAGGTGATTGATACCGCGCCGGTGGCTGATTTTACAGCATCTGTCACCGAGGGGGCTGCACCGCTTTCCGTTCTATTTACCGATACCTCAACGGGTATTATTACGGCCCGGGAATGGAGCTTTGGTGATGGCGAAACAAGCGATCAGGCCAGCATACGGCATACCTTTGCCGCCGCCGGGTCGTATACCGTGAGCCTGAAAGTTGCGGGCCCTGACGGAATATCCACAAAAATCCGAGAGGCATTTATTACGGTCAGTCCCGGCTTTCGCACATCGGCTGTTTCAGGCCGGGTTACGGGGAATGCTCAGGCTGGCATCGATATCAATCTCTCGGGTGCAAATTTGAGCCTGACCACTCAAACCGGCAGTGACGGGACATATGATTTTGCAGGCATTTTGAACGGCCAGTACCGTGTAACACCCATACTGCCGGGATATGTATTTGATCCGACATGCACACAGCTGCGGGTTTTTGGACGTGATCTGACCGGCATTGATTTTAGAGCGATTCCTTCCGGCCCGAACATTGAGCAGGTATATATAACTCCCGACAGCACATCGGCCGATGGGATGGCACAGTTCAGCCTGTTTGCCAGGGTGACACATCCAGACGGACCTGGCGCTATTGCCTCGGTGACAGCCGATCTTACAGCAATCGGTGGTCTGGCTGATGCTGCGCTTCGCGACGACGGTACGGCAGGAGATGCTGCGGCAGGAGATGGCCTGTACACGCTTGTGGCGACTGTGTCTGCAAATACGGATCCGGGGCTCAAGCCTCTCGGGGTTACGGCACGCGATATGGGCGGTGCTGCCCGGACTGCATTTGCCGGGCTTTCTGTGTTTAAACAGTTTACCGATACGGTTGCCCCCGATGAAACAAAGGGCTTCAAGATCAACAATGGACTGGCTGGCCAGACACTGGTGTTCACGCTGAACTTGAACGGCGGCGGGGGAGGCGGCGGCAGCCCGTCTTTGCATGGCCGAACAGAGACAAGCGCCTGTACGCCCACGGTGGTGGTCCTGTCGCCCGGTGAAAAGACTTCCACCGGCCAGACCGGTTCTCAAAACGGCAGTTCAGGGCAAATAACGATTGAGGTTCCCAATGCCGAAGCAGGCCAGTGGACCTGTCAGGTCAGCAATAATGCATGCGCCACAACAGTCAGTTTCGGTCTTGAATCAACCATAGCCGGGATGGGCATTGTGTCTGGAATGGTGGTTGATACCCGCACGGGCACTGGCATCGGCGGTGTCAATCTGCTGACCACGGGAGGCATCAGCTCTCAGACCGATGAAGGAGTGTATGTCATGCTGCATCCCTCGGGGATGTTCAGCATGAGCTGTTCGGCTGAAGGATTTTTACCCGCAACACGGCAACTTACGGTTAATGCCGGCGGGTCAACTGAACTCTATGTGGCTCTCGATAACGGAACCTTAACCGGAAGCTGCTTTCTGACAAAATCGCTTGGCGAAAACAGCGCGCAACTGCAGACGCTGCGGCATTTTCGTGATTCAGTGCTTGGCGCGACAGCACAGGGCAAGCGGTATGCAGGGCTTTATTACCGCCATTCGCCCGAGATACTGGCTATGATGCAGAAAGACAGGCAACTGGCTGAAGACATCTACCGATGCGCAAGCAGCCTGATGCCGCTGGTTGAGCAGATGATGCAGGGCAGGGAGCCCATGCCCGACGTTCAGCAGCGCAGCCTGTTTGCGGCTTGCCTTGAGAAAATACGGAGTCACGCAAAACCGCAGCTAAAGGCTGAAACAGAGCGCGTGCTGAAGTTGCTTGAAAAGAACCAGCCTTTTAACAGCATTCTGCGCTGACAGGTTTTTTACATTTTAGGATTTAAGCCGTTGGAGAGTCGTCACGCATTCCATGTGTGGCCTGCCATGCTCTCTCAAGTACGGGTTTTATTATCCTCGTGATTTCCCTGTAGGCATCGGGCATAAAGTGAAGCCCGTCGCTGATATAGAGTTCGCGGCGGGGCTGGCCCTGAGGATTGAAAAAAACAGGATTTATGTCGATGAATCCGACCTTGTGTGCAGTGCGGCAACAGGTGTGAACGAGACGGTTTGTCTTGTCAATTTCGTTTGATTTTTCAAGCTTTTGCGGCGCTTTATTAATGGAAATAAATAACACATTTGTTTCAGGCAGTACGTCATGAACTCGTTGGCAAAATTTGCTGAAACGTAGAGCAATATCTTCTGCCCGGCTGCCGAATTCAAGATCATTGCTGCCGCAGTAGCAGGCGATAATAGCCGGTTTGCAGGGCAGGACGATGCTGTCCATGTAATGCAGCAATTCCCAGGTGCGGGCACCGCCGAAGGCCCTGTTTACGACAGGCAGCGGGTTCATGTCCTGCGCAAGTGTTGTCCAGAACCGGAATATACTGCTGCCGGTAAAGACAATAGCTCCCTGAGGGGGCGGAGTTTTTTTGTCCTGCTTCAGCAGTTCCTTTATTTCTTTTTGAAACCATATTTCCTGTTCAGGGCTTGGTTTCTGCTCCATATCAAAAGCGCTCCACGGAAGTTAAATTGCAACTGCTCAGTGCTCAGTATTCAGTGAATCCAGATCCTCCAACCATCGATACGCTTTCATAGCTCTTTACTGAACCCTCGCTGCCTGAGTAGTTTGTTGAAATACTAGGCAGTACAATGAAATATAATTTGCCCTTGCTCTGCAGTCGGGCTTTTATGACTGATTTATGATAATGCAATGGGCAGGCAAACATGGATTTAGGGCAGGCAGAAGATCACTTTTTCTCCGGCTGGCTGGTGTTTTTGCCGGCCTGTTTGTTCAGGGGAATATCCAGCGATGAAAGCCCCAGCTTCCACTGGTTGCTTTTTTGACCGGACCCCTGCCATGATGCATTTTTCCAGTATTTTTTCAGTCGCCGGTAAATATATACCGTATCAACGACAAGAAAAATAATAAGAAGAACAAAGGCTGCAATTTTCCACATAATGCATCCGGCTTCTTTTTACCGCCGGGGCGCCTCCCCCGGTGCGAATTATGGAAATTATGAAACATAGCGTGTATGGGCAGGAGGCCTAGCGAATGCCCCGTTTTCGAAGTTCCTGCTCCTTAATACCGGCCTCATAACCTCTTTGCCGAGCCCTTTTTTCTTCGTCAGAGCGGAACATGTTTATTACGTCTAGAAAAAGTTCGCTTTGCTCTTTTCCTGCCAGGCCTATCTGAAACCCTTTTTTGTACTCTTCGTCAATGCTGTTCATGCTCTCTCCTTACTTGTAAATTTTTTAGAGTGAGTTTATAAAAAGCACATGGGAGTGAATTTCATCATCGATTTCTGACTTTTTTACATTCGTAAATGATTTTTTCAATATAACAGTGCAGATGCATGTTAAGCAGGCTGTTGCCGAACAACCTATACATAGTATGTATCTATGGTAATAAAAAAATCAATATATAATTTTGAAGCATACGCGCAATCGCCTGAAGCTGAACATTGTGACGGTCATTTTAATAAATAGTTCCGAAAATACCAAGGGGCCATTTTCACTTGCCTTTTGAGCCCTGCCGGTATATATTTAAAAAAAATACACAACAGGAGCACATATGTTTGGACTTGGATTTCAGGAACTGGTCATAATACTTATAATTGTGGTCATTGTTTTTGGCGCCGGCAAGTTGCCCGATTTAGGCAAGGGCCTCGGCCAGGGCATCAAGAATTTCAAGAAAGCTGTGAGTGGCCAGGATGACGATGACGGTGCTGCAAAAAAAGAAATAAACGATAAGAAATAAGACTATCTGGTTTTGCAAAAATAGACTGTAATCAAAAAACGCCGCGCAGATTTTTCTGCATGGCGTTTTTTTTATTGCCTGTTTTTGATTTGCCCCTATCAAGGCGAAGTCAATCCAACTGCTATGGCGGCGGCTGTTTATTTATGTCGTATAGTCAGCATTGATTTTTACATACTCGTAGCTGAGATCGCAGGTGGTAACTTCGCAGCATTTTTTTCCTGCTTTCAGATCAATGGTAATTTCAATGTATTCCTTTGCCATAATTGTTTTAAGCCGCGCGATGTTTTTTTGGACTCCCTGTCCATCCTGAACGCTTTGCACCCCATTGAAGAAGATAGCTACTTTTGCCATGTCAAACTGAGCGCCCGATCTGCCCAGGGCCGCCATTATGCGGCCCCAGTTGTAGTCCTGGCCGAAGAAGGCCGTTTTTACCAGCGGCGAATTGGCAACCGTCATGGCAGCCTGCTTGGCCTGTGCAGCGGTTTTTGCATTTTTAATGTTTATCAGCAGCAGCTTGGTGGCGCCCTCGCCATCCTTTACAATGAGGCGTGCAAGCCGTTTCATGACTTCAAAAAGAAGTTTAGAGAATGCTACATAACTATCTGATTTTACTGATTTTATTTTTTGTCCAGATTTGCCGCTTGCAAGCACCAGTACCGTATCGTTGGTGCTCATGTCGCCGTCAACTGATATGCGGTTAAAGGTAAGCTCAACATTTTCTCGTACCAGTGCAGCCAGCAGTTTCCGGTCAATAGCGGCATCGGTCACGATATAGGCAAGCATGGTTGCCATGTCGGGCATGATCATGCCAGCGCCCTTGGCAACTCCGCATACCTTGATCGGCTGGCCGTCGACCATATCTTGAAGGGCGACGATTTTCGGGAAGGTGTCGGTTGTCATGATGGCTTCGGTAAAATTGGAAATACCGCCGGGCGTTGCATGCTGAACAAGTGCAGGCAGGGCTGCCACAATTTTATCCACCGGCAGGGGCACCCCGATGACACCGGTTGACGACGGCACTACAAGACCAGGCCGGATGCCCAGTGTGCGAGCAAGGGCAGAGCTTGCCGCTTCGCCGTCCCTGACCCCCTGTGCCCCGGTGCATGCATTGGCATTGCCGCTGTTGACCAGCACGGCCTGTGCCATGCCCGATTTAAGGCGTTTCTGACCGATGAGCACAGGAGCTGCCTTGACGATGTTTTTCGTGAATGCGGCAGCGGCCGTGCATGGTTCGTCGGCAAGAATGAGGCCGATATCCTTTTTGCCGTTCTTTTTAAGCCCGCCGGCAACGCCTGCAAACCTGAATCCGGGAATGCCTTTTTTGTACGGGAATGTTTTCATGAGTAGCAAATCCGAAATGTAAGCTTTTTATGGTAAAGGGCGGACTTGGCTTTGCCTGCCCGCCTGCCTGCTCTTGGTTAATCAGCTGCCCGGCCGGCTTTGTCAGGCGCCGCAGCATTTTTTATATTTTTTTCCGCTTCCGCAGGGGCAGGGGTCATTGCGGCCGACTTTGGGCGCTGTGCGGACGGTCGGTTTCTTTTCAGTCTCCTGCTCCCCCCGGCTCAGCACGAATTTGCTGGGCTGCTCGGGCTTGCGCTCAAGCTCTTCTCGCGGCAGGATCTGTACCATGAAGATTTTTTCGATAAATTCTTTTTTCTGCCGATCGACAAGATTTAAAAACAGCTCATAGGCCTCTTTCTGGTATTCGCGAAGCGGATCCTGCTGGGCATATCCCCGAAGGCCGATGCCCTCGCGCAGGTGATCCATATCAAGCAGATGATCTTTCCAGGTTTCATCAAGAATACGCAAATAGAGCCATTTTTCTACATTGCGCAGCATTTCAGCGCCTATTATCTGCTCTTTGGCTTTATATGTCTTTGTGATTTCATCGAGAACAAAGTTGTCAAGCTCATCATTTTTGAACGTTGCTATCTGCTCTGGCGTTATGAACAGTGCTGTTGAGAACTGCAGAAAAATTGCTTCGCGAAATCCCTTAAGATCGATCTCATCGTGCTGCAGTTCCTTGCCGAAAAATTCGTCAAGGATAGTAACGGCAAGAACCTTGATGTACTCCTGAACAAGGTCTTCCAGAGATGCATCATGCAGAGCCCTGTTGCGAAGCTCATAGATGATTTCGCGCTGCTTGTTCATGACATCGTCGTATTCAAGCAGATGCTTGCGGATCTCAAAATTATGACCCTCGACACGGCCCTGAGCATTCTCAATGGCGCGGGTGATCAATTTATGCTCGATGGGCTCATCCTCTTCAATGCCGAACCGGTCCATGATTTTGGAAATGCGTTCGGCTCCGAAAATTCGCAGCAGGTCATCCTCAAGTGAAAGATAGAAGCGCGATGAACCCGGATCGCCCTGGCGGGCGGAGCGCCCTCGCAGCTGCCGGTCTATGCGGCGTGCATCATGCCGCTCCGTGCCGATAATGTGAAGGCCGCAGGGAACATCCTTGTCGCAGCCTATTTTTTTGACTCCTTTTTTATCCGGGTCAGGGCAGGCGCTGCACCCATCATTGCGTTCCACTTCGCAGCTGATGCAGCACTGCTTGAGGCATTTTACAACTCCCTGCCCGAGCTTGATGTCGGTACCGCGTCCGGCCATGTTGGTGGCAATTGTTACGGCGCCGCTGTGGCCTGCGCCGGCAACGATTTCTGCTTCTTCCTTGTGGCGCTTGGCATTCAGAACGGAATGTTTGATCCGTTTCGGGATCATGCGGCTTAAAAGCTCCGAGGCTTCAACCGACACCGTGCCGACAAGAACCGGTCTGCCCATGTCATGCATCTTTTCAATTTCTTTTATAATGGCCCGGTATTTTTCTTTTTTTGTTTTAAACACCATGTCGGCATAGTCTGTCCGCCGCACCGGCTGGTTAGTGGGTATGACAATGACAGTGAGTTTGTATATTTTTAGGAATTCCGGCGCTTCGGTTTCGGCAGTACCGGTCATGCCCGACAGCTTTTCATACATGCGGAAGTAGTTTTGAATCGTGATGGCGGCAAAGGTCTGCGTTTCGCCTTCTATCCTGACATCTTCCTTGGCCTCGATGGCCTGATGCAGTCCGTCGCTGTAGCGGCGTCCGGGCAGCATGCGGCCGGTAAACTCGTCGACTATCTGAACCTTGCCGTCTTCGGTGACGACATAGTTGACATCCTTTTCAAACAGCGAGTACGCTTTGAGAAGCTGAGAGACGTTTTGCAGCTTTTCGCTTTGTACGGCAAAATCGCGCTCGAGCTTCAGCTTATGCTCCATGTGCTCCGGCTCAGTCATATTCGGGTCGATGTCGGCCATGCTGAGATCCGGGAGTATGAAAAAGTTTGGATCACTGGGGGACAGTGCGTGGCGCCCCTTATCGCTCAGATCGATGGTGTTTGAACGCTCGTCGATGCTGAAGAACAGCTCTGCATCGATCTCACCCATGCGCTTGTCGCGCATATAGTCGACTTCGACCTCATCGATCAGTTTTTTGATGTGGCCTTCTTTTGTCAGTTTCAGGAAGCGTTTTGCTTTAGGTGCGGCGCGTTTCGCCTCCAAAAGCTTGACACCCGCTTCATACTCTTTTCCGTCTTCAAGCAATTTTTCAGCATCGTTGAGAAGTTCGCTCACAAGACTGTTCTGGCTTTTCATCAGGCGCTCGACCGGTATCTTCAGCTCGGAAAAGTACTGTCTGCCAGTGCGCTCTACAGCACCTGATATGATGAGCGGCGTGCGGGCTTCATCGATGAGAATGCTGTCGACCTCGTCGATGATGGCGAAGTAGTGGCTGCGCTGAACCTGTTGTTCGGCGTCGATGGACATGTTGTCGCGCAGGTAATCGAATCCGAATTCCGTGTTTGTGCCGTAGGTGATGTCGGCCATATATGCCTGCTTGCGCTGTTCCTGTGAGATGTCGTGGGTGATAACATCCACCGTCAGGCCGAGAAATTCAAATATTTTGCCCATCCACTCGCGGTCGCGCCGTGCAAGGTAGTCGTTAACCGTTATAATATGGACGCCTTTTCCGGTGAGCGCATTGAGATAGGCCGGGAGCGTAGCAACCAGCGTTTTGCCTTCACCAGTGGCCATTTCCGCTATTTTACCCTGATGCAGTACGATGCCGCCGATAAGCTGCACATCAAAATGCCGCATGCCAAGAACGCGCCGTGAAACCTCCCGGACGCAGGCAAATGCTTCGGGGAGAATTTCATCCAGCGTTTCACCATCCTCAAGGCGCTTCTTGAAATGGCCGGTCAAATCCTTCAGCTCATCGTCGGTTCTTTTCTCCATGTCCGGTTCAAAGGTGTTGATATGCTCTACGATGGGCTCAATGCGCTTTATTTCCCGCGTATTGTCGCTGCCGAATATTTTTTCAATAAGTTTTAAGATCACGCTTCTGCTCCTTCAGTAGTAACCGCAGCGTATCTGCGGACTGTATTTTATGTTGTCGAGAGAACTTCAGTGACAAGCCGCTCAATTTTTCCGGCATGTTTCACGCCCGGAGTTATTTCCACACCGCTGCTGACATCAATCCCTGCGGGATGTACAAGCGTAATTGCCTGCGCAGCATTTTCAGGGGTAATGCCGCCGGCAAGAAATACCGGCAGCGGACTTGCCTCAACAATACGTGCGGCCAGATTCCAATCGCAGGTTTTACCGGTACCGCCTTTCAGGCCATCAATCATCGTATCAAGAATAATGACATCGATTCCTGCCCGTTGAAGCGCAGCCAGACGGTTTGTCTGCTCAGCGACTGAAAAATCCTGATTCGCCAGCCCGGGTATTCTGACGGGGAGCCAGAGGCTGCAAGCAGTTTGCCTTTTGAGCAGTGCAATGTCGTCAGGTGGCAGATCACCGATGAGCTGCAGGCCGAATGGGCGCACCTGTAAGGCGATGTCCACAATTTCCGGGGCTGTTTTGTCAAGCAGTAGAATTACCGGCAGACCAGACAGCCTCGTAATGTCTGCTGCAGCAGCACGGCTGATACAGCGTGGTGAGTAAACTATTTCGCATACAAGCCCTGTGAAATCGGCGCCGCAGCGTTCAGCCAGAACAGCATCGCCGGTGCTTGTGATACCGCATATTTTAATCTTGGGCTGCATGCGTTGCACAGGGGAAATAATATCTTTTAGTATAGGATGCCGGCATTTGACGTGTCAACATCAAAGATAGCGCAACGCCCCGGGATGTCTTTGAAAATCACCACGGGGCGTTTATGTGCGATTACCTGTTTGGCGACTAGGGGTTTTACATAAACTTTGCCACATTGGCAAGCAGTGTTTTTTCGTCAAATGGTTTGATCATGTACTCATCGGCACCCTGTTTGATACCCCAGAATTTGTCGCTTTGCTGGCTTTTACTCGAAATAATGATTATTTTTATGTCCTGCGTGTCAGGAGAATTTTTAAGCTGGCGGCAGACTTGAAAGCCGTTTTTTTTCGGCATGATGACGTCCAGCAGCATTACCCGGGGATGCTGACTGCAGGCTTTTTCGATTGCGTCATCTCCATCGACTGCCGTGATAACCTTATAGCCTTTGGCCTTGAGCGGGGCGGATATAAGCTGGAGCTCCGTAGGGCTGTCGTCCACGACCAGTATTATGTCTTCTGTTTGTGTTGGCATGGGCGCTTACATTTTTTTATTCAGAAAAGCCGTGACATCCTGAAGCACTTTATCAAGGGCCTGGGGTAAATCATCGGCTCGCGCCATATGGCAGATTTTTGCCACTATACGTTTTGATTCGGCTTCGGCAATAATAATCTCCAGCTCAATTGATGGCCTATCCTCATATGATGGAGAAAATCGTTTAATGAAGCCGGGCTTAACCTGCATGCCAGTTATGGCGGCAGTGACGACAAGAGATTTACCTCTTTCAGCGGTTTTTTTCCGGGCAGCCAGAGCATCTGTCAGTGATATTTCGATTTGTTTTTGTGCGTGGGGATACTCAATTTTGCTGAAGTTTAAAACCGGCTGCAGGCTCACGGCGCCATAATCATCAAGTCTGAAAGCCGAGTCTATCCATGCCCATGAAACGGTATCATCCTCTTTCATCCCGGCATAGTCCTGTATCAGTCGCTGCACGGTTTGATTGTCTGAGGCGCGTTCTTTAAATGTATCAGCCTGTGAGACCTTTTTCCCCTGGGGGCCACTTCTGCAGGAGATCAAGCATAGACACAGGATGATAGAAATAATACAAAAATCTTTTGTTTTCATTGCACCTGTTGCTTAAAATGTATTAGCATTAAACTTCGAAATTATGTATGACTTGTAAGAATAAAAAAAAGTTGTTAAATCATAACGGAAAAATATGGTAAGGTCAATATGTAATCTGATAAATAAATCTTGAAACAGCGCATTGCAATAATTGTTGCATTGTTTTTGACCAGAGCATGTGGCTTGCGTGAGTGGTATTGCACGTGTTTGGGTTTTTTATTTTGTTGGTGCAAAAAATAAAATTTTATTATAAAATTTACTCGTATCAAGTATTGAATACCGAAGATCGGCATTCAGATAAGTAACAGGTGCGAAAAAGCATATACCGCCAGACTTACAAGCGATGGCTATGATTCAGTTATTTAAGCGACAGACTGTACAGGATAAATTCAAGGATTCACTGGATAAACTGCAGAAATTACTGGCGCAGAATTCTGGCGATCCGCGCATACGTGTTAAAATTGCGGAATTGTATCTGGAATACGGCAGGAAAGACGAAGCAATCGCCGAATATCTTATTGCTGCAAAGGCATATCAGGACAAGCGTCTTTTTCAGATTGCGGTTGCTATTTATAATCATGCCATTGCTATTGACTCTGATCAGGTCGATATTTATACGGAGCTTGCTAATCTTCACTTGAGAAACGGCTTTATTGGAGATGGCGTTGCTGTGCTTGAAAAACTTGCCAATCATTTCTGCGATAAAAACCTGAACTATGAGGCTGTTCAGGTTCTGCATAAAATTCATGAAATAGATCCGAACAATGAATTCTTTAAAATGAAGATTGCAAAATTTTACCAGGATAAGGATTGGCAGCTTTTTGAACAGAAGGACATCGCTACTGTCGAATCACGAATCAGTGCTCCCCGGGGTGATTTTGACCTTGAATACGCACTTGCAAGTGATGCTGATGTGCAGGTAACCATTCCCCCGGAGGGCGCTGCGGATGCAGATGAGGGGGCAGGCACTACACCAGATGATGTATTCAGCCAGTTGAAGGGCATGATTGCCAATACCGATGATATGAACAGCCCCCAGTTTCATTTTAATTTCGGGCTTGCCTATATACGGTGCAATGAATTTGATGAAGCAATAACCGAGTTTATGGCAGCGCTGGGTGGAATTGACAATAAGGCAGAATGCTATATAAAACTTTCTGAGTGCCATATGGCTCTCGGGCGTTTTGATAGTGCAATTGACGTCATCGGCAAGGCTTTAAAGCTTTTGAAGCTTACTGAAAACGACAGACTCAGTCTGCTGTATCAGTCAGGACTTGTATTTAAGGAAAAGGGGGACATCCAAAAGGCTTTGAAGGTTTTTCAGAAGGTGTACGACGCCGACCGCAGTTTCAGATCGGTGGACAGTGAAATCAAAAATCTTTTATTAAAAACGTGAGGTTGAGCCATGGCCGTCTTTAATGCAGCAAAACGCGAGATTGATTTAAAAATCGTTTATTATGGTCCGGCGATGTGCGGCAAGACAACCAATGTGCAGAGCATTCATAAAATGCTGGCGCCACAGCAGCGCGGCGAACTGATGTCGCTTGCAACCAAGGACGACAGGACGCTTTTTTTCGATTTCCTGCCGATAGAGCTTGGCGATGTGCGGGGTTTTAAAACGCGTTTTCATATCTATACGGTGCCGGGGCAGGTGTATTATGGCCTGACACGGCGCGCCGTGCTCACGGGCGCCGACGGGGTTGTGTTTGTTGTTGATTCCCAGACCAATAAGCTGCAGGACAATATAGAAAGTCTTAAGGACCTGGCTGAAAACCTGAAATTTTACAAAAAGGATCTTACCTCCTTTCCTTTTGTTTTTCAATACAACAAGCGTGATCTTCCCCATGTGGCGCCCGTCGATGAGTTGGATTCCATGCTTAATCAGCTTAATGTGCCTTCTTTTGAATCAAGCGCCGTTACGGGTATGGGCGTTGTTGAAACGCTCACCGCCATATGTAAACTGGTTCTCAAGCAGATGGACAGCGGCACGGCAAAGAAAAAACCTCTTCAGCCGCAGGCATCTATGCCACCTGCTGCAAAGGCCGCCGCACCTTCAGCCCGTTCTTTTGTTGCGCCCGATGATACGGGACTTCGAATTTTTACGGAAGAGCCAATCGCACCCCCTCCTGCCAGTACGCCGGAACCATTGCAGCCTCAGCCGACTCCATCGGCGCCGGTTGCAATGCCTGAACAAAAGCCGTCACTGCGGTTGCGCCCAACTGAAACTGCGCCGCTGTCGTTTGATCATGCGCCCCCTCCAGCAGTTCCGCCAGTCGAAAGCAAATTTGAGCCGAAGTTTGACGGTATGAATCCGCAATCACCACCGCCATTTGATGCTGGATCATCTGACATGAGCGCCGATATCGGGCTTTCTTTTGATGATGAATCATCTGATATGAGCGCGGATGCAGGGCTTGCTTTTGATGATGACAAAGAGGTTGTTCTTGACGAGACGGCTGAGCAGGAACCTGAACTTTCCTTTGATGATGATTCCTCAGGCCTTGATATCGAAGAGCCTGCCTTTGACATGGATGAAACCGGATTATCCTTTGATGATGATTATGCTGCCGGATCGGCTGAAAAAACCGCAGCGGATGCAGCCATGCAGCCAGCTTTCATTGAAGATGACTCTTCAACCTATACACTGGAAAATCCGTCCCTGGAGTTTGAAGAGCCACAGGGCGCTGAGGATTTTTCTACAGCGCCTGCCCAACAGGCTCCATCGGTTCCGGACATTTCCATCGTTGCATGCGGATCACCACAGAAAATATCCGATACTTCAATTCGTCTTCCGATTACGCTCAAGCTGAATAAAGATAATACTGAATGTTCGATTTCGATTACTATCAGTCTTGATAATATGCTACTTTAGATAAATCCCGGCTTGACGAGGCAGCTCTATGTCATATACAGACGTGCGCAACCTGATTCCTGCCGGCTTTTTACGGCTGGCTGTCGCTGCTCTGATGGTTGTTCTGTTTTGTTCAGAGGCTCATGCGGGCATCTATGATACCGGTATTGCTCTTCCCCGGTCAGTTAATGCAAAAGAGCTTGAAACTTTTCTTGAAACGGTGCATCAGAAAGCCCTGGATCATGGCATCAGGAATTTTGTGCCGTATTCTTTAATGCTGGCCAAACAAGCCCCTGATGCAATTGAACGGGGTGAGTATGACGCGGCGCACGTGCTTGCTAAGTATGCATGTACATTATCCCCCGATTTGTCCTTTGTTGAGAACGCACAAGCCATAACGCAATGGCGCGGCAATCGTGCCGGACTTCTTGCGGTTGCTCAAAACAGTGCTGCAGCATTCATGAAATCTCTATCGCCTTTAAATATTGAGGATTTCAGTATGGCGGTATTTGAAAATGCCGCTGTTCTTGCCGGGAGCATTCTGCTGACATTTTGCGCCATCGCACTGCTTCTGCTTTCCACACATCTTGCACTTTTCTATCACGATTTGCGGCACGCTTTTTCTGATTCCATGCCCGATATTTCAGTGTGGGCAATGGTGGGCATTATTCTTGTTCTGCCCCTTGCCTGCAGGCTTTCCATAGTATGGTTGTGCGCATGGTTTATCGTTCTTCTGTTTAACTATACAACTATGCGTGAGCGTCAGGTTATAAAAGGGTTTTTCGTGTTGTTGGCCATTGCTATTCCACTGCTGGCCGGCGCCATGGGCTTTGGAAAATTCATGGCTCAGAATGAAACAATAAGGCTTTTGTGGAAGGCTAATTACGGTTATTGTGATGTGCGCGATACTGATATGCTGGAAAAACAGCTCGACCGGCTGCCCAACGATAACGATGTTTTGTTGAGTCTCGGGCTGCTCTATAAAAAGGAAGGCAGCTTCGGCAGCTCCCAAAAATATTATGAAAAGTTGCTGAGCGCAAATCCATCAAACTACCAGGCAGCGATTAATTTGGGCAATGTTTATTTTGCACAGCATAATTGGGATGACGCGGTGAAATACTATACGCAGGCCACAGCCATCGCCCCTTCTAGAGCTGCAGCAGCCTACTTCAATCTGTCCAGGGTCTATCAGTCTAAATTTATGTTTGGCGAATCTGAGCAGGCTCTTAATAATGCTAAGAGGCTTGATCTTGCCCACGTCAGTGCATATCTCAAAGATGTATCCGATCATTACAATCGTATGACAATAGATGAAACCGTCGCGGTTTCAAGCTTGTGGTTGCGCGGGTTCAATCTTTTCATGGATATGCCTGCCTATACGCGTGAAGTCTGGCATTGTACGGTTGGGGGCATTGCCTTTCCCTATGGGCCTCTCGGATTTATAATTCTGGCAATGGCTGCCCTGTTTATTGCCGACAGAGATAAGATGCGCATAGCGGTGCGTTGTAAACTGTGCGGCAAGGCCATGTGCAGGCGCTGTCAGCGCTCTGCCGCTGCCGATCTTGTCTGTGCGCAGTGTCGCAGCCTGCTGCGCAGGCAGAGTATGATTGGGTATGGCGTCAGGGAAGACAAAATGAACCGGATTAAGAGCTATATCACGAGGAAAAGAATTACTGCTGCAGTGCTGGGATATGCACTTCCCGGTGCAGGACATTTTTTAGCAGGCCAGACGATTGTGGGCACAGCGGTCATGCTTGTTTTTTTTATGCTAGTGCTCAAGGCAGCCATGCCGCTTCTTTTTGAAGGTCCCTGGTCGTTTTTGCTTGGTTTTCGGTTTGCCGCATGTGCAGTTTATGGTGCTTTGCTGCTGCTGTACTGGTGTAGCATGGCTTTATGTGTAGGCAAAATACAGAACAGATCAACTGAAGAGAATTTGCTTTTAAAAATTGTTGCCTAGCAGGATATCATGACATCACTTCAGGGCTCCATAAAAGATTTCGGTGTGGCTGATATTCTGCAGCTTTTATCGCAGCAGCAGAAGTCGGGAATTCTGCTTGTTGAGAACGACAGACTGACGGCCGAGATTTATTTTTCAAACGGCACTCTTGTTGATGTTAAGACCCCTAAAGATACGGATCGACTGGGAGCAATTCTTGTTAAAAGTTCGCTTCTCACGGCCGAGCAGTTCAGACAGGCGTTGGAAAAGCAGAAAAATACGTTTGACCATATTTGCAGTATTCTGTTTGCCCAGGGCATTCTCAGCAGGGAGAATTTCGAGCGTATAATCCTTACTTATACCTATGAAATTTTTTATGATATTCTGCAGTGGCACACGGGAACATACCGTTTTGTTGCGCAGACGGTGACACTGGAGTCAAGCCTCGTGCAGTTGCCGGGTCTGGAATCCATCCTGCTTGATGTGCTGCGCATGATTGACGAATGGCCGGATATCAAATCTGTTATAAATTCTTTTGATATGCTGTTCGAAAACAACTATGCGGCTCTGCCGGACCTTGATCCCGATGAGGAGCGCGTGTGCGCTCTGGTTGACGGTAAGCGCAGCGTACAGGACATTATCGATGCCAGTGTTCTGGGAAGTTTTTATGCCTGCAAGACCCTTGTGCTGCTGCTTGAGCGTGGCGCGATCAGGCTGTTGTCCAAACGGGCTGAAACGCAAGATGACAATAAAAATATATTTTCCCGGGCAGGCATCTCAATAGCCGCATGTGGCTGTCTTGCTGGTGTTGTGGCACTGATAGTTTTTATGCCCGGCAGTTTTCTTGAGAGCACTGTTCCTGTATTTGGGCTGCAGAGCGGTGAGAACACAGCGCTGCAGCAGGCTTTTGTTTGTGACGAAGCCATGAAGCTTGAAAAAGCATTGGAAATATATCGTCTTACAACTGGAAGCTATCCTGAAACCTTGAAAAATCTTTCCGACCAGCGGATTCTATCAGCCCAGGATATTGTACGTCTCCAAAAGTATGCTATTGCATACTCCAAAACAAAGGGTTCTTATGCTATAAAGATAGGGCCGTAAATAATCACCAAAGCAGGGTTCAGGGGGCGGAGGTCAAACCTATGAACCCTGAATTTATCCCCTTCGTGAATCTTGAATCTTTAGATGACCTTTAAAAAACGTTCCGCATCAAGGGCTGCCATGCAACCCATGCCGGCTGCTGTGATGGCCTGTTTGTATACCGGGTCAGCTACATCACCTGCGGCAAAAATGCCGGGGATATTGGTTGTAGATCCCTTGCGCACAGCAATGAATCCCTGCGCGTCAAGCTCAATCTGATTTTGCAAATACGATGTATTGGGTACATGGCCCAAGGCAAGAAAGATGCCATCACAGGGATGGGCTGTCACCTGTTTTGTTTTGACATTGCGGAGCATGGCGCCGGTGACCGTGTTGCGATCTATGTCCATGATATCTTCAATGACGCAATCCCAGATAAATTTTATGTTTGGCGTTGATAGCGCCTTTTGCTGCATGGCCAGTGATGCCCTGAGCTCGGCTCTTCGATGAACTACGGTAACCGTTGCTGCAAGAGTGCTTAAAAAAATTGCTTCTTCCAATGCCGTGTCACCGCCCCCCACAACCAGAATATCCTTTTTTCTGAAAAAAAATCCATCACAGGTAGCGCACACCGAAAGCCCGCGTCCCATGAGCTTTTTTTCAACATCCAGGCCGAGCATTCTGGGGGATGCTCCTGTGGCGACAATAGCGCAGCGGGTTTCAATGTTTTGTGCGTCTGTGACGATCTTAAAAGGGCGGTTCTGGAAATCGACACTGGTAACAAGCCCGGCTGTAAACGCAACATTAAAGTTTTCGGCCTGTTTGCGCATATCAGCCATGAGCTTTGGGCCATCTATTCCGTCAGGATAGCCGGGCCAGTTTTCAATGACTGTTGTAGTTGTCAGTTGCCCGCCCGGCTCCAGCCCCTCGATGACCAGCGGAGCTAGGCCGGCCCTTGCAGCGTAGATTGCTGCTGTTAAACCAGCAGGGCCGGATCCTATTATAGTCAGTTGCTGCATATACGAAGCCTCCATTTCGGTGTTTGAATGTATCGGTCAATGCGTTTTGTCTGAAAATCGGAAAACACCATATCATGAGTTAAAGCGCAATACACTGCTAATTTTTACTTATTACAAGGGCCTGCCCGGGCATCAACGTGGCTGGTTTATTGATGTATGAGGTTGAAGATAGCCGCTGTCCAGCAGCGCCTGTTCAAGCTCAACCACAGAGGAGAATACAATGCCCTGCATGTTTAGCTGTCGCGCTGCGGCTACATTATCGGCAATGTCATCTATATATAGGCACATTGCCGGAAGGGCGTCTGTTTTTTTAAGGGCTTTTTTGTATATGCCAAAGTCGGGTTTGCAGCAGTGGCACTCATAGGAAAGGATACATGCATCAAAAGCTTCAAGTACCTTGAAATGTTGTCTGCACCAGTTGAAATGCCAGGGGTTGGTATTGGACAGGCAGAGAAGCCTGTATTGCTGTTTCAAGCGGTTAATAAGCGATTCTATGCCTGGTGTGAGGGTGAAAATATCCGACCACAGGCATGCAAAAAGACCAATATCAATTTTCAGGCTAAGCGCTGAACATACAGCATTAAAAAAAGCTTCAGGCGTCAGGGCTCCGCTGTCGAAACGTTTTTCGAGACCTGCATGAAATATTTTTCTATAAATTTCATCAGGACTCAGGTCGCAATGCAGTGAGGCATTACGGCAAAAAACCATGTGGTCAAAGTCGACGATGACTTTGCCAAGATCGAAAATGATGGTGTGCGCCACACTGTTCATTTAATTGTCCGTTATAAAGCGTATTTTTTATATCGGAAATAGCTGAAAATATCTACAGAGAACAAAAAAAAAGTATAAAAGGAGAAAAAGGATTTGTACATCGGAAATTAAATGGGAAGGGGGTGGGAGTAAAATTGGTGGCGGTGCAGGGACTTGAACCCCGGACACTGCGGATATGAGCCGCATGCTCTAACCAGCTGAGCTACACCGCCACTTAGACTTAATTTTTACATGCTATCATGTTGGGATTTTGAAATCAAGTTCAAAAGTTTTTAAGCTTCAAAGTAGGGTTTTCCGGTCTGAAATTTTAAAAATCTTTACAAAAAAAGCAACATAGTATATTAAATTTTTTAACTTTACAGCCCATCATGTGCTCTCCAGGAAAGGCAAAATTCAAGTATGCCAAAACGACTTTTTCGACGAAAATTTTTACAACAGATAATTGAAGATTTAGATATCCAGGGGCACATGCTTCATCGGTCACTCAATGCCTTTGACTTGACCGTGCTCGGGGTGGGCGCCATCGTTGGTGTGGGTATTTTTGTGCTTACCGGAACAGCAGCAGCAAAATATGCGGGCCCCGGGATTATGCTCTCGCTTGTAATCTCGGGCTGCGCGTGTCTTTTTACAGCTCTGTGCTACGCGGAGTTTGCATCGCTTATGCCGGTTGCAGGCAGCGCTTATAATTATGCGTACGCCACTCTTGGTGAGATGATCGCATGGATTATCGGCTGGGATCTCATACTTGAATATATTGTAGCCTGCATAGCTATCTCCATCGGCTGGTCAGGCTATTTTGTTAATATTATGGGAAGCATAGGCATACACATACCCCCATGGTGCGCAAGCGCTCCGGGCACGACGCCTGAAGCGATAATAAATCTGCCCGCTATACTTGTGGTACTTTCCCTGACAGCGCTGCTTATACTGGGCATCAAGGAGAGCGTGCGCTTTACGAGCCTTTTGGTTTTTATCAAGTTGATCACGGTACTGGTTTTTGTATCGGTGGGCATGTTTAATGTTAAGAGCGCAAACTGGACACCGTTTCTTCCATATGGGTTTAAAGGAGTCATGACGGGTGCGGCCATCATCTTTTTTGCTTATATAGGTTTTGACGCCATATCAACAGCAGCCGAGGAGACAAAAAATCCGCAGCGCAATATGCCTATAGGCATCCTTCTATCGCTTTTAATCTGTACGGTGCTCTATATCCTTGTGTCGGCTGTTCTCACCGGCATGGTTTCCTACAAGGAATTAAATCACCCAGCGCCGGTTGCCCATGCATTGAATCTGGTTGGATATACATGGGGCTCGGCGCTGGTATCGGTTGGCGCACTTGCCGGCATTACAAGCGTGCTTCTTGTCATGCTTATGGGGCAGCCCCGCATTTTTTTTTCCATGTCGCGCGATGGACTCCTCTGGCCCTGGATTGCCAAGGTGCATCCCCGGTTCCACACGCCCTACGTAGCCCAGATTCTGACCGGAACGGTAGTTGCGCTGTTTGCCGGTTTTCTTGATATCGGCACAGCAGCAGAGCTTTGCAATATCGGGACTTTGTTTGCCTTCTGTATTGTATGCGGCGGTATCGTTGTGCTCAGGCAGACTCATCCGGAAATGAAACGAAGTTTTCGCTGCCCGCTTGTGCCGCTGATTCCGCTTCTTGGCATCTGTTTTTGTGCAAGCCTCATGCTTTCTTTGCCGCAGCTTACCTGGATACGGTTTGCCGTATGGCTCATTGCAGGCCTTACCATCTATTTTTTCTATGGCATTCGTCATAGCCGCATGGCCAGTAAGAGGTGAAGTTATTCAGGGAGCCAGGGTTCAGATGTTAGGGAGGCATTTGAGCTACACTTCCTCTTTGTTAATCGTTGGTTGTTGATCCTTGACTGTAAAAGAAAAACTATGAACGATAAACGATGCACAATTTTGAACCCTTAACCCGGGCTGCACTATATACAGCATAGAGTCCGTACAAACAGGCTTTTTTTAACGGGGATATATTATTTATGTCGTTTTTTAATCCGCTGCTGACCATCGCAGGGCTGTGCCTGTTTGAGACCATCTGCAGCATTGATAATGCCATTATTAATGCCGAAGTGCTCGGCACCATGCAGGAGCGCTCCCGGCGATGGTTTCTTTTCTGGGGTTTGCTGTTTGCGGTTTTTTTTATTCGCGGAGTGCTGCCATGGGTTATCGTATGGGCTGTTGTGCCGGGATTTGGCCCTGTCGAGGCCCTGACTGCAACATTTTCCAATGATCCTTCCGTGGTAAAAGCCGTTGAGAGTTCAGCCCCGGTTCTGCTTATCGGCGGCGGCACATTTTTAGTGCTGCTTTTTTTTCATTGGCTTTTAGTAGAGCCAAAAAACTACGGTCTTCGTTTTGAGCCTTTTTTCAGCAGGTATGATCTCTGGTTTAATGCAGGCGCTGCACTTGTTCTTGTTGTGCTGGTGTGGCTTGCCCTGCAGAAGAGCTCCATGATGGCCTTCAGCGCTGTGCTTGGCTCCTGCGTATTTTTTATTACCAGCGGATTCAAGCAGAATGCTGAAGACCAGGAAAGGCGGCTCATGAAAAAGGGCCTGTCTGATTTCAGCAAGATAGTGTATCTTGAAATTATTGACGCCACATTCTCCATTGATGGGGTTTTGGGCGCTTTCGCTTTTACCTTGTCTGTTCCCCTCATACTTCTCGGCAATGGGCTGGGCGCTTTTATTGTGCGCCAGCTCACTGTCGGCAATATTGACAGAATCAAAAAGTATCGTTTTTTGAAAAACGGCGCCATGTACTCTATTTTTGGCCTTGGGCTTATTATGATTGTTGACAGCTTCTGTGTTTATGTTCCCCAATGGGTTACCCCTGCTAGTACCTTTATAATCGTCGGGTATTTTTTTGTAAAATCTATAGTTTACAATACACGGGAAACATGAAAGCACTTCTTTCTCAATGATGGCTGGCTGCACATACAACGGGGCTTTGTTTCTGTTGGATGGGCGCATATTTTAGATGCCTTTTGTGCTTGCCTAACAGGGTGCTTTACACTATACTGAACAAATTTAATTACGATATTTTTATTGATTTTCTATATAGATAGCCATGCAAATTACAGCTGTCATACCGGCCAGATACGGCTCTACGCGGTTTCCCGGAAAACCGCTTGCCAGTATTTGCGGCAAAACCATGATTCAGAGGGTGTATGAAAATGCCCGGCAATGCAGTCTGGTTGGTCGCGTGGTGGTGGCAACCGACAGTGATGAGATAGCCCGAGCGGTGCAACAATTCGGCGGTGAAGTATGTATGACTTCGAACATGCATGAAACCGGCACCGACCGCATCGCAGAGGCCGCGCAAAAACTTGATGCCGATCTCATTGTTAATGTTCAGGGTGATGAACCGCTGTTGCAGCCGCAGGCTATTGAGCTGGCTGTGAAGCCATTGTTGATAAACCAGCAGATTTCAATGGGGACTTTGAAAGCTCCTATTAAATCCGAGCAGGATATAGAAAATCCCAATATTGTAAAAGTCGTGACGGATACCCGCGGGCGCGCACTTTATTTTTCGCGTTCAGCCATACCGTTTGTACGAAGCCGGCAGACAGACCTTATAATGTATCGCCATATTGGACTCTACGTGTATCGCAGGGACTTTCTTCTTCAATTGACCGGGTTGCCGCAATCAATGCTTGAAAAAGCTGAAAGTCTTGAACAGCTGCGGGCTCTTGAATATGGCTTTTGCATTCATGTTGCCGAAACCGACTATGAACCCATCAGTGTTGATGTGCCGGAGGATATCGTAAAGGTAGAGCATGCTTTGCGCCAGCAGGGCAGGGCTTTGTGACAGGCAGAATTGATATATCTGGTTTTAGGGGCGTGCAATGACGACAAAGGAAGTTCAGGCAGGCACTGTAAGTATGGGCGGGGGGCAACCCCTTGTTCTCATCGCCGGTCCTTGCGTCATTGAAGGTGAGCGGGAGACATTTGCAGCGGCTGGAAAACTCAAGGAAATTGCACACGCAGCCGGCATACCCTTTATTTTTAAAGCTTCCTATGATAAAGCCAACCGCACGTCGCTTAGGTCCTATCGCGGCCCCGGCCTGAAGGCCGGCTTGGAAATTCTTAAGGGTATCAAAGATGAATTCAGCCTCCCGATTCTTTCCGATGTTCATCGGTTTGAGCAAATCGGGCCAGCCGCTGAGGTTCTTGATGTGCTGCAAATTCCGGCATTTTTATGCCGTCAGACAGACTTTATTATTGAGGTTGCCAGCGCGGGAAAAACAGTCAATATTAAAAAGGGGCAGTTTTTGTCGCCCCATGATATGATGCCCGTGCTTGACAAGGCGCTGTCAAGCGGCAACCACAACATTATTGTAACTGAGCGGGGGGCAAGCTTCGGCTATAATAATCTCGTGGTTGACATGCGTGGTCTGGTTATTATGCGAAACATGGGTTATCCTGTGGTATTTGATGCAACCCATAGTGTACAGCTGCCGGGTGGGCAGGGGACTGCCTCCGGCGGGGACCGGCAGTTTGTTGCGCCATTGTCCCGCGCAGCTGTTGCAGCTGGCATAGATGCGCTGTTTCTGGAGGTGCATGAACATCCTGATGCAGCCTTGTGCGACGGACCAAACTCCGTGCCGATTGCTGATCTGCCGGAACTGCTCAGGCAAATTTTGAATATTGATAAAGCATGCAAGGGGTAAACGGTGCTGGATCGGGCAAGGAAAGTATTCGCAATAGAAGCCGAGTCGATACTGAAACTGCAGGACAGACTTGATGAAAATTTCATCAAAGCGGTTAATATGCTGCTTGTCTGCACTGGTAAGGTGATTGTAATCGGTATAGGAAAATCAGGCATCATCGGTCGTAAAATCGCCTCTACGTTTGCCTGTTCCGGAACACCGGCCTTTTTTTTACATCCTGCCGAGGGTATTCATGGAGATATCGGCATGATGTCGCCAGACGATGTGGTGCTTGCCATATCCAATAGCGGTGAGACTGATGAAGTGCTTAAGGTGCTGCCCATGGTTAAACGCATGGGGCTTCCCCTTATCGTGCTTACGGGCAACAGCGAATCAATGCTGGCCCGAAACGGCGACGTAGTGCTTGATATCGGGGTGAAAGAAGAAGCCTGTATTCTGAACCTCGTGCCCACTGCTTCAACAGCAGCAACTATGGCCATGGGTGATGCTCTTGCCATTTCAGTGCTTGAGCGTCGGGGATTCAATGAAGAAGATTTCGCCATGCTGCATCCCGGCGGGGCGCTTGGTAAGAAGCTGTTGTTGCGCGTGGAAGATCTCATGCATGTCAGTGATGCCGTGCCCATGGTGTCTCAAGAGGATTCAATGAAAGTTGTGCTTATTGAGATGACATCCAAACGCATGGGGATAACCGGAGTGTGCGATAGCTGTGAGAATTTTGTTGGCGTTATAACAGACGGTGATTTGCGTCGGGCTCTTGAAAAACGCTGTGATATACTTTCGGAAAAAGCCCGGGATGTGATGACCCTGTCTCCTAAAACCGTTACAAAGAACGCCCTTGCCGCTGCTGCGCTTCGGTTAATGGAGCGGCATGCCATCACATCTCTTTTTGTGCTGTCTGAGGCGGAGCCAAAAAAGGTTGAAGGCCTTATACATCTTCATGATATACTGAAAGCAGGTATTGTCTGAACCCGTTGGCTGTTAACTGATGGATATTACGCAAAAGGCACAGCTCGTAAAATTGCTTATTCTTGATGTCGATGGAGTTATGACCGACGGCAAGGTCGTCTATACCGACAGCGGCGAAGAGTTGAAATTTTTTGACAGCCGTGACGGACACGGCATCAAGATGCTTATGCGCACAGGCATAGAGGTTGCAATCATAACCGGGCGGATTTCAAAGGCTGTGGAGCACAGGGCCGCAAATCTGGGAATTGCCATGGTGTATCAAAAGGCGTTGAATAAAATTGAGGCCTATGAGGAAATTGCTGCTTTGAAAAGCCTTGCCGATACGGAGATCTGTGCCATTGGAGATGATTTGCCCGATATACCTCTTTTGCGCCGGGCAGGGCTTGCGGTAGCCGTACCGGGTGCTGTAGATGAGGTTCGGTTGTCGGCCCATTATACGACACGTCATGCCGGTGGAGATGGCGCTGTACGGGAAGTATGTGATCTGATTATGAAGGCGCAGGGCTCGTGGCAAGCCGTTATATCGCGCTATTACTGAAGTCCAGCAACTTGTTGAAATGCATAAATGCTTTGTAATACTTTGTGAGACCTGAATGAACACTATAAAAAAAATTCGTTTCATACTTTTATTTGTTGTCGCCGTAGCGGTTTCAGTCGTCGTCGGGATGGCGATCGGCACCAAGAAGCAGCAGATTGTCATTAAAACCGATACTCCCCAAACAGTAAAGTCCGGTCCGAGTGTTGAGCTGAAAAATGTTGCATACTCAACAACAAATAATGATAATTTTAAAGAGTGGGATTTAACCGCGGAATCCGCCCAGTACTTACAAGCCGAGAAGCGCGTTATTCTTGAAAATCTTTTAGTTAATGTTTACCGCCCCAATGGTAAGATATATATAATACGGGGCCAACATGGGGATTTAAATACGGAATCCCGGGACATAAAGATGCATGGCGCCATATGGGGCGTCATGCCCGACAATACAACCATACAGACCGAAACCATCGATTATGAGCATGCTAAAAGACTTATAACAACGCAGGATAAGATTTTTATAAAGCGAAACGGGAAGTTTGCCTTGGAAGGAAAAGGCATGATAATAGATATGGCTAATGAAAAAATGACAATTTTAAGTAATGTAAAGGCGCTGGGGAGCAAATGAAAAAAAATATCTTAATTGCTATTTTACTGGTTGTACAGCTTGTGCCCTTTGCGGCGCGAGCCGAGCAGGATATTGCGGTGAGTGCAGCTGTCCTGCCGTTTGAATCATTCAGCGGGGAGCAGAAAACATCGGTTGGGCGCGATGTTGCAGTCAGGCTCCTGCAGCAGCTTTCCTTAAATCCGCTTATTGTGACGCCGGATATACAGGACATGAAAGCAGTCTTTGCAAAGGAGGATTTTGCAACACCCAGCGAGGACAGGCTGAAGGATGTTGCAAAACAGCTGAATGTTAATTTTCTGCTGTTTGGAAGCGTCACAACAGTAAAGGATGCAGTCAGTATTGATACTCAGGTTTTTTATAATTTTCCGGGAGACAACTATTTCAAAACGTATGCCGAAGGGCCTGAGCTTGAAAAAGTGATAGAAGAGCTTACCCGCAAGATCGAGCAGGAGCTGCTTGATAAGGCATCTGTGATTCCTGCAGCACAGCGGCCTAAAGTGAAAACGAAAAAGAAATTCGTTTCGCCGGCAGGTGCCGCTGATGCAGCAGACTATGAAAAGACTGTTAACCGGGAAATTGCTGATGAGCAAGAGCTGGAGGATGCTGAAGTGAGACATGTTAAGGCTTCAGAATCTCAACAGCTCGAGGATATGGAAGACGTCAATGCTCCAAAGCAAGCAGTGTCTAAAAAGAATAGAAAATCCGTTGAGCAGACTGCAGGCATGGAGAAGTCCGCTGGTCAGTCATCGGCACTGAAGGATGGGAAGAAGCAGGATGACGGCGATAGAAAAACAGATAGTCTGCCATTAAAACTTAATCAGCCGGTAAATATAAGCTCTGATGCCCTGGAGTACAGCAACAAGGACAATAGTGCAATTTTCCGGGGGAATGTGGTTGCACGGCAGGGCGATATGGTCATGTTTGCCGATCAGATGGAAGCAACATATGCCGGCAAGTCCGGGGAGAAGAATGAAAGAGGCGGAATCAAGGAATTGACCGCTACCGGCAATGTAAAAATTATACAGGGAGAACGAATCGCCACAGGGCAAAAAATTGTTTTTTACGGCGATGAACAGAAAATCGTCGCAACAGGCAATCCGCGCGTGTGGCAGGGCGACAATGTAATAGTTGGCAGTAAAATAACGGTCTATCTGAAGCAGGACCGGAGCGTTGTCGAGGGCACCAATCAGGACCGTGTGAGCGCAACCATTTATCCCAAGGAAAAAACAGGAAAAAAGAAGTAAAAAATTCTATACTTATAATCAGTGCAATTGACTGGAAATGTTATTGCATGCAGATTTTGACGTGAAAGGTATTGATGAGTCAGCTCAGATCAGAAGGTCTTGTAAAAATATTCGGTAAAAAAAAGGTTGTAGACACTATCTCCATCGAGGTGAACAGGGGAGAGGTCGTGGGGCTTCTTGGACCCAATGGAGCGGGTAAAACAACAACTTTTTATATGCTGGTAGGAATATATAAGCCTGATGCCGGCAGAGTTTACTTTAACGCAGACGATATAACAGACTCTCCGATGTATATGCGGGCGCGCAAGGGCATTACCTATCTGCCACAGGAAACGTCAATATTCCGCAAGCTCACGGTTGAAGAAAACATTATGGCCGTGCTGGAAACGCTGCCGATAACGCGTGAGGAAATGCAGGAGCGTCTTGAGGAGAACTTGCGGGAGCTCAGCATAGCACATATTGCCAAGCGAAAAGCCTACCTGCTTTCCGGCGGCGAGAGACGGCGCGTTGAAATTACCCGGGCTCTGGTGACCTCGCCACAGTTTATTCTTTTCGATGAACCATTTACCGGCGTCGATCCGATAGCTGTTCAGGATATTCAAAATATTATTCTGCGCCTGAGCGCTAAAGGCATCGGTGTGCTTATATCCGACCATAATGTGCGCGAAACTCTTAATATCTGTAAACGAGCCTATATTATATATGAAGGCCGCGTGCTGGAAGCTGGTGAGCCTGAGAAGATTGTTCAAAGCAGCAGCGCCCGTGCCATATATCTGGGCGAAAAATTCAGCATGTGATAGTTGTCCGGCATGGAACTCAAGCAACAACTTAAACTTTCTCAACAGCTGGTCATGACACCTCAGCTGCAGCAGGCCATTAAGCTTCTGCAGCTATCGCGCCTTGAGCTTTCCGATCTTATCGCCCAGGAGATCAATGAAAACCCCGTGCTTGATGAAACGCTGTCTCAGGAGCCTGAGGCAAAAGATGACGGCGGCGACCGGATTGACGAGCCTGCTGCAAGGGAAGAAAGAAAGACTGAGCCAACTGAGGATTTTGACTGGCGTAATTATGTCGACCGTTCGACTGGCTCTTCAGGCAGCGGCTATTTTGATGGGGGGGAGCAAGAGGACTATACACCTGCAATTACCCGCAAGACATCTTTTGCTGAACATTTACTCTGGCAGCTGCACTTATGTGACTTCGATGATCAGGGTATGGAGATCGGAGAGTACATTATCGGCAACCTTGATAAGGACGGCTATTTGCTGCTGTCGCCAGATGAGGTTGCAGGCGATCTGGGCGTCGACCGGCAGTGTGTCGAGGATGTACGCCGCAGAATTATCCGATTTGATCCTGTGGGTGTGGCCTCATGTGACCTGGCGGAGTGTCTGGCTGCTCAAGCCGAGATGCTGCCCTGCAACAGCGTGCTTATAAAGCAGATACTGCTCAGCTGCATGAAGGAGCTCGAGCGCAAGAGGTATCAAATAATTGCGAGGGATTTAAAAGTACCGCTCAAGGATGTGCTGGAAGCCTGTGAAATTATTGCCAATATGGAGCCGCGTCCGGGGCGGGCATTTAACGACAATGAAACGCAGTATGTCACCCCCGATATTTATGTCTACAAGTCCGGTGATGAGTATGTCGTGATGCTCAACGAGGATGGCCAGCCCAAGCTTCGTATTAATTCGTTTTACAAGGATATTCTTGCCGGCAATAAGGTCAGCTCTGATAAGACAAAGGAGTACATTCAGGATAAACTGCGCTCTGCGGTTTGGCTTATAAAAAGTGTTTATCATCGACAGTCGACAATTGTCAATGTTATGAAGAGTATTATCAAGTTTCAGCGCGATTTTTTCGACCAGGGCTCGGGCCATTTAAAACCACTGGTGTTGCGGGATATTGCAGAGGATTTGAGTATGCACGAATCCAATGTCAGCCGCATCACGACCAATAAATATGTTTTGACGCCGCATGGCATTTTTGAGCTGAAATATTTTTTTAACAGCGGGCTTCCTTCCGACAATGGGGAATCGATAGCCTCTGAAAGCGTTAAGAACATGATTAAAGATCTCGTCCAGAATGAGGATGCCCGCAGGCCGAGCAGCGATCAGGAGATCGTAAAAATGCTCAAGGCCAGGGGCGTTAATATAGCGCGTCGGACGGTAACGAAGTATCGTGAGATGTTGGGGGTTCTTTCCTCGTCAAAGAGGAAAAAACATATTTAACAACCTGGAGAAAGGAGTCATTATGGAGCTGACAGTAACTTTTCGTCACCTTGAGCCCAGCGATGCGTTGAGGGAGTATGTCACGGATAGAATTGCACGGATTGAAAAGTATCTGGGCAATACGTCAGAAGTGCATATCATTCTTTCTCATGAAAAACGCGCGAACATCGCCGAGGTGATTGTGCACGCCAACCGTGCTACGATTACTGCTAAAGAACAGCATGAGGACAATATGTATGCTTCAATTGATCTTGTGCTGGACAAAATAGAGCGGCAGGTTAAAAAGCATAAAGATAAAATTTCCAGCCATAAAGAACACACAAAGGCGATGCATAATATTTACTCTGCCGAGCAACCCGCAGCATCCCGGGAGCAGAGCATTGTAAAAGCAGAAAGCGTTTCTATTAAGGCTATGAGTGTTGAAAGCGCTTTGGTACAGATAGGGCAGAACAACGAAGAGTTTTTTGTTTTTAAAAATATCGATACGGAAAATGTTAATGTTCTATACAGGCGTCGTGATGGTGATTTCGGGCTTATCGAGCCTGAAAATGCATGAGAGTTCTATTGTGAATTGACAGGGGTTAATGTATGAAAATAAGTGAACTTCTGAATGAAAAGCTGGTCATTGCCGATTTGAAGGCGGGGGCCAAGCAGCAGGCGCTTGAAGAAATGGTTGCATGTTTGGCAGCCGCCAGGCATGGCATAAATGCACAAGATTTATACACTGTGCTGATTGAGCGGGAAAAGCTCGGGAGCACCGGGATCGGAAACGGCATTGCAATCCCTCATGGCAAGCTTGAAGGCCTTGACTCTATCTGTCTCGTGTTTGCACGCAGTACTGCAGGCATTGAGTTTGATTCTCTTGACGGCAAGCCTGTACACCTTATTTTTATGCTTGTCGCGCCATCAAACTCAGCGGGTGTTCATCTTAAAGCCCTTGCGCGCCTTTCCCGGCTTTTAAAGGAGAAAAATTTTCGCGATGATCTAATCGGGGCGGCTGATGCTGGATCGCTGTATGGGATAATCGTTGCGGAAGATGAAAAAATTACTGCATGATTATACAGTATTTTTCCAGTCAACAATGATATTCTGCCACCCCGCCATCTGCTTCTGGCGGGGTGCCTTCCTTCTAAAAGGTCTATGGCAAAAAAGATTGATATTATAATATTGAGTGGGCTTTCGGGCTCAGGGAAAAGCACGGCCTTGCATACGCTTGAAGACCTTGGTTTTTTTTGTGTAGATAATCTGCCGATTTTGCTTTTGCCCATGTTTATAGATTTATGCCAGAACTCAACTTTTGATATTTCCCGTGCTGCGCTTGTAATGGATGTGCGCGAGCGCAATTTCTTGAAGGATTTCCAGCCCACATTTGAAAAGTTGCGCCAGGCCAATCACGCTCCCCTGCTTATTTATCTTGAGTGTGCCGATACCGTTCTCGTGCAGCGTTTCAGCGAGACGCGGCGGCAGCACCCCTTGAGCGAAAGCGGGATGGTGCTTGATGGAATCAGGCGCGAACGCGCATTGCTCAAAGAGATTAAATCTATGGCCGATAGCGTCATCGACACGTCTGAATGGAATGTTCATGAGCTGAAAAAGACCATTGAAAAGTATTTTAACGGTATATCAAAGCGCGATATGGCCGTAACATTTCTGTCGTTTGGTTTTAAATACGGCGTACCGCATGAGGCTGATATCGTGCTTGACGTGCGATTCATGCCCAATCCATATTTCATCCCGGAACTTAAAAATAGCACAGGAAATGATGATCGTGTCGTGCAGTATGTTCTGCGCAGGCAGGAAACTCGCGAGTTTGTGGAGCGTCTTGAGGGTTTTTTGTCTTTTCAGCTGCCGCTGTTTGAGCGGGAAGGCAAGTCCTATCTCACTGTAGCCATCGGCTGTACGGGCGGCAAGCATCGCTCAGTAGTGGTTGCAAATACTTTGAAAGATTTTTTCTTAACGGATCGTCCCGGGGTTTCATCTCATCACCGGGATATTGATAAAGAGTAAAAAAACCGCTTCCCTCACAGCGGCAACCGAGTTGCTTGAAAGGAGTACGTGGAGAATGATTGGAATTGTACTTGTCGGACATTGCAGACTTGCCGATGAATTATACCGGATAGTAAAAAATATCGTTGGCGACATCGATAATATACGCCCTGTTAATTTTGAACCTGATGAATCCCCTGACGACTCCATGAAGAAAGTTGCAGCAGCAATCCAGCAGGTCAACAAGGGAAAAGGCGTACTGGTGCTGACGGATATGTTTGGCGGCACACCCTCAAATCTCAGTCTGTCGTTTCTGGAAGAAGGCAAGGTCGAGGTGCTGACCGGTGTCAATCTGCCAATGCTTATACGCCTGATTACGCTGCGAAGCAATGGCAGAGAGCTTTCAGATCTGGCACGTGAATTAAAGGCCTACGGCCAAAAAAATATTTGTATTGCAAGTGAATTGTTGCAGCAGCAAAAGCAGGCAGGCGATTAGCATGTGCGGTGCCGATCTCGTCGCCATGGACAGCATTATGATCGCCCCCATGCAAGAGCAGCATCTTGATGCTGTTGCTGCAATTGAAGCGGACGTTTTTTTAGACCCGTGGTCGCGAACAATGTTTTTTCAGGACCTGCAGGCCGGCCATGGGCAGAGCTTTGCAGCTATAAAAGATGAAACGGTTGTCGGGTATGTGAATGCCTGGATCGTCTGTGATGAATGCACTATTAA
>CAIWCT010000229.1 GCA_903911225.1 uncultured delta proteobacterium
GGCGCCTTTTTCACCGCCGGCGCCTGCCCGAGCATGATTGCCGCGCCTTCGGAGATCGTTACAACCGGGATTTTTTCCTGCTGCAGCCATGCGCACAGCCGCTCAAGCCGCTCTGCATCCCAGGGCTCCCAGCCCACATTGCGGCCTACGTCGTGCAGGCAGAGCACCACCCAGCCGTCCTGCTGCACGGCCTTGTCCTTTATCTGCCGCATGATGCCGTTTACCGTATCATTTGTGCTGACCACTATGCGCGTAATCCAGGCCGGGTCAAAGTTTTCCCGGCGGTTGAACGTATCGCTGCCCGTGACAATATATTTATAATATTTTCTCCCCACGGGTTTAAGCTCGTCGGTCCAGCTGTTGTAAGGCGTAATATAGGTCTGCACATGAAAGCCGAGTTTCTCAAGGGCTTTGCGGGACTCTTCCATCTCGCGCTCGTAGGAGCAGGAGGAGATATCAAGCTTGGACGGCTCTTTGGCTTTAAAGGGCCGCACATGCAGCGCTTCGATCACGCGGTCGAAATAAAAAGACCCTGCCGTTTTTTCCATTTGATCAAGGGTGTCGGCTTCACGCAACGGCTTGCCGCTTTCCATAATGCACGAAATCTGGGCGTATTCATAGTCGGTCTGGTAGGTTTTCTTTATTTCATTATCCCAAACCCATCCCTTTATCTGTTCGCTTAAATAGTATTCGGGTATATCGAAAGGCCGCTTGTGCGAATAGCTGTGTGAGGCGATCTCCCAGCCATGCTTCTGCAGGTCAAGTGCCTGGGCCGGGGTCATATAGTCGTCATTGCCCGACATGAGCCGCTGATAAATGAGGCCCACCGTGCCGCGCATATCGTATTTTTTCAGCACCTGAAACCCGTAGGCATAGGTGCCCGCAAGCCCGTCGTCGAATGTCAGGCTTACCATACCGGCACAGCTCGGCCCGGCTGGCGCCAGAAGCAGCAATGGCAGTAAGGCTATTATTAAAAACAGTTTTTTCATCATCATGGCCTTAAATAAAAACTAATTTTACTTATACTGTAAAAACGGGGTTTTTACAAAAAAGAAATCCCTATATGTCATGACTGCCCTAAGTCATGAATTAAGGGGGGGGGGCATGTTATGGGTGAAGTTAGCCAAACACAGGTTGGCCATAAGTTTTTCAACCGACGATGTCAAGCCTTAGGCTTGGCCCGTGGCCCGCGATTGTGCAGACAGTTATCCTTAATGTGCCATCCTTAGAGCCAGTGCTGCCATGCAAAGCATGCAGCCGTAAACTTCTGTAATCATATTGCCCCTGCAATCTGCGGCAGCGGTGCGCGGTCTTGTTCTGCTAAGGGATAAGTGAATGCATCTGCAGTTCAGTTACGGAATTAACCGTTACTCCGTCGGGAGCGATTGTTTGATTGACCACAGCACCGTTTATTGCCACATCGTGCATATCGGCGCCCGTCAGGTTGGCATTACTCAGCACAGCATTGTTTAGCGTTGCCTGGTTCAGATCGGCGTTGGTCAGCGTTGCATTGTCCAGGCTGGCGCCGGTCAGCGTTGCAGTGCGCAGAGTGGCGCCGTTAAGCGTTGCACTGCTTAGCGACGCCTGGTCGAGCTTTGCGTCGCTTAGATCGGCGCCGTCAAGCGTTGCATGGCTCAGGCTGGCGCCGGTCAGATTGGCGTGTTTGCATCTGCCGCTCATACTGGCAAAATTAAGATCCGCACCCTGCAAAGACGCATAGGTGGCATTGTCCACGCTTGCATACGGCTCAAAGCATTGGGATTTAAAGATTTTCCCGGAACACGTCCCCGAGGGACATGTTCTGCCAAGGGCAAGCACCAGGTCCTGGGAGGCGGAAGCCACAAGCGTATTACCTTCCGCGCGCTTGAGCCTTACTTCAGCAGTTAAACTCCCCGTTCCAAGGGCAACCTTTAAAGACCTGATATCTCCACATATCGGCGTACTGCTGCCGGCCCAGATAACAACATGCTGCCAGTCGTCGGCAAAAGTTGCATCCCAGTATGTTCCCAAACAAAAGATGGTGGTAATCCCGAACTCGTTAGAAGTTGTTTTCCAACGCAGGTAGATATCGGGCTGGGCCACGGTCATAGTGTAGGTGGGCGTCGCATACTCCGAACTGTCTTTTAATACAAAACCAGCCACGGTACCTCCCACCGTATATATGGCATTGCCGGGACCGGTGTCGCACTGCACGGGATTAATGTCGCAACCGGGGCTTGTCAGCACAATCATTGCCACGAGAGCTGCGCAATAATATTTTGTAATATGGTATATTCCTGCTGTCATGTCTGTTCCTTTATTGATAATAATTTTATTTTATAATAGCGCTGTTTTGCATATGCTGCAAGTCCCTTCGTGCAGTGGCGCATCTTTTTTGAGTACACCCGAGAAGCAGGGGCCGAAAAAACGATCCGCCTCAGTGCCCCATAAAACTCATGAAAAGCCTTTGAAAAGTAGCTCTCATAGTATCCATGCTGTGCAATTTGATTGTGCACAACTCATCCTGGCCACAAAACAACACTTTTTTGCATCCTTTTCCCGGGAAAGCTGTTTAATAAAGAAAATACCTGCGTCAGCTTAAAAATCGGTAGGCTGCTTTGCTATAGCTACAAAAGCATTACTAGAAGTGTACTGGTAAAAAACAGGTATTAATTGCGGTCCAAACCGATTGACAAAAAGAGGAAAATTTACTACACTACTCTCACCATAAAAACCATTTTTTAAAAGGGGATGCTCTATGAAACGTTATGAAAAACTGTGTAGCTGTCTTATGATTATTGCCCTGTGCGTTAGTGGCCTGATGCTAGGGGCATGTAAGCGCAGCAAAAAACACCGCACCGAGGTTACGACCGGCGCTGCGGTCAATGCCATGATGATGACAAATCCGATGGGATCACTCTTCGGAAAAACCCAACTAAGTGAAGGTGGTTCCTCGGGCTCCAGCAGAGCGCCTGAAGCGGTTACCGGAACTGGCTGCCCGGCCATTAATGTGGGGCTCAATATAAACATTAATCCCTTTCCTAATGTAGCCGGC
This sequence comes from uncultured delta proteobacterium, assembly GCA_903911225.1. Classification (GTDB taxonomy): domain Bacteria; phylum Desulfobacterota; class WTBG01; order CAIYCZ01; family CAIRTM01; genus CAIWCT01. Next base: position 3,035 of record CAIWCT010000229.1, read on the forward strand.
ACAATTGATCTTGCCTATAATAACAACTGTCTTGTCAACGGCCTTGAAATGTCGGGCGAAGTTACCAGCACCTGGCAGTTCGTGATTACGAATCTTTTGCCGTTAAATGTTACCCTTCACAGCACCGTGACTTTTGATAATCTGACCATGGAAGGCATGCATACCGATGGCTCCATCACGCAGGTGATCTCGGTTAAAGATTTCATTCCGTATTCATTAATTAACGGCACCCTGACAACCGCCCATGCCGACGGCAAAACCCGAAGCATAGAATTCGACAATGTCACGGCAAAGGTTACCCTGAACAACTATACAGTATTTCAACAGTTTTTTGCGGGCGCTTCGATTACCATTACCGACAATGATACGCCGGCGCTGGTCATCAATGGCAATGCTCAATATACCGACGAAGACAACATGAAATCTCAAATGGACTTTGACAATGTCACCCAGCCCTTCGGCTGCGTTATGCCCGCATACGGCACTGTGCACCTTGTCAATGACCAAAAGAACTATGATGCCATTGTTGACTATGGCGACGGCACCTGCGACACGCTCATCACCGTCACCTTAAAAGGCCAGGACCCGGAAGTGATCGATGTGGCAGACTGGATAAAAAACCACTAAGGGCAGAGCAAACAACCTTCCACGACCACATGACTTGCAAAAGCCGCCTTCGGGCGGCTTTTTTTATGGGCTGAAGGCCTGCTTGACTTGTATGCGGGCTGCGCATATAGAGACGGCTGGATGCAGTTGTCCCAAGATATCTCTCTATTACAAAACAGCTAACGCAAACAGGAGAAAGGGCGCTGTATGACGCTGATGGGAATATTGTCGATAGTTGCCTATTGCGCATTTCTTGCAGGGGCGGCAAAATCGTTCCGCGACAATGGCAGCACAGCCTCCATGCTGATCATGCTAGCGGGCATTTTACTTGATATGCTTTTGAGCTTTCTGCCCATGTTCGGCGTGAAAAGCCTTGGTGCGGATATAAAAGTGTTCAACAGTATGCTTATTTTTGCAATAGCATCAGGGCTGTGCGTTTGGATAATTTTTTTTTATTGCCCTTGTTATGCGCAGAAAGCAGCGGCTTAATATTTACCATAACCTAATTGCCGCAACTGAGATCGGCTGGTTCCTCTCGTTTGTGGCATTTCTTTACGGCATGTACAAGTTTTCATGAAACAAGTCCCAGCCCCCCCCCTGCAATCTCCAAACATATTTTAAAATGTAGCTTTATGTGGTTTTGGTTCGAGTACTGACTGTAGAACCAGATCCTTATGTTAATGTCTTAAAACAGGATACTCATTACAGGCAGGCTATGGCTTATTGCGGCAACTGCGGCTGTTTTGTGATTTGAGCAATCATTTTCCGTGCAGGCGCAAAATCAGGAGAGATCTCAAGGCATTTTTTTGCTGCAGCAAGCGCTTCGTCCACGCGGCCCTGGTTGGCATACAGCCGTGCAACTCCGAAGTGGGCGTCAACATAGTCGGGAAATAGAGCAAGTGCCTTGCCGTAATACTGCTCAGCAGTATCGGACTTGCCCATCATCTCATGCACCACACCAAGATACAATAATGTCTGTGATGATTTCGAATCAAGGGCGTATGAATCCTCAAGGAGCTGGAGGCCGGCCGGGTAGTTTTTCTGCCCCTCGGCAAGCTGCATAGCCTGTCTGTTACGGGAGGATACAGCGCGCGACTGGATATGGGTTTTTGCCGGAATAAAGGAATACACATTGAGCACTTCGGGCGCGCTTACGGGCACAAACAGGGGGAGGGAATTGGCAATCTCAAACCAGTTTGTGAGAACGGCTATATATGTCACCTCTTTTTGAGCAAGGTACTTCTCAAGGAAAACCTCAAAATTATCTTGTTTAATATGAGGAATGAGTTCCGGGGTTACCAGCCCCACCATATCAATAATTTTCCGCTTCCCGTAAAATGCAATGGCCCCGATATCATGGGTCGCAATGATTGCCTGTGACGGCGTATGCGCCTCAATCCATCTGCCTGCAGCAACTTGCCGGTCATTTTGATATTTACAAAAATAAGCATACTCTTTTGAATCTTTAATAAGATAGACGGATGCCAAGACAACCGCCAGTGCCGCGCAGGCAATACAGAGCGCATTGCCGACAGCCTCCCGCTTGCATGCCCGGGCCGCACCGAGCGCCGCAGCACGAAGCCCCAGCATGGAAATAACGATATAGCAGGGTATGAGCGGCATCATATACCGGCCGAAACGATGGGCAAAGGGAATATTGATACAGTAGGCTGCCACAAACCCGAATGCAAAAATCAGGTAGAGTGCGTAAGCACTATACCCGCCCCGCAACACGGAAACCAGAACACAGCCTGTTCCGACAACAAAGAAGATACTTATGGGAAGAAACTCGCGAGAGAAAAAATATCCCAGAACCTCCCGCTGTAAAAAGACAAGTGGAGAGAGCGCTCCGTAGTATGTCAGCTTTGCTTTATATGTGTTGGGAAGGATATCACCTGAGAGGTGAAAATTAAAAGCGCCATAGGCTGCCCCCATGGCAAGAGCTATTGCAAACACTGCGAGCAAGCCTTTAAGCGTAAAAAATGGTTCATGCCCGCCGACCGGTTTTTTTGTTTCCGCAAAACGGCGCAACCCATAATCAACTGCCACAGCAACCCAGAGGATGAGGCCATCGGGCCGGCACCAGAGCACAAGGCCCAGCATGATGCCAAGGCACCGCACATTGGCTGTTTTGTAGAAATAGAGCGCTGCAATGACGAAGAAGATAAACATCGTTGTTTCCATACCGGAAACTGCGATGAGAGCAATTTTGGGCTGAAGCGCCATTATAAGCGCAGCGGCCACAGCAAACCAGGCATCGTTTTTAAAATCCAGGCGCACAAGCTTCCAGAAGGCGAAGGCCGTGAGGCAGCTAAATATAATCCCGAGAGTATAGCTTATGATGAATTCATTCTTATAGAACAGGTAAAAAGCCGCCAGCAAAAACGTATATGCCGGAGAGGTTGAGCCCGATGTGGCAAGCTGATCTCTGAAATAGGAAAAACTGCCGAACTCCACAAGGTTGCGCGCAAAGCAGAGGTGTATCCAGGGGTCGTCAAGGGGAAAGCCCCACAGCCCATTCTTTGCCCAGGCAACGGCAAGAAAAATGAGCGCACAGGCCGCAGCCAAAAAAACGACCGCCGCTCCGGCGATACGTGCATACCCGGCTGAAAGCGGCTGCCCGAAAAGAAGCTTTATCGTCCGGACTGCTGAAACAGGCTTTTGCGCTGGCGCAGGCTTGCTAACGGGTATTTTTTTTGTCTTTTTTGCCATAAAAAGTCTCGGTGCAATGATTTACATAAAACGTACATGTATCAAATTTGCCGGGGCAAATGCAATGCGCAAACTAAGGCGGGAGCAACATTTTTTTAACAGAAGCATCAAATGCTGCGGCCAAAATTTAAGGCGGTGCGTCCTATGGCAAGGCATAAGCCCTGATGGACAAGATCTGTTGTCGTCGCGGTAAAGGGGAAATAAACAAGCTCATACCCATGCACGGCAATTTTTGCACGGGCAAGCTCGGGGTACACCTGATTGCGATTTACCGCAATCAGAGCAAGGCTGAGCTTGATGCTCTCGGCTGCCTCCCGCACGGTCAGTGTAACAGGATGCAGCACAAGGTTTGAAAGCTGATCATGAGTCTCACCATCGGGCTGCTGCGCCGTCACCTGCCTGGACAGGCGCAGAAAAAGCTGGGGCTGAATCTTGAAAGCCGGGGCCCAAAACGAGAGCTGCTGTTCGGCCATATCCACCGTAACCACCCTGGGCTGATTTGCAAAGCCCACAAGATCAGCCTGCGATTTAAGCTGCAGGCCTTCCACCGTGGCAGTCATGCGCCAGAACGGCAGATACTGAACCTTCTCATCAGCGCATTTCATAACAGCGTACTTAAGGGCTGTATATCCCCCGGCGGAAGGCTGCCAGGCGCGGCTGCATTTGGGGCACATGAGCACGCAACTTTCCTTTTCCGCCAGCATATCCCAGCCGCAGTTTGGGCACAGCGTCGGCAAAAATAAAACGCCCCAGGTATCATGGCGTTCTTCGCCAAGCCCTTCGGCAGCAAGTGCATCCGCAGCCGGGGCCACAGTGCTGTTGAGCACGCCGTCATAGAGCTTTTTGTTTTTCACAAAAAAAGGCGCATAGATAAGACTTACGGTCTCGCCGATGCACTCACGAAAAAACACCTGCCCGTCGCTGCGCATATTCTGCTCGGCAAAGCGGGCGGCAAAATCAATAGATGAAACTTTGAGCGGAAGGTAGCGGCCCGTATGTTCAGGAAGCACAAAGTGCAGTTTCAATGCCTGCGGTCGAAACCCCAATGTTTGGGGAAGCCCGGCAATTCCCGCACCGCACAAGCTCGTGTCGACGACACGGTAATCAACATCATAGGCCCTGCAGATGCAGGCCATGCCCCTGAAGCGCCAGTAGGGAGCATAAAAAAGATTCTCAGCCGGCGCGCCGGCAGCAGCAGGCAGCCCGTAGCGAAACCGATCTCGCGGCATGAGATAACTCCGCACGCGGCAGAATTTGCAGGTGAGAATCCTGTCGGCTTCGTCAAACTCCACCTGCGCGCCGCACTGCGGGCAGGCATGCTCAATTGTCCAGCCTGTGGTCATGGGTTATGTTAGGTTCCAATTATTGAAAATTCATTATCGTAGTGGCGGGCTTTACGCCCGCCGGCTGGTTTTGATAAACCTCACAACCTCTAATAAAGGCCCCCTTCTCCCCTGAGACTGTGTCGTAATTACAGTGAGCCGGGGCAATATAAGCGTTCTTTGACAAAAAAATATTAGAAAACAAAAAAACATATAACAGCGATCATACTGCTATGGTACAGTTTTTTTAAAAGGAGAACAACC
>CAIWCT010000230.1 GCA_903911225.1 uncultured delta proteobacterium
GTTGATGCCATGGAGTTTTTACTTGAAAAAATGAATGATACGGACAATAATGAACAGTTTCTTAATTCCATGAACAAGTAAATTTAGTTGCAAGGAGTACAGAATCATGAAAAAGGACATCCATCCCACATTAGCCCCAGCGTCGGTAACCTGCGCCTGCGGCAACACTTTTGAGACGCGCTCCACAAAAAAAGAGATCCGGGTTGAAATCTGCTCCGCCTGCCATGGCTTTTTTACCGGCAAGCAGAAGCTGATTGACGCTGCCGGTCGCGTGGAGCAGTTCAATAAGCGCTATGGCAAGGCCCAGAAGTAATTCAGGCAGACCCAGCGCATGCACTAGTCCGCGCACGGGCGAATAGCGCCTCGGCATTTTAGGAGAACGGGATTGCAACAATCCCGTCTTTTCTTTTTTACAGCACACGAGGAATTCCCTTCATGTCAATTTTTGATAAACTCGAGGAAGTCATTCTCCGCTACAGGGAAATTGACGTTCAGTTGAGCGACCAGTCAGTGTTTAATGATATGAAGAGGTATCAGGGGCTGACCAGCGAAAGGTCAAAACTTGCGCCCATTGTTGAAGGCTATGAGCGTTTCAAGGAAATTTCCCGGCAGCTTGATGATAATAAAAAGCTTCTAAGTGACAGCGATGAAGAAATCCGGGAGCTTGCCCGTGAAGAAATAGGCCCGCTCACCGAACAAAAAGAAAAGATAGAGCAGGAGCTGCAGGTGCTGCTGCTGCCGAAAGACCCGCGAAATGACAGGAATGTCATCCTTGAAATACGCGCCGGCACAGGCGGCGATGAAGCGGCCCTTTTTGTGTATGACCTTTTTCGCATGTATTCAAAGTATGCCGAGTCCAGGGGCTGGCGCATTGAAATCATGAGTCAGAGCGTCACAGGGCTTAAAGGGTTTAAAGAAGTTATTGCACTTATTGAAGGGCAGGGAGCCTACAGCCAGCTGCGCTATGAGAGCGGCGTGCACCGCGTGCAGCGTGTTCCCGATACTGAAACTCAAGGGCGGATTCACACCTCTGCAGTTACTGTTGCCGTGCTGCCCGAGGCCGATGATGTAGAGCTTGACTGCAATCCTGCTGATTTTAAATATGATGTCTATCGCTCGTCGGGCCCCGGTGGACAGAGCGTTAACACGACAGACTCTGCGGTGCGCGTCACCCATATTCCCACCGGCCTTATCGTTACCTGCCAGGACGAAAAATCCCAGCTCAAGAATAAGACCAAGGGCTTAAAGATTCTCAAATCACGCCTGCTTGACCTGGCCCAGCAGAAGCAGCACGATGAGATTTCCCGTGAGCGCAAAAGCATGGTCGGCTCCGGCGATCGCAGCGAGCGCATCCGCACCTACAATTTCCCCCAGGGCCGCGTAAGCGACCATCGCATCAACCTGACGCTCTACAAAATAGAACAAATCATGCTTGGCGATTTGCAGGAAATAATTGATTCACTTGCTGCCCATTATCAGGCCGAAGCCCTGCAGGCCTCTGCAGAATCAGCCGCCCATGCTTGATGCTATCCCGCCTTTTTTAACCACGATGAAATGACTTGAGCCGCCCGAATAAACAAGCACTGAACCACAGCTGCTGCGCGCATACAGTGTTTTTCCTGATGCCTTTTTGATTGTCTTATGTTATCATTTGTCTTCTACTTTATTAATAAATAGCAATAAATTATTATATCCACAGTGAAACGGAGTTACCATGGATTTTGAACCGGTGATCGGTCTTGAAGTGCATGCCCAGATGCTCACCGATACCAAGATTTTCTGCAACTGCTCAACGCAGTTCGGCGGGGAGCCCAATACCAGAACATGCCCGGTGTGCCTTGGCATGCCGGGAGTGCTGCCGGTTGCAAACCGCAGGGTTGTCGAATTTGTCTTAAAAACCGCTCTGGCGACAGGCTGCACCATCCAAAAGTACAATCAATTTGCCCGTAAGAATTATTTTTATCCCGATCTTCCCAAAGGCTACCAGATTTCGCAGTTTGAGCTGCCCATAGCAACGGCTGGTTATCTTGACCTTGAGCTTGAAGGCGCAGTGAAAAAACGCATCGGTATTACGCGCATCCACATGGAGGAAGACGCGGGCAAGCTCATGCACGAGATAAACGGAATAGCAGGAGACAGCAGCTTTGTTGATCTGAACCGCACGGGCGTGCCGCTTATGGAAATCGTAAGCGAGCCCGATATCCGCAGCCCCCGGGAAGCCGTGGAGTACCTTAAAACCATGCGCTCCATTGTGCAGTACCTTGAAGTCTGCGACGGCAATATGGAGCAGGGCAGCTTTCGCTGCGACGCCAACATCTCGCTGCGGCCCAAAGGCCGGGAGAAGTTCGGCACCAAGGTTGAGCTGAAAAACATGAACTCGTTCAGGCATGTTGAAAAGGCTATAGAATTTGAGATTGAGCGGCAGCGCGACATGCTTGAAGACGGGATAGAGATCATGCAGGAGACTCGCCTGTGGGATGAAAAGCGCGAAGAGACATTCTCCATGCGCAGCAAGGAAGAGGCCCATGACTATCGCTATTTCCCTGATCCGGATCTCGTGCCCCTGGTTATAGATGAAGACTGGATTGCGGCCGTGCGCGCGGGGCTCCCGGAGCTTCCGCGGCAGAGGCGGCAGCGATTCATTGATGAGTATGGCATTCCCGGATACGATGCCGATGTTCTGACCGTGACAAAGCAGGTTGCCGACTATTTTGAAGCGGCGGTAAAGCTACACAATCAGCCCAAGGCCGTGAGCAACTGGATCATGGGCGATATTATGCGCAGTCTTGCCGATTCACGTGATATTGCGTCGTTTGCTGTAACCCCGGTGCATCTTGCCGGTATGATCGCCCTCATCGACAAGGGAACCATCAGCGGCAAGATCGCCAAAAAAGTTTTTGAGCAGATGGCTGAAACAGGCAAAATGCCTGAGTCAATCGTGCATGAGCAGGGGCTGGTGCAGGTGTCCGATTCCGGTGAGCTTGAAAAAGCCGTGCAGGCGGTGCTTGACGCCAATCCGCAGATGGTTGAAGATTTCCGCAGCGGCAAGGATAAGGTGTTCGGATTTCTCATGGGCCAGGTGATGAAGTCCACCAAAGGCAAGGGCAACCCGCAGCTTTTAAACGATATATTAAGGAAACAACTTGCAGGCTGATACAGTTCAGGCCATCGCCTGGTGCGATGACCATATACGGATTCTTGACCAGACTCTTCTGCCTGCGCAAGAAGTCTATATCGAGAGCCGCGATCTTGAGACGGTAGCAGACGCCATACGGCGTCTGGCTGTGCGCGGTGCGCCTGCCATCGGCATAGCCGCGGCCATGGCCCTTGCTTTTGAAGCACGAAAAGTACAGGCGGCAACCATAGAAGAGTGTATAGCAGCCCTTTTGCCAGTATATGAGCTTCTGCGCAGCACGCGGCCTACGGCTGTAAACCTGCAATGGGCACTTGACCGCATGATGGCAAAAGCACGCGCGGCAGGTGCCGCCTCGGTTGACGGTCTGAAAAGTATTCTGGTTGCAGAAGCCCTTGCCATTCATGCCGAAGATATTGAAAACAACCTGGCCATGGGCCGTTTCGGGCAGGAGGTCGTGCCGCAGAATGCCACCATCATGACAATCTGCAATGCAGGTGCACTTGCCACGGGCGGCCACGGTACAGCCCTCGGCGTGATCCGCACGGCAGCCGGCAGCGGTAAAAACATCAATGTCGTGGCCTGCGAGACGCGGCCGCTCCTGCAAGGCGCCCGCCTGACGGCTTGGGAATTGACAGCATACGGCATTCCGTTCAAGCTTATTACCGATGGCATGGCTGCGTTTTATATGAAAAAGCACCGGGTTTCACTCGTCATCACCGGGGCTGACCGCATTGCTGCAAACGGCGACTCGGCAAATAAAATCGGCACCTACAGCCTGGCAGTTCTTGCCCGTCAGCACGGCGTCCCTTTTTATATTGCAGCGCCCCGCTCCACGGTTGATCCGGCCATCGCCAACGGCGATGCCATTCCCATCGAGGAGCGTGCAGCCGATGAAGTGACGGGGTTTGGCGGTATCCTGACAGCACCTGTCGGCACGCCCGTCTGGAACCCGTCATTTGACGTAACGCCTGCCGGCCTGATAGACGGCATCATTACCGATCGCGGACTGGTGCGGCCGCCGTATGAGGCAAACCTGAAAAAAATTTTCATGCACTAGCAGGCTGTTGAAAAACGCTCATCTGCTTCGTTACGCTCATCATGCTTCACTGCGGCGTACGAAACAGTACGCCTCATGTCGCATGATCTCGCGCGCCTTGCATCTGAGCATTTTTGAACAGCCTGTATTTTTTTTATGCTATGTTGCAGCATATACTGCAAGGAGCTTTTTACGGTGCATGAAGGAGAGGACATATGCTTAAAGATCTTTCGGCAGACCAGATTTTAAGCCTTGCTTTCATAGGTTCGCTTTTCGGCGGTGTGGCGCATAATATCAACACGCCCCTTTCATCGATTGTCGGCAGGATGGAGTTGTTGGAGATGCGCCTTGCCAAAATTCACCCGGCTGCAGGCGATGAAGCTTCTCATGCAGAGCTTCAGAAGTGCCACCATGATCTTGATGTGATTGGCCAGAGCTGCTCGAGGATTGACGATACGCTGAAAAACTGCATCAGGACAACCCAGGCGGTTCTTAAAAATCAGACCGCCGAACTACAGCTCGACATGCTGCTGAAAAGCGTGCTTGCCTTTTTGAATGCCGATATGGAATTCAAGCACCAGACGCAAAAGGCCTATGAATTTCAAGAAAACATCCCATCTATCACGGCCGATCCGGTGTCTTTCTCTCTGACGTTTCTGGAGCTTTTGTATAATACCCGCTGCGCCATGCTCAATGCCCCTGAAAAAAGGCTTACCGTGGCCATGTCGGTTGCCGATGGCTGCATTGCTATCTGTTTCCGGGATACGGGCTGCGGCATTGCCCCGCACAGCCGGCAGGAGCTGCTTGATTTGCTGCACAAGCCCTTTACGGACGGCAGTGAGCTCTCCCGGGAAACCGGTTTGCAGCGGGTCGGGCGGTTGATGCAGCCTTACGCCGCAACATTTGATATCCAGAGCACCCCGGGGGATACATTATTCAGACTTTGTATTCCGCTTGAACAGACGCGCAGATAATTTTTTGAAATGACAAAAAAATAAATCTTGTTTTAGCAGTATTAGAGGAATTATCATGATCGAGAATAAAAATTCCGACACAGCCAGTATCCTGGCTGTGTGCACAAGCCCCAAAACCGGCATGCGGAAGAAAAATGTCGGCCAGGCAAAATTTATCGAGCAGTTCGGCATCGAAGGTGATGCCCATGGCAATTGCGCAACCCATCGGCAGGTAAGCCTTCTTGCCATGGAGAGCATCAAAAAAATGCAGGACATGGGCCTTGATGTCGGGCCCGGCGATTTTGCGGAAAATCTCACCACCAAAGGGGTGGATCTTTTGGCCCTTCCAATCGGCTCGAAAATTGGAATCGGCGCAAACGTCGTGCTCGAAATATCGCAGCACGGCAAAGAGTGCCATACTCCCTGCGCTATTTACCATCAGGCGGGCACCTGTGTTATGCCTACGGAGGGCATATTCGGCAAAGTACTGTCCGGCGGCACGGTGAAAGTGGGCGACCGGATCAGCCGTATTGACTGAAGGCACGGTGGCCGTGGTAAGCCCTGTTTTCAGCAGCATAGACATTGTGCTGGTCGGCACTCTCAATTCGGGCAATACAGGCTCTGTTGCCCGGGCCATGGCCAATATGGGTTTTCCCCGCCTGAGCCTTGTCAACCCGCGCTGCAAGATCGATCAGCAGTCATATGCCATGGCAACCCACGGCGATAACATTCTGCGCAGCGCCCGAACATTTCCATCCCTTCGCGATGCCCTTGCCGATGCGGTCTATGTTTACGGCACCACTGCACGCAGCAGACGATGCAGGGATGCTTTGGAGCCTCGCGAGATGGCATGTCGGGCGGTTGAACATGCTCAAAGGGGCAATGTTGCCATAGTGTTCGGGCCTGAAGACATGGGCCTGTCCAATGATGAACTTGAGCTGTGCAACGAGGTTGTAAACATTCCTACAGCCCCTGGCGCGTCTTCCTTGAATATTTCTCACGCCGTTCTTCTTATCTGCTATGAGCTTTTCTCGGCATGCCCTGAAATTAAAGCTTCCGATGTCGCACTCAGCGACCCTGCCCCTGTTGCCATGGTCGAGGCCATGTACGATCATATGCGCGAGTCGCTGCTTGAGATCGGTTTTTTGAATCCTCAAAACCCGGAGTATACGCTGGGGATGATCAGAAGGCTGCTGTCGCGCACAGGGCTTTCAGTTCCCGAGGTCAGGATGCTGCGCGGGCTATTCAGGCAGCTTGTCTGGTATATCCGAAAAAAGAACAGCTGAATAAAAGAGTTAAACCGGAGAAAAATTCCGCGCCCATATTTGCCTTGACACGCAACCATCATCAATTTATATTCTATCGGCATCACAACAGGCGCCTATTCATTAATTAAATCAACAGTACGAGACGTTTATGAAGACTCAAACAACTCAAAAAGCAGACCTTGACTGGAAGGACCTTCCTTTCGGATATATCAAAACCGATTTTAATATCCGCTACCATTACAAGGACGGTGCATGGTCGAAAGGCGAGCTGACAAGCGACGCAACGGTAAAAATGCACATAGCCGATCCCTGCCTGCACTATGGTCAGGAAGCATTTGAAGGGATGAAGGCATTTGAAACAAAAGACGGGCGCATTGTGGTATTCAGGCCGATAGAAAACGCAAAAAGGCTGCAGGTAAGCTCGGACCGCATACTGGTTCCCCGAATTCCGGTGGAAATGTTTCTGGAGGGGATTCAAAAAGTTGTAGCGGCTAACGCGCGATTTGTTCCCCCGTATAATACTGGCGCCAGCCTTTATATTCGGCCTGTCGTTTTCGGCGTCGGCGCTCAGATAGGTCTGGGGCCTGCGAAAGAATATGAGTTTATTATATTAGTTACGCCGGTCGGGCCCTATTACAAGGGCGGATTCAAGCCTGTAAAGGCATTGATTGTCGACGAATATGATAGGGCAGCGCCGCTCGGGATGGGCGCCTACAAAGTAGGAGCAAATTATGCAGCCGGACTGCTGGGCTACGAATATGCCCATCAACAAGGGTACCCGATAGCTTTATATCTTGATCCGAAAGAAAAGAAATACATAGACGAGTTTGGCACGTCAAATTTTATAGGCATCGCCGGCAATAAATATATTACGCCTAAATCCAGCTCTATTTTGCCGAGCATTACAAACGACAGCCTCGCGATTATGGCAGCTGATATGGGCATGGTTGTCGAGAAGAGGCCGATCGATGTTGAAGAGCTGAAAAATTTCGATGAGGTCGGAGCCGTAGGAACAGCTGCAGTCATTACCCCGATTGCCTCCATTCAGTACAAGGACAGAGCATTTACTTTCGGCGACGGAGCAACCGCCGGTCCGGTATCGACAAAACTGTATGAAAAGCTCACGAAAATTCAGACCGGAGAAATCGACGACACATTCGGATGGCTTGAAGAAATAAAAGCATGAAGGAAATATCGGCTCATAGCGCCGGGTTTTCTTTAGTGTGGTTTGAAGATTGACAAAAAAACAGGAGCATATGTTCCTGTTTTTTTATTGTCCACAGATAAGAACAGCTGCGCCCTCTCGTATTCTCTCATTCCTGCCGCTTATTGTATAGGCGGGTCGATATAGACCGGGTTGGTGACGGCAATTGTGTAGCCGTAGAGCAATCGAAGGGGCAATGGCATTTTTGGAAGCCCCATGAGCTCGGCGCGAAAATAGTCTCCGGCCTGCACCGGCGCGCTGAATGCAATCGATGCCGCTCCGTTCATGCGCCATGCCTTGTAGAGCCTGCCGTTTTTATAGACACAGGCAAGATAGCGTTCATCGCGCCTTATGTTGCTGCTTTTATTTTTTTTAACTGAATTCGCAAAAAGATTCCCGCCCTTTCTCAGGGCTTGTATCTCCTCACTCCCCAGTTCCCGGGCAATTCCGCTGGTAGGTGCTGTTTCATTGTCGGGCGCTATCACGGAAAGCTTCATGCTCAGTTCTGCGTCCGAGGGTTCAGGGGCGGCATCTCCCATCATAATTTCAAACTGTCCATCGCCGTCGGCGTCGACAGCAAGTTCAAAGCGGGGCGAGTCGACCGAATAGCTGATTGTTACATGCCCGTTTTTTATACCTGCAAGAATAGCCTCTGCCGTGCGCTCCTGCGCCCAGACCCAGGTGGTTGGCATGGCCAGGTCGTAAAAAAGCGAAAAAACTTTTTTCAAATGATGCGTGTCGCTGCCCCCAACGGCTGTAAGCCGCCGGCCATCCTGCAGCAGATTATCCCAAAACACGTGCACAGCCATACGGCTCATGCTGGGCAGGCTGTACAGGGCATTCCAGACCTCGATGCAGTCGGTGTCTTCAGGCACAGGGTATTGCCAGGGGCAAATCACGAACTCTTCCGGATGATTTATTGAAAAAAGCCCGCCCTGTTCATGCATGGCTGCGGCTGTCGCTGCAGGGTCATGGTTACGATGGGCTTGCCACAGCGGAGCGTAATCAAACGGCGCCGCAGCCCAGACATTTGCGTGCCCGCTGATAGTCGTCCATTCCATGCCGTAGAGCAGCACCAGTTTATCTGAGGTATAGCCCGGGTCGCTCCAGTGCAACGGCACACCTTTAAGGCTGCCGTCATGATCGGTAAGGGCAAAGAAATCAAGCCCCAGCCTCTCCGCCTCGGCAACCAGGGCTGCGACTGGGCTGTCGCCATCGCTGTAGTTTGAATGAGCATGCAGATCTCCGCGGCACCAGACCCCCGCCCGGGCAGTGCCTGGCTGGCCGCACAGGCTCAATAAAAACGCCAGGCAAAACAACATGCGTATTGCCGGGGTCATTGCAGGCTTAAAAGTCTTCAACTTTTCCATTGTGATCTGTCCTGTCGTCTTAGTATCGCTGGTGGCGCAGTGTGCGCTTTAAAATTTATCCCATGCGGTTGCCGGCATCGCTTTTTCAGGCACCGTGCTGACCGGTAAAGGCCGGTTCGAGAGATCGTCTTAAAGTTCGCACGACCTGAAACAGACTCAGACAAACCCCTAAGGGGATAGGCTGAGTATGTTTATATCTACCACGTAAAAGTCGTTTGGGCAAAAAACGACTTTCATTTTATGTTCATTGTTGGATTTCTTATTGCAAATAAATATGGCAGGAAAATTTTTTTATCTGCGTTCACACTTATACAGGCAAAGAATTTTGCTGCCTTCTTGCCATTATTGATAAGTAAAAGGCTGTTATTCCAGCTACACACCCACATTTAAAACAAATAGATATTGAACAAAATTAATATTTATAATATTTACATAAATTGAAATATTAAGGAAATGAATTTAAAGCACTTCTGCCGGATATATGTTTGCTGGAAGGGGTTTGCTGACAGAACTTAAAAAAAGTATTATATGATCAAAAGGGGTCTTATAGCGCCTACGGGTCGCAGAACATGATTAAAATCGACCACAAAACCCAGATCAATGCGGGTTATGTCATCGGGATTGCGCTGCTGATAGCGGTGGTGGCGGTGGCTGTACTCCAATTCAAGGGCTTTGCCGATACGCTCAAGCGCCTCACTAACGAGGTTGCCGGCGAAGTTAACCTGGCTAACGAGATTCGCTCGGAAATTCTCTCCATGCGCATATCGGTCGAGAAATTTATAATGCGCGAAAAAGACGAAGACCTGCACGATGCCGATGCCCACATTCGCGGAGTCAAGGAGCTGATGGAAGTAGCGCTGCGCAGCACTGGCGACCCGCACCGCAGGGAGCTGCTGAAAAAAATCGAGTCGCGCGCGCTGCAGTACATCGAAAAGTTCAACAACGTCGTCATACGGATAAAAGCGCGTGAAGACAACAAGCGCGACCTGCTGGCTGTAACCAAAAGAATAACCGACAAGCTCTACTCCCGTTCCCAATCCGCCAAAGACAACCCGCAGCTGTTCACCCTGAGCATGGCGTTGCTGAAGCAGCATGTCGATGTTGAGCAGGCCATGAATCGCTTCTTTCTCGAACCCGCGCACGATAGCGCCGACAGGGTCATCCGGATGCTTGAGGCCATGATAGAAATGGAGAACCGCGGCGCAACACAGGGGGATATAGCAGTCGATATCGACAAGCTCCGTGACGCTTTTGAAGGGCAGGCAGCCCTTATGCTGAAGATGGATGAAGAGATCCGAAAAACCATCCTGCCCCTTGCGCCCGAGATTGTCGCCCTGTCCGACGAAGTGATACGGTCGGGCTGGGATGAAATGAAAAAAACGTCGCGGGAGGTTGATGTGCGGGGCGAGCGCATGCAGCGGCTGCTGTTTATCGCAAGCGCTTTTGCGGTGCTGATCGGGTTCGTTATAGGAATGCTGAAAAAACGGCGCGAGACCGACGAGCTGCGCGTTTTAAAAGATGCTGCCGAGCAGGCCAATATGGCTAAGAGCCAGTTCCTGGCCAACATGAGTCATGAAATCCGCACGCCCATGAACGGCATCATCGGGTTTGCCGACATCCTGCTGGGGACCAGCCTTATGCCCGAGCAGAAGGACTACACCCACACCATCAAAAAAAGCGCCGAGTCGCTGCTGTCGCTCATCAACGATATTCTTGATCTGTCAAAAATAGAGGTGCATAAGATTGAACTTGAAGAG
Organism: uncultured delta proteobacterium; assembly: GCA_903911225.1. Classification (GTDB taxonomy): domain Bacteria; phylum Desulfobacterota; class WTBG01; order CAIYCZ01; family CAIRTM01; genus CAIWCT01. The sequence continues at coordinate 10,725 of CAIWCT010000230.1, forward strand.
CTGCCTTTTGACATCGAACTGCTCGCCCATGACGTCTGCGAACTTATTCAACCCAGGCTCGACGGCAGGAATGTCGAACTCATGCTGCGGATCGACGACAATCTGCCCGCCATGATAAGCGGCGACCCGTACCGGTACAAGCAGGTGCTGGTGAACCTCATGGACAATGCCGCAAAGTTCATCAATACCGGCGAGATCGAGCTGTCGCTGCTGGTTGATGAGGAGTGCGGTGACAGGTTGAAAATTCATGCGCAGGTGCGGGATACGGGCATCGGGATTCCGGCCGATAAGCTGGAGAGCATTTTTGCAGTATTCCAGCAGGTTGACACCTCCACCACGCGTCGTTTTGGCGGCTCGGGCCTGGGGCTTTCTATCTGCCGCAAGGTTGCCAACCTGCTTGGCGGCAATGTCTGGGCTGAAAGCCAACCGGGCACGGGCAGCGTCTTCCACTTTACCGCATGGCTTCGCAAGGCCGACGCCACGCATGCCAGGCGCTATCTGCCCGTGTCGCTTGCGGGCAGTACCGCAATGATTGTTGATGACAACTGCAACAACCTGAATATTCTTCGCAGCGTGCTTGAATCTGCCCGGATGCAGGTAACGCAGGCAAGCGACGGTGAGAGCGCGCTGGAGGAGCTGGCCAAACGAAGCGCAGCCGGACCGCAGTTCGACCTTTGCATCATCGATTTTATGATGCCCGTTATGAGCGGCTACCAACTGGCTCAGGCCATACGATCGGTATACGGAATAGCGATGCCCTTGCTTGCCTATTCATCATCAACGGACACAGAGGGCGCGCGCAGATGCCAGGAGGCGGGCTTCAACGGCTATTTGCTCAAGCCGATCAGCCGCGGGAAGCTCTACAGGATGATCGAGCGGCTCCTTTCTTTGTCTGCCGACGAGTTGCAGCAGCAGGCCATCGGGGAAAGGATTGTAACTCAGCGCTCCATGCGCGAAGATGCCAGGCATGCCGTCAGCATACTGCTGGTTGAAGACAATCCCGTGAACCAGAAACTTGCGGTGACCTTTCTTACCAAGGCCGGCTACACGGTCACAGTGGCTACCGATGGCCAGCAGGCAATCGATATGTTTTGTGCCAAGCCCGATTTTTTCGACATCATTTTTATGGACATCCAAATGCCGGTCATGAGCGGCATCCAGGCCACGCAGCTGCTCCGGTACAAGGGCTTCACGCGTGTGCCCATCATCGCCATGACGGCAAACGCCATGAAAGGCGATCGCGAAAAATGCATAGAGGCGGGCATGAACGACTACATCGCCAAGCCAATCAAGCGCGAGGCGATTTTTGAAGCGCTCAACACGTGGGTGTTTGAAAAGCCGGAGGATCAGTAACGGTACGCAGGGAAATTTGCTGCTTCTGCCACTTCGGCTATATAATCAGATATACGAGAAGAGTTATTTCGATTGATAAATGGGCAAGAAACGGCAGCAGCACGTTTTTGCGCTTATACGTCCAGTAGGTGAGCACCATCGATAAAAGAAGCATGCCCAATGCCTCCGGAATTGATTTCTGCAAATGAAAAATGAATTCAAAGGCGGGAATAAAGCAGGGGCCGATTCTGCCCAGCACTACCTGCAGATACCGCATAAGAAAAACACGATGTAAAAATTCCCACCCGATCAGCCACGATGAGAGCCAGATAAGATTACCGATCGCATAGGACCACTTCATGGAAGCGCTGAGATGGGATTGCGACTGATAGTACTGATTGAGCACCGGTATGAATTTGATCAAGCAAACGCCGCAGGCGCCAAGCAGGATTAAAGCAATCAGCAGCCAGGCATCAATTTTTTTCCATCGCGCAAATGTAAAAACCCGGATATCAAGATCCCGCCACATAAGCAGCACGGGAATTCCCAGCCACAAAATTGCCGTAGACATTTCAAATCCGCTTTTAAATCGCCAGTAAAAGCGTGACCAGTTAATTAACCAGTGGGAGTGATTTGTGGATAACGAGTCCGCCGTAAGGGCAAAAACGGCGTAGACAACCATCATGATAGCGTAGGCTTTATTGGTATCACGCTGTTTTAAGCAAGTCATATTTAGCCGATAAAAACACGTATAGCGGATGTCATGATTTCGCCATCAAGAAGTGGCGCCGCATATTTTTACATTGCATCCTTGATGCCTGCTTCGTCGAATCCTTTTTTGCGAAGCATGCAGCTGTCGCACTGCATGCAGGGGCTGCCGTCAGGCAGCGGGTCGTAGCAGCTGTGGGTCATGCTGTAATCCACACCCAGGGCAGCGCCGGTGCGGATAATCTCGGCCTTTGTCATGTTCAGCAGCGGCGCATGAATCTTAATTCTTGTTGTGCCCTCAACCCCGGCCTTTGTTGCAAGATTTGCCATAGCTTCAAATGAGGCTATATATTCAGGCCTGCAGTCGGGATAGCCCGAATAGTCAAGAGCATTGACACCGATAAAGATGTCGGCAGCGCCGAGAACCTCAGCCCAGGCAAGGGCATATGACAGGAAAATCGTATTGCGCGCGGGCACATAGGTGATCGGAATTCCAACGGACAGAGCAGCCTGAGTCCGTCCTTTCGGCACGTCGATTGCGGCGGTTAGAGCTGACCCGCCGATTTTATCAAGCTCGATAGTCAGAACAAGGTGTTGCAGTGCGCCGAAATGCCGGGAAACCCTATCAGCCGATTCAAGCTCAATATGGTGGCGTTGGCCATAGCGGAAGCTCAGGCTGTAGATATCATAGCCCTGATTTTTTGCCATAGCCATGACGGTTGCAGAATCAAGGCCTCCGCTGCACAGCACTACGGCGGATTTTTTTTCATATGTCATGAGAGGTCTCCCTGATTAAACTGCAAACCCTGCTGGATTGCTGAGTTGTGAATTTTATCGACATGCACTGGCTGCGCTCAAATACTTTTCCATCATAAAACCGATTCGTATTAATTAAAACAAATTTTTCGTGTTTTATGCACACGATCAATAACAGATTTATTCAAACAATAGATACTGCTTCTTATAGGGGCTTGTCTGATTTTACAAAAACCTGAATGAAAATTCAGACAGTTTTAAGTGCCACTTTTTTTCTGTGCTTTAAATAATTAAGCATTTTTAGGGCTTTATAAATTTACCAGCTGTTGGCATGCCGCTTGTATTACTTAATTATCAGTACTGCAGTTGTGCGATAAGACAGCTAAAAGATTTTGTAAAGCGATCTTTTCTAAACACAGCTAAAGCAGCACTTAAACTCTAGAAAGGAGTTAACATGAAAAAATATATCTCGATCATTATGTGTGTTTTTGTTTTGTGTTTTACCGGTCTAGCCTTTGGTGAAGGCAGAAATCATGAAGGCGGACATTCTGGAGATCACGGAAGCTATGATGGAAATGGTCATGGATATGACCATAACAGTCACCACGGCAACAACTATAACGGTTACCACAACAACAACCATAATGATTGGGCTTATGGGTTTTACTCGCCGGGTGGAGCAGTAATAGTGCAAAGTTACCCGGCTTATTACCCCCCGGTTCAACGATGCAGATATATTAACGTATTTGACTCATGGGGAAACTATATGGGCCAGGAAAGGATATGCTACTAATATCCTTTCAGGAAGGAGTCTCGCAAGGGAGTGGCATACCACTTGTATTAAAATTATTTGCAGAATAGTTTTTTTTGCGTTAAAATATATAATATATTTAAAAAAATGGTTTTAAAAAAACCAAAAGAAAGGATGGCGGAGACATGAAGAAAAACATTATTGTAATCGGTTTTTGTTTGCTGACCTGCGCCGGAAGTCTTTTGTACGCGCCCAGCGTAGAGGCTAATGGCTGGGCAAATGCAGGCAAAATACTTGCTGGCGTGGCAGGCGCAGACCTCCTGTTTAACGGAAGCAATTCTATGGTAGGTAGAACCGTTACAGGCGTCGGCAATGTTTTTACTGGTGGCAATTCTTATAATCAGCCCACTACCTGTGGATATGGTTACGCGCAACCTACTTCCTATGGATACGGCTATAGCCAGCCTGCGCCGCGCAGATGCTGGGAGGAAATCAGACGTACTCCAGCATATGACTCCTATGGGAATTTCGTTGGTTACTTTGACAAAAGAGCTACTGTTTGCACCGAATATTGAATGTAAATTAAAACAATAGTGCTACCCCTTTTTAGAATAAAAATAATCATTTTATTTTTATTGACAATGCTGCAAATGTGAAATATTTTATGTCCATTATATAAAAAGGGGGAAGCAATGTATTTTAATAGCTTAATTTTTTGAATTAAGTGTGGCATAAGGCTTGTCGTGTAGACAGGCCTTTTTTATTTCTTTTTTTGAAGTGAGCCCGGCTTTATTATCCTCCATTATTGAAAGGAGTTATACATGCAAAAAAATTTCCGGCCTTTTTGGGGCAAACACCATTTCTTAATCACATTATTAATTCTCTCCGCTTTGCTTTTGCCGGTGCTTTCGCAGGCACAAAATCAAGGGCAACCCCCGCCTCAAGATCAACCACTAAAAAAGAAGGTCGTTGCGTTAAAGCTGCCAACACTGGGTGACGGAGTTGGCAAAAACAGTCAAAAAAATCTCAACTTGGGTGAGTTACTTGCTGAGATGGAGGCCTCAATACTAGCCACAAAAAAATTCGAAGTAGTTACACGACAAAAAGATAAGCTTGGCGCAATTCGCGAGGAACAGGGATTTGCAGATTCGGGTTTTGCAAAGGGCGATGCAGCGGAGGAAGGCCAGTTCAAAAACGCGAATTATCTCATCTTACCGGTGGTGCAGCATTTTGCATACGGTCGCTCCTGCAACGCGGTGCCCAATATAGATAATAAATATTCCTGCGGGGACTCGGGCGGGCTTGAAATAGGCGCGCAGCTTGTCGACACCACGACCGGTAATATCTATACCACCTTTTACCTGAAGAGCTCATTCTCGACGGGCGCGTCCATCGTCAACTCGAGCGGCGGCGGCCCGGGCAGTAGTCATTTCACAACCATGGCAAAAAGCGTTTCGGCGCAGATGGCAGACCAGCTCATTGACTGGGTGTTCCCGATGCAGGTGATCAATGTCGTTGGTACACAGGTGTGGATTAACCGCGGTTCCGATGGCGGGCTTAAAGCCGGTGACGTGCTCAATGTTTATCAACCCGGTACCGAACTGATCGACCCGTACACGAAGGAATCGCTTGGTTCTGCTGAGACACTTATCGGGAGAATCCAAGTGTCAAGGGTAAACCCGAAATCTACCATTGCCGAGATTTTGACAAAAGACACACAAGGACCTATTAAAAATGAGTTTATTATTCGTAAGCCGCAAAAGTAAAAAAGCTCTAATACAGGGGAGAATTTATGAAAAAACGTTTAAGTCTAATCGTTGGGCTGTTCTGTATCATCTCTATGGTCGCATGCTTTTCATGCAGCAAGGAACCGGAAAAGCCCAAAAATCTTTCAGCGCAGGGCAACAAATTAAAAATCGCCGTTATCGGGCACTCGGACTTCGTGCCTGATCAAACACAGATCAGCGCAGGCTCCTCCATTGGCCTTCCCGATGTGCTGACCGACCGCATATTGGAGAACCTTACAAACAGCAAACGCTTCGTTCCGGTCGAGAGAAAAGCGCTGAGAAGAATTGTTCTTGAGCAGCGCTTCGGCAAGGATTTACAAAAAACCTATCTTGACCGCACGCTTGACAGCGCCATCACCAATATGAAAGAAGTCGGCGGCGGATTTGTCGTGGGCGCTCCGGTTGTCGCGCCGGGTGCTACCGGCGGCGGCATTGCAGCAGGCGGGGGTGATGTGGGAACAACAGGCGCTCTTGCAAACTATAATGATATTTTAAAAGACTTCAAAGATCTTGGCTCCGCAGCAGGCGCAGACTATATTGTGCTCGGCAATCTTGAAAAGCTGACAAAGACAACCCAGCAGACAGCTGTGCCCTACAGTGACTCGGGCCGGACAGTACAGAAAAACTCCATCGAAGCAAGGATGAACATCCGCATTATCGAGGTGAAATCTGGAATAATCGCAGGCGCGGCAAGCATCAAAACAATGGTAACCGAAACGGCTTTTACCGGCGGGGCTCCAGCCGGCGATGAATTCTCATTCTTTGACCATTTGGGCCGCCTGGCTGCCGTTAAGATCCTTGATGCCACATTCCCTGCCCGTATCGCAAGCCTTCAGCCTATGGTTATATCACGAGGTCTTAATGACGGCGCAAAGGCGGGAGATATTTATCTTATTCAGCGCGAAGGCAAAGAAATAAAAGATGATGCCGGTGTTTCAATCGGCAAAGTGAAATCAGATATAGGACGTGTAGAAATCGTCACTCCTCAGGAAACATTATCAATCGTAAACCCGATAGCCGGACAGGGGTTTACAAAAGATGATCTTGCGGTTCTTGATATACAGGCAGGTGACGCAAAAATGTCAAACGTTCCGGCAAGCGCACCGGTTAATCTTGCTGGCAAGCCTACAGACAATAAGCAGCTTCCGCGCCTTGCCGTCGGGCTGATAAAGTCGCGGTCCACAGCCCGGACCGGCCAGGGTGCCGAGGAACATACGCCATTATTCACCGATACGATCATCTCCAAGCTCACCCAGTCAAAACGTTTTGAGATGATTGACCGGCAGGAAGTCGACCAGCTGCTCAATGAGCAGACAGCCCAAGCCCTTGCTGAAAACCGCGATCTGCCCAGCGCCATGGGAACTCTCAAAGGTGTGGACTATCTCGTGTACGGCAATCTTGCCAACTTTAATATTGAAGACCAGACCACACAGCTTCCCAACTCATCGCGGGTGTTCAAGCAAAAAATCGGCTATGCCGAAGGTAATATGCGCATCGTTGATGCACGAAGCGGAAAGATTATGGAATCAAGAACCGTCTCGGTCAAGGAAACCCTTGATGCCGAAGGCGATTGCAGCAGAATTATTTCAGCTCTTGCAAATGCCTATGCCGAAGTAGTTGTTCTGAATCTTTTGAATGCTATTTACCCGATCAAGGTCGCGGCTGTAAGCGGTGACTGCCTGGCATATGTAAACAGGGGAACTGACGGCGGCCTTTTTGCCGGCGAAACACTTGATGCATTTAAGCCCGGGAAACCGGTCATTGATCCTGATACAGGTGTGCAGCTTGGTTTCGAAGAAACAAATGTCATTGGGCAGGTTGTGCTCAGCGAAGTTGAAGATGCACGCAGCAAGGGCACGCATACAAGGGGCTGCCCGCTTCAGCCCGGCGATCTCCTGAAAAGAACGGCAAAGAATAAGGGCCTGAGGACTGCTGAAGGTGGAAAAGAAGAACCAGCCAGCACAGGCGGCTCTCTGCCTGACGGGGCAGACAAGGCAGGGGCGCGTAGCGGCAAGGCAACGCTCGCCGTTGGCCTCATCAGACTAAATCAGAGCGCGGTCACGGATGGCATAGATCAGGGCCACATGAAGCGCATAACAGATGACTTTATTGTAAAGCTCACCAACACCAACCGTTTCAAGGTTATGGAGCGCCAGGAGGTGGACCAAGTGCTTGATGAAAAATCATTTGCTGCGGTTACTTCCGGAGGCAACATTCAAGACCGGCTCAAGCAGCTTGTGGGCGCCGATTATCTGATCCATGGCGAAGTCTCAAATCTTTATACAGATACTGAAAGAAAAACAATTAAGGCTCTTGGTGAAGAGCAGGTCAGGACCTTCGGAATAGCCGAAGGCACGGTTCGCATTGTTGATGTCCATACCGGTGCAATTGTAGCGGCTGATAAAATCCGCCTTAATGAGCGCATCAAACAATCGGGGGATGCAACGCAGGCATTGAGCAGCCTCATGGATCGTTTCACTACTGAATCAGTGGCTATGATTCTCGGCAGGCTTTACCCCATAAAGGTGCTTGGATCGACCGCAGAGGGAACTGTGTATGTTAACAGGGGCATGGATGCAGGCCTAAAGATCGGCAGCACTTTTGATGTCATGCGCCCAGGCCAAGACCTTGTTGACAAGGATACGGGTATTTCATTCGGCAAAGCCGAAACAAAGGTGGCATCACTTGAAATTACTTCTGTTGAAGCATCACGATCAATTGCCCGCATTAATTCCGGCAGCGATGTCAGAGAGGGAGATATTTTGCGTGTTCCGCAAATTGACACCAGAAGAGAAGCGGCGGAAAAGCCGAAAGTAATGCAGCCTGCATGGTGATCTACTTAAAGGATTCTTGCAGCAAAAGAATCAGCAAAAACATGCTTGTACAGAGTATTGTTTGCCTCTTAATTATTTTTTTTCTGGAACGATGTCAGAAGAGCGCTTAAATAAATAAGTCCTCCATATGACATAATTAAATAGAAGGTTTTTTTATAGGGGGAACGTATGAAAACTAAAAATTGCAAAATATTAATGTTGACTTGCTTTTTAGCGTTTGTGCCTTTCATTTCTAAAAATTCTGTATCTGCCGAAGAGTTGGTTGAGTCGAAAACAATAACTTATGCTGGTTATGGCGAAACCTTTATACCAGTTAAAGATTTGCATAGGTCTGGCTCTGTAAGTGATGCTTATCAAATGCACCTGCAAAAAGCTAAATCATTTGATGATAACCCATTATCTAATCTTGAAGCCGCATTTCTTGCGCTTGACGCAGGAAAAAGCTCAGATGCCGTTAATTATTTGGCTAAATCCGAGATGATTTTTGCAAAAAATGACAGTGGCTCTAAAATAGGGGGTTGGTTCAGCGCCACAGGTGATTTTCTTGGAGAAACAGTTACGGGTAATGAAGAAAAGCATCAATATAGTGGGGAAGGCTATGAAAAAGTTTTAATGCTTAACTTAAAAAGCATAGCATACCTTCTTGATGGAGAGCGCAAGGCGTATAATGTTACACGACGCGCTATTAACTGGCAGGATGTTGAAAGAAAAAGATTTGAAAAAAACATACAAGAGGCAAAGGCGGAATTAGAAAAAGAGAAGAATTCATTAAACGCAAAAAACAAATCGGCTGATTTTAATTTTTCGTCAATTATTTTACAAGAGTATGCGCCAATGGAAAAGAAAGCCATGAAATTACCAAGCGCTTTTGTTAATCCATTTGCATATTATGTTGCCGGTATGGTGCAGGAGTTTGATAGCTTTGATGATAAAAGCCTGCGTGATAATGCTTTAATTTCATACAAGAAAGCACTTGAGTTGAATCCTGAAAGCGCGGTACTTAAAGAAGCGGTTAATGACCTTCAAAAACCCAAAGCAAGTGGTACACGGTTGGTGCATATCGTCGCTGGCGATGGTTATGTCCCTGAAAAAAAACTTCTTACTATTAACAAAGCCATTCCAATTGATACCCAACAGGGCAGAAAATATGTTATTGCTCCGATGAAAATAGCCCTATATGTGCCAAATGATGCGGATGTGCATCGCATTGAAGTCTCAAACATGAGTGGAAAAAAACTAGCTACTCTTTCAAATGTTGCCGATATTGAGGCAATATGCTTGCGCTACCAGAAAGACAGCTCTACCGTGAGGGCATTAAGAGCGGAGCTTGCTCACTTCCGTACAGTAATGGAGCAGACCGTCTTTCAAGGACTTCAAGAGTCTTCCAATCAAAATAGTGGCAAAGATCCAAATGCTGCCGGGTTTTTTACCATGCTTGGCGCTTGGCGCGATAGTGCGACACATCCGGACATGCGATCATGGATGACCTTGCCCGCAAGTATGCAGGCCGCAAGATTTTACATTCCTAAAGATTTAGATAAAGTTAAATTGACTTCCTATAATGCCTCTGGCAAGGTTGTGGCTTCAGCTACGGTTTCGCTTGACAATAAAGATCATAACTTTATATATGCCCGCAGCCTGAATCAAAACTTGTATGCTTACAGCAATAAAAAGATGTGGTTTTCAAAATAGTGCAGAGAGGAGGATGTATGAATTTTTTTAAGTTATTGGCAATGGTATGCGCTATTGGTTTTGTTATGATGAATGGCTGCTCATCCATGCCCGATTCAAACCAGCGCACCGTACCACAATCTATGATTGATACAAGCAACCCAAGAGCTAAATTAATAGTGGGGTCAAAAAAGCTTGTAAATAAAATTGTCTTACTTGATCCGCGCTTCCGTGTCCTGGGACAAATGACTCAGGCCGAGGTAACAGTTCAAAATCTTACCGATGACCGTTATACACTCGAATATAAGTATGACTGGGAAGACAGCCAGGGCTTTTCAGTAGATAGCCGCAGCATGTGGCACCGCTTCACGCTTACGGCGAGGCAGACGCAGAGGTTTCAGTCTACAGGCAAAACACCGGAGGCCGTAAATATAATTTTCACCATCAGGCTTCCTGATGATGCATTTATAGAAATGTATAAACAAGAAGAAAAATAATTACAAGGGAGGACAAGGGAAATGCAAAAAATGTATCTTGCAACACTTAAAAAAGTATGTGCAATTGGTTTACTCTGTATGGTTTATGGTTGCGCATCCGGCACATTCGGGCAGCAGGGCGATGTGGCCATACTTGATTCGGGCAATAGGGCACATCTTCAGGCCGATTTGACAGGGGGGGATTATCTTGCCTTCGCCGAAAAGGTCACCGATAAAATGCTCAAATCACCCGTAGTGGGAAGCTGGGGTGCAAAAAAACCCAAGCTTATTGTCGGCAGACTCAAAAACAACACCGACAATGAAGGCATCCGTGTGCAGGATATTCATGACCGTATACAGGAAACCATTTTTGGCTCTGGTCTTGTGAGAATTGTTGACGAATCGGCCACCTCTTTTGACTATATTATAAAAACCGAAATAACCAACACTCGCCAGCTCGGCAACGACGGCCAAGAGCTGGCGTATTTTACTCTTCAGCTGAAGATGTTTACACTCAGCGGCGAGCTAATGGGCCAGTGGTCCGATGACCTGCCGCTGGGGAAGGCAAAGAAGCGGTTGTTTTAAGATCAGCACAGAGCGCTACCGTCACACCTCTGGATTTCTGAAATTGTGAAATAACTTTGGTTAAGATGGATAATCACGCATGCGCCAGGGAAAAAGCATTCAACATACGCAGGATTCATCTGGTGCGCGCACGTAATCTGTGACTGCATAGATGATAGTATTTTGTTCAATGAACATCCAGGGAGGAAAGGTATGCCAAAACTTACTGTCAGTATAAAACTGGTGCTCGCAGCTATTATTTTCAGCACGGTCTGCTCGGGCTGTATTACCAAAAGCGCCTCTGTTGCCCCTTCATCAACTCCTATTACTGCCGATAGAACCTATACGGTTATCAATGAAACTTCGGGGTCTTCCTCGGGGTTTATTATCCTTGGCCTGATTCCCTTGGCCTCGCTGGAGCCTACAAAAAGTGCCCGTGATGCTGCAATTGATCAAATCAAGGCTGATGCAATCATTGACTGTCAGATCGAGTATTCCGTATTTGATATTTTTTCTATTTTTACTTTCATTAAAACTACGGTATCGGGGAAAGGCATAAAATTTCATGAATGAACTAATTGTTATAAACAGGAAGGGGCTTCTGCATATCCATATAACAATCTGCGCCTGCATAGCCTGTATACTGATCCTGCCAGGCTGCATCACAACGCCTGTAGGCATGGCTCCATCAACGATCCCGCTAACCAGTTCGGACCAGTATACAGTCCTTAGCCAAGAGGAAGTAAGCGGTACATCCTCGGGTATAAGCTTTTTAAATATGTTTGCTCTCAAATCTCTGAACACTGAAGATGCAAAAACAGAGGCCATAAAATCCGCTGCTGCCGATGCACTGATTGATGTCACCGTTGACTGTAGCAGCTTTAATTTTCCGCTGCGGTTATTTCCCGTAATTACCATTGACAGCGTGACGGTCAGGGGAAAGCCCATTAAGCTGAACCGATAAATAAAAATTAGAACGAATAAAGGAATGTGTCCTCTGAACCTTTATGTATGAGTTAGAAAACAATCAATGAGCATGCAGCAAAGACTCCACCTGAGGTTATTTCTTGTAGCAGCACTATTTTCTCTTTCTGCCTGTGCTGACAATATTATCGCGCTGAATCCAAACAGCCCCCCTGAATATCAGGCGCCTTCTGATGCTAAGCGTGTCCACATCCCGGTAAAGGTTGTGGTGCAGGGAACCGACAATATGGTGTTCTTGTTCAACGGTGTTTTTGAAAGCGGTAAATACAAGCTGCCCTATCGAACCGCCCTTGAAAAAATAATTTCCGCGAGGGCAACTGCAACCTTTGACAATCCAACGCCAAACCCGGTTAACTCCTGTCTGCTTGAAGTAGCAGCCCAATCCGCAGTTCTGAAGCTTCGCGGCAAAGATGAACCTGCAGAGTTTTCAACCCAGATCATAACAAAGCTTAAAGCGCCAACAGGCCAAGTTCTGGCAGTGAAAATTTTCGATACTCAAAAAACTGCTGTGTTTGACGGTCAAAATGTTCCTGCGGCAGTCTGGGATTCCTGCGATGAAATCGGCAATCAGATCATGCGGTTTTATAGCACCCATCCGGATGTTCTGGCCTTTGCCCAAGCTTCCAAGTCCAAGGTCATTGCGGAAAGACCTCCGGAGGTTGAGACTACCTCGAAAATTGAATTTTTTGAGCCTAATCAATCCGAACCTCAGCCAAAGCCTCCAGCAAAGGAACTTAGCACCCATCAACCATCTTCGCAGCAGCAGTCCAAGCCAAAACCTGCAGCAAAGGAACTTAGCACCCATCAGGCACAGGCACAACAAGAGCACCAGGCACAGCCACAACAAGAACCACAACCACAACCACAACCACAACCACAACATAAACCCTCGCGCGATTCAGAGGAAGTATTGCCGCTTTTTGGCCCTAAAAATTAAATTCTAAAATAGCTCAATCTCTGCATCTCGGGTAATCAAAGACATTATAACTTTCATGGGCAAGTCGCAGCAAGCTTTGGTGAATCAACCGATCGCTGATAAAAAAGTTGCTTTTGAAGCAGGCAGAAGCTATATGAAAAATTTATTTTATTTACTGCTTAATTTGAAAAGAGCTTTTTTGTAATATTCGTTTGAGGTTACGGGCATTATTTTTAATACTTCCCTCCACCTTTTTGTTGCTGCATCCATATTGCCGATATCCTCATATACAAGGCCTTCCTGATAGAGTATCCGCGCTTTTTCTCCAAGATTTTTTTCTATTTCAAACATGAGCTCATTTGTATTTTTATAGCCCGGATAAACCTCGACAACCTGCTTGAACGACATCAGGGCTTTATCATAATCCTGCAAATTATAGTATTTAAGACCTGTATTATAGCTTGCTTCAACTCCACTTAGAAGTTTTGCTTTTATATCCTCGACCCTCCTTTGTGCCCGGGTAGTTTCATCACAGGGAACATTCAAAGCAATAATATTATTAAATGCTTTGAGGGCCTGATAATACTCATTCTGTGCAAAAAAAGCTTCTCCCCTTGCATAGAAATCCTTCACATCGCTAAGATACTGCGCCTTTCTTTTTTCCTCTTCTTCAAGCTTTGCCTTAAATGCATTTTGCTCGGCATCAATTTTTTGAAGAAGGCCGTTAATTTCACTGTTCGAGGGATCAAGATTTTTTGCTTCTGCAAGCAAACTGCGGGCTTCAGCATATTTTCCGCTTTGACAAAAACCGGCTGCCTCTGCGAACAGAGCCTTTATTTTGTCTTTCTTTTCTTCCAGCTTTAATTTTTCACGGTTTTCTTTGTCAACAGCAATCTCGCACTGTTTTACATAGCTAAGGGCTTCAGTATCTGTTGGTGAAATATCAAGCACCGCCTGGAACCTGGTTAATGCCTCTCGATAATTATTTTTTTCAAAATAGTCCTTTCCCCGCTTCATGTGTAAATTTATTTCCCTTTGCTTCCCCGGCTCAACCATAACTGCGCCGGTTTTTTCTGCTAAAGAGAGCGTTTCATCCTGTCCAGACTTCATTTCCATCGATGTAAACAGCACAGCCAGAAAGACAACAAAAAGCAGCGCAGGGAGTCCAATAGTTATGAACTTTCTATTAAGCCCTGTGCTGAAAGGCTTTGATCCTGCAAGAGTTTTCTGCTGCGATCCACTTAGTGTGACCTTAAGCGTTGTGTCGCCTATTTTGATAATCGCATTTGTTGCCAGTGGAGCAAATTTTTTTATGATTTTACCGTTTACTTCAATACTGTTGTTTTCATTTAAATTTTCCACGCTGTAGCTTTTTCCGCTGCGGCTGATTTGCATATGTTCACGCGACACGGCCTGGTCTTCAATCACAAGATCACAACCCGGTTTGCGGCCTATAATCATAGAATCGCAAAACGATTTCGACAGTCCTTTTGCCTTCCCTGCTATGACTTCAATTCTGTTTTCTCCCTGCATTGCAGCGCTTCTTGGCATAAAAACTGTGCCACCAGGAGAACCCGGCTGCTGTACTGACTCGCTTCGTACAGCAGATGAAGAATCCTGAACAGCTGGCTGCTCAATGCGAATTGTAAAGTCACAAAGCTTGATGGTGTCTCCACCTGCCAGCACTGTCTCAGCTATCTTCTGGCCATTAACCATTGTTCCAGCGGGGCTTTGAAAATCTTTGATTTTCCACTGCCCTGCTTCAAAATATATCGTACAATGGTTGCGTGACAACCTAGAGTCGTCCAGCATGAGATTGTTCTGGCGAGACCGCCCGATATTGAGCGTTTCATGATCCTGAAGGTCAATATCCTTAAAAGGCAGCTCGTTTTTTAAAATTTTTAAGCTAATCATTTCCGCTAACGCCCCTCCAGTTCCTTGATCTCTTTTAAAGAATTAACATAACGTTCATCTTCCTTGTTGCGCGACATTTCGCTAACAATTATAAATTCTTTAACTGCCTCACTATATCTCATGTATTTCTTATGCAATAGAGCATTTTGATAATGTTTATCAATGAGCTCTTCAAGTTCGCCTTCAGCTTTCAATAAACGTTTGCGCGCATTAGCGTTCTCCCTGTCAAGGGTGAGGGCATGATCCCATTCATCAATAGCCTTCCCCATATTGCCAGCATCGTAAAAGAAAACGCCATTTCGGTAATGCTCTGCTGCTTTATCACGATCTGCAGTTAAATTATCCGGTGATGATTCAGACTCGGATTGAGCTGTAGTTGTTGTGGCAGTAACGGCAGGGAATGGCGCCTTCGGCTTTTCCCCTTTGCGGGAGTCTGGATTATCAGCCACCAGATGATTGGGCTTGTTTATCGCAGGTGACGCAATGTCAGACTTTGTACGCATACTATATGAAGTAAAGATGATGAAAAGCAACATTAGCAACGCTGCTGCAATAAGCATTTTAAAATTTCTTGATTTTTTTTGATGTCCGGAGGTGCCATTGCCTTCGACGACAAAAACCGTAGCATCTATTTGAAACTGCCCCCCCGGTTTTAGGCTTACTTTATCGATGGGGGTCCCAAGCACCAGGGTTGTATTGTTTTTATTCAAGTTCTCAAGGATAAGTCCTTTGGCTTCGACAGTTAGCATGGCATGCTTGCCGGAGGCATGAATATTTTTTGCATCAATTGAAATTTCACACGTTTGAGACCGCCCAATTATATATTGAAATCCACGGTACAACGAAAACTGCTTTCCGGCATCTATTCCCTGCACTATTTTAAGCCTGTAGTGTGGCTGAAGTTTGTAAATCGTTTGATCATTATTCATGAGCGGCATCCTCTAAAACAAAAAGCGCCACTGCGGGCCTGTCCTGCACAGCCGATTGCCTGACAATATAGGCTTTCCCAGAAGGTGCGATTACTATACCCTCATTTTTGCAATCGTCATCAATCATGGAAGAAATAATTTTGACTGTCTGGGGGTCATCGAATGCTTCAAGCAGATGGATTCCCGGCTTGATCTTTAAACAGCACAGTATATCAACAAACTCCTGGCTGTACTGCTCTATGGCAAACATATCCCTGTTAATGATGCACCAAGGCGCTTCAAGCTGCGCAAGGTTGCTCATGATGATGCGGGGTGATCCCATGCCGGGAGCCACAGATGGCTGATGCCTGTCGTGCAGATCTATCGTGCCCTGCGCCAATGGCTGCTCTTCTTTGCATCCAGAATTCATAAAAAGCAACCTGTTAAAGGTAGTTACAAGGTTGTTAATTGCGCCTTCACTGGAGGTGAAATTGATATGCTGTTTTCTTTCTTTCATGGCAATGTTTACATCTTCATCAAGTTTTTGCAGCGGCATAGAGAATAGCCTGAGCAAAAAAACCCCCAGATATATCCCTGCTGCAAGAAGAGCAAGAAGAATCAGGTTGGCATATACTTTTATAACACTAACGCCTGCTTTTTCGGCGCGTTCCGCATTAAACCCCACAACTGCGGCGCCCTTTGCAACGCGCACTCCTTTTATCGGGTATATAAAAATTTTCTCTCCCGCATTGCCTTGCGCACTCTTTTCCTTGCCCTCGCGCAAAGCAGCGACCACTTCTGGGACATCAAGAAGTGTCCCCATTTTTTCTTCTGGCGCCAGAATTTTTCCTAAGTCGTCTACAATGAATGCATACAGAATGCCCTCTTCACCGGTTATGGAATCAACGGTGACAGAGCCTGACTCCAAAAGGTATTTATTTGTATCAGCCAAATATTTTGCATACATGCGCCCGCGTTTTAAAATTTCTTCACTCTGAAAAGATTTAACAGAACTGCTTAATGGAAAAAAGACGGCTGCAAAGGTCAGGATAATCAGTATAACCAGCGCTAAGGATAGTGTCAGCTTCATGTTTACAAGAGCAAAGCCCTCCAATAAGTTCTGGTATTTCCCCGGAGTCTGCTGCTTTTCAAAAGTTCCCTGTATGCCGAAGGGGGCAATTTCAAGATCGAAGTTCTGCCCAAAATTTTTCTCTCGTATCTTTTCCCCATCGCAAAAAACCCCGTTCATGCTGTCACAGTCGCTGATTGTTGCTCCTTCGGGATGCACCGTAAGCAGGGCATGTTTTTTAGACACACTTGCATGGGCAAGAACAATATCTGCCTGCTCACGGCCAATAACGTAACTCCCCGGCGCAAGCAGGAGGGTTCTGTCCAGAATCCCATTGTTTTTTATTTGAACACGCAGCATACGGTTGTTATCTGTAAATATATTTTAAAATAAATGGCCCCAAAGTTATAATGAAAATGATCGGGAATATGCATACGATCAGTGGCAGCAAAAGTTTTTGTGAAATAACAGCGCCCGCCTGTTCAGCCCGCATGAAGCGCTCCTCCCTCATGCGAATCGCCTGCGCCTTGAGCACTTCAGAGATACTTGATCCCATTTTCTCGGACTGAATAAGGATTGTGGTAAAAGCGTACAGCTCCTGGAGGTCTACCCGTTTTCCCATGTGCAGAAGCGCCTCCTCCCGCGACCGGCCAAGTCTGATGTTTTTGTTCATAAGGTAAAGCTCAGCAACAAAAGGGTCATTATCCCGCATGTACATATCGCACACCCTTTTGGAGGCGGCATTGAAGTCAAGGCCGGCAGCTACCGCCAGGGCAAGGGTATCGACCACATCAGGCATGCTGGCAAGAATTTCAGCCTGGCGAGCTTTTTTTCTTTCATAGATCCAAAGATACGGATAGGCAAAGCCGGCAACAATTCCGACAAGAGAAATAGGAATACTTTTAAACAGGATGGCCAGCATAACAGCAAACAACAGGGCCGTGGTTATCTGAAACCCAATAAAGTCATCACCCGTAAACTCCTTTTCCATGCCTGCGGTTACCGCATACTGTTCAACTGTAGTTCTGTACCCTGATAGGGGAAGCAGTTTAATAAGGGGTATGAAAATCTCAAAAAAAGGTCGAAACAAGTTAACAAACCTTGCGCCCTCTCCGAGGTTAACTTCCTCATCCTGAAGCTTTTTTTTAGCGTCCTGCTCCTTTTTTTTCGGAAGCATGCTATAGACGATATAAAATGCCGCGCCGAAAAAAAGAGGAAAGCCCATTACTTTTAAAAGGGTTGTTGTCATAAAATCTCCATACATTCAAACTTTTGATACTCTTATCA
Organism: uncultured delta proteobacterium; assembly: GCA_903911225.1. Classification (GTDB taxonomy): domain Bacteria; phylum Desulfobacterota; class WTBG01; order CAIYCZ01; family CAIRTM01; genus CAIWCT01. The sequence goes on from CAIWCT010000230.1 coordinate 28,682, forward strand.
TATGTCAACGGTTACCCGCAGCACCTCTTCAATTGTCGTGCACCCTGCAGCAAGTTTTTTTAAGGCCGCTTCTCGGAGCGTCGTCATGCCGCCTTCTATTGCAGCGGCCTTGAGCACGCTTGACGGCTCCCTGGCAAGAATGAGCTCAATCATTGGGTCGCTTATCTCAAACAGTTCGTAGATGCCTTCCCGTCCATTGTATCCTGTGCCGGAGCAGTCAGCGCATCCCCTGGCGCGATAGTACGTAGCGCCTTTATGCGCAAGCCCCAGAGCCGTCAGACTTTTCGGGTCTGGCGCATACTCTTCTTTGCACCGGTTGCAGAGCTTGCGCATAAGGCGCTGGGCAATAATGCTTATCTGCGCCGAAGCAGCCAGATAGGGGGGTATTCCCATATTCAACAGGCGGTTGACCGCACTTGCAGCATCATTGGTGTGCAGGGTGCTGAGCACCAGATGGCCTGTCATCGCTGATTTCAGGGCAATATCCGCAGTCTCGACATCCCGTATCTCTCCGACCATAATAATGTCGGGATCCTGCCGGAGAAATGATTTCAGCGCATCCTTAAACGTCAGCCCGTTCTCGCTCGTGCAGCTTACCTGCGTAATGCCTTTAAGCTTATATTCAACCGGGTCCTCTGCCGTGATAATGTTGACAGAGTCCGTGTTCAGCCTGTTCAGAATGGCGTACAGCGTTGTTGTCTTACCGCTTCCCGTCGGTCCGGTGAGCAGTATCAGCCCATTGGGCCTTTCGATAATTCTCTGTAGCCGGGCATCCTCTTTCTCATCCATCCCGAGATCATTGAGGCTTATTCTTTCCTTGCCCCGGTCAAGAAGGCGCAGAACAATTTTTTCGCCGTATATGGAGGGAAGCGCCGAGACTCTCAAATCAATATCCCGGTCCTTAATAAGGCTGTAGCTGATGCTGCCATCCTGGGGCATGACGGTTTCATCAAGGCTCATGCCCGAAATAAGTTTAAGGCGTGGAATAAGCGCTTCACGCAAGATAACCGGGCATGACCATGCGGTTTGCAAAACACCGTCTATACGGTAGCGCACTTTGAAAGCATCCTCCTGGCATTCAAAATGCAAATCGCTCGTGTTTTTTGCCGCAAGGCTGTTAAGCATAAACTGCAAAAGCCGAATAACCGCAACGCTGGTAATAATCTCCATTACGTCGGCATTTGCCATCTTTATTTTTATTACTGCAGTCACCGCAGTATCAATAAGCGTTTTCGCATCATCGGGCAGCCCATCCGACGTGGAAGCAGCATCCTCGCCGTACACTGATTTGATAGCCTCAATTATGCCTCTGGTATAACAGCAGTAGGGTTTAATTCGTGAGCCCGTGACATATTCCATTCGCTTGATGCATGCCGCATCCGTGGGGTTAGACATCACCAGATGAACGACATTACCCACATGCTTTACGGGAAAAACTTTTTCCTTGAGCGCTATCGCAGCGGGCACAAGCTGTTTGATATGCTCCGTGAAATCATCTCCAAAAAAGACAATAGTCGGATCAAGATAGGGAGCACCCGTTGCTTCCTCAAGCACTGCATTGGCTGTTGCAGCGTCGGTTTTGCCGCTCTCAAACATGCTGTCAGACAGAAGCCTGCCGTCTGCGGCGCAGGTCTCTATACACTGAATGCCCCGCGCACTAAAAGATTTTTCAATCTTTTCGTTCAAATATGTTATCGAATCTTCCATAGGCTCAGTAATTGCTCACGTTAAGTGTATAGCCATTTACGAACAGATACCGGAACTTGCCGCAATACTTGCCTCCTTCCAGCCCCAGCACATTCTTCATCAGCCACAGGTCAATATCATCGTTAAACTTAAGCAGGTCCTTTTCCTCCAGCGGTATGCCCCAGATCCGGTCTATCTCAATACCACCTTTATAAAGCACCACCGTGGGCAGCATCTCAAGAGCATAGGGGCGCTCATCTGCACCTATCTGCCAGTGAAACCTGCAAAACTTTGCCGACTCGCCGTACTTCTGCGCAAAGTGTTCAAACCGCTTGTCCATGTCCTGGGATTGTACGTACTGGTTATTATAAAAAAGAACCAGCGCAAAACCACCGTATCCTGTAACCTCGCTTGCAAAGCTCCCGCTGTCTATGCTGAGCGCCCCCGTCTGCACGGGCCGCACGGCCTGATGGGAGCAGGAGGCAAACATGAGTGAAACCGTAATCATCATGACAATGTATAAACGCATATGCATTTTCCTATTACTGCTATTTCGACCATGCCGGTGCGTATTTTACGGGCGGCTTCACCGTTGGTGGTGCGTATTTTACGGGCGGCTTCACCGTTGGTGGTGCATATTTCACGGGCGGCGGACTTGCAGAATTTGCGGGGACCGCCGTCGCCGGGATCTCAAGCTGGTCTGGAATACCGTTTCCGTTCGCATCAATGTAGGGCACATCCGGCCTGCCATCGCCATTGGTGTCAAAGCCGCCAGCCACCGCAACATCTGGCACCCCGTCTCCATTAACGTCAACTGTTGGCGCATTTGCCGCTGAGGGATAAAACAAATAGTCGAGAGTAGAACTAAAAAATTCACCTATCGTCCCATCCACCACAGTGTGGACAAACAATTTTCCTGCGGTATCCGTAGCCCCTGGAAGGACGGGGATAAATCCACCGATAGCACCTTTTACGGTATCCCACACAAGCCCTCCTGCAAAAGAGCCCCAATCCCATGGAACCTGCTCTTTGCCGGTTGCCGCGTTCACGCCATAATCAACGCCGTAAGAGGTAACTTGTTCCACAAAGCTATTCGCAAAGCCTGCTGCCGCCCCTGCGGCAATAGGATTGCCCCACGACGCCGCCCCGACGTAGTATCCTGCCTCAGCGCCTGCTGCACCTCCTAATGTCGCGCCGACATAGGCTCCCGCACTAGACCATTTGTTGTTAACTATAGCGCCACTAGCTATATCATGCACGAACACGGTACCGAAACCCACTAGTGCTCCTCCGCCAGCAACGACCGCATCATCGTAACCAAAAAATCTTCCCGTCGGATCAACATAGTTAACCGGGTTGTTTGCAACATAGGCATACTGGACTGGCCCCTGGGAAAGGCCGAGCGGATCCTTGGACAGGAATCGCCCGATGTGTGGATCAAAGAAACGAGCGCGGTAGAAATATGAATTGGCCACGCTGTCCCATTCTCGACCGGTGTAGGTGAAGGGATTGACAATACCCGAGGACGAATGAATTGGGGCTCCGAATTCGTCGTACTGGTAGTCAGCCAGAGCCTTACCACCCGAGTCCGTCAGTCTTGCCGTGCTGCCCAGGCCATCCGGATGATAGTAGCCGACCTTGCTACCGCTGCGAATAGCCAGCGGTTTGTCTATGCCGTAGCCGAAAACCGCTGTCCAAGTCCGGTTGTCACCCTGGAGCATGGCAATCTCATCCGCCTGGTCAAATACAAAGCGCGAGGCTGCTCCGTTTCCCTCGCTCCGGCTGACCCGCGAGCCGTTAGGGGCATAGCCGTAGGTTACGACTCCGTCCGGCCCTTTTGCTTGGATCAGCCGATTCTGAGCATCAAATTGGTAAGAGTAGGACTTCCCGTCTCCCTGTGTCCGAGTGACAATGTTCCCATCAGCATCGTAATTAAACTCCGCCTTGCCGGCTTTTAAAAGACGATTGTCCCGGCCGGTGATATATTCCTCCTTGACGCCATTAATCGTGACACTCGTCCGGTTACCGACCGAGTCGTAGACGTACTCGGTCACATTCATACCCTGCATGACCTTGACTAACTGGCTCTTGGCGTCATACTCATACTGCGTCACCTTATCCTTACCCTCAATGACGGATGTGCGATTGCCAAGGATATCGTATGTGTAGCGATAGCGGGTGACTTCCGCCCCATCCTTCGCGACCGCTCGAATTTCTGTCAGACGATTGAGTTTGTCGTAGGCATAACTGGTTTGCACGCCGTTTGGATACGTCATCGCGCTGCGCCGACCAACACCGTCATATGCAAAGGTTATGTCTCCCAACGAACTTCTGATCGCCGACAGGCGGCCCTGTGCGTCGTATTCGTAGCCCACCTTCTCGTCTCCGGCGGTCATCTGCGTTCGCCGGCCAGCTGCATTGTACTGATAGGAAACGGCCAGGCCTGTGACACCATCAACGACGCTCCGAATCAACCCGTCGGGATCGAAACTGAACTGGTAATCGCTGTCGCCGTCTTTCATCCGCACCATCCGTCCAAAAGCGTCATAGGCAAAGGAAGCCTGATCGCCGCTACGATCCGCAGCAACAACTTTTCCTCCTTCGTCATACTCAAGCGTGGTCTTCTGCCCCCGGGCGTTGACCAGCTTAGTCAATTCATTTTTCGAGTTGTAACTGAGAGACCTTTCGCCCCCGGCAGAATCCTTTTCAGCAATCAACCGGCTGGCATTGTCATGCGACCACTCGGCGGTGTTGCCGTTGGCATCTGTGAACGAGGCCATTTTGCCGACGGCATCGTATGCCATTTTCATCGCAGCGCCGATCGGGTCCTGTACAGTCGTCAACAGCCCTGCGGGGTCATACTCAAAGGCTGTCTGCTTGCCCGCCGGATCCACCACACGGACAACCTGGCCCCATTGATCCCGAATCAGAGCCATCTGCTGGCCTTCGGAATTACTCATCGTGATGACTTGTTCCAAAGGATTGTACATGTAGGTAAATTTCACCCCAGTGGGCAGCATCACATTGCGCAGGATACCGGCAAGCGTGAAGTCGAACTCCCATTTCCTGCCGTCACCGGCGAGAATGCGACTCACATGACCATATCGGTCATATTCATATTTCGCCGACTGACCGGAGGGCGTGGACATGGATTCGAGTTGTCCCATACTATTCCAGACAAAGCTGCTCACCCCACCCCTGGCATTCTCAACCCTCGTACAGTTACGCCGTCCGTCGTAGGCAAACTTCACCACGCCAGCGGTATCGGATTTGAGGGACTGGATTGTGTCATCAGGCCCGTACACTAACTCCGTAGTCGCGCCGTTATTGTTGACCCAAACTGCATTGAAGCGTTCGTCATACCGAACCTCTGCCGATCTTCCGTTTGCCCTAACGACCCTGAGAGGCAGTTCCCGTTCGTTCAGCCACAGCATGTTCTTCGCCCCCGCAGGGTCGGTTACGGTAATCAACCCGTTTGAGGTGAATTCATACTTGGTCACCGCTCCCACCGAATTGGAGACCGCCACAGCCGTCCGGTCTTTTGTCACCGTGAAGTCATACGTGGCGGCAGTTCCGAGCAACGTGCCCTGAGACGCGATTTTCCCTCGACTGTACTTGATATTATATGAACGAGGTCCTTCGGCGCCAACTTTCGTAAGGCGATGGTCACCGTCATAGGCAAACTCAACAGTGCCACCCGCTCGTGATCTGAAACTGACCAGGTTCTGCTGCTTATCGTACCCGTACAGGCAACTCCGATCCCCGACATCGCTCATCCGGACAGCCCGACCGGCCGCATTGCAGTTAAGCGTGATATAGCGCCCGTAGCGGTCCTCCACTCTGATGGCAACGCCATCTTTCTTCGCTGTTCGTGTGATCCGGAGAAATCGCCCGTTTAAATCGCGAACCTCCCTAAGCTTTCCTCTGGCGTCGAAATCGTAAGAGGTGCCATCCTTCAGTTGGCGTGAGTACGTCCCGTCCGGCTGCTTTATGATCACCTCATACTCGTACTTGGTGGAACCATAGGTCCCTTCCTTTTGCACCACATAGTCACGACTTTGCCCCAACTCATCTGTCAGACGCAGCCCTTTGTCCTTTGTCGCAATCTCCATGTCCAGCAGGCAGTGCCACTTGTGACCAAAAACACCGGGCTTGGACTGCTCCATGTTGCTGCGGTACACACGGGTAATGGCTAAGGGTAACTTGTCAATTCCCACCTTGAGGTCTTCTGAGGCAAGCACGAGTTCCCCTGTGCGCAGATCCACGGGTAAAGGCCGTCCCGGCAATGACGATGGCCGACCTTGTCCCGCCGCAAACGCCACGCTCGCCGGCAAATATTGCATAACCATAAGACCCACCAGCGCCATCGCGATGATTTTTTTGTATAACTTTATTGCGCTCATCAGTAACCCTCCTTAGTAGTGTGATCAAGGGGTGCAGCGGGTCCCGTGCGAATCACTGCTGCATTAGATAACAGAATATCTGCTTTTCCGTACGGTGAAACCCTCTTCAGGCCTGAACTGATCCGTAAAAACCTTCAAAACCATAAAACCCTGTTTCAATGGTAAAGTCGTATTCAAGGGAAGCCCCTGCGTCAAGGTCTTTAAAAATAATTCTATTATCGAGGCAGGATAACTTAAAGTCTTCCCCATGGGCGCTTGTACCGAACCCGTAGTCTCCTGAAATAGTACAGGCAGGGCTGGATTGCAGCCCTCATATTTTCATCCTGACCATTTTATACATCCATAACAGCCCAACGGCATCCATAAGAAGCATGGCTATAATGAGCAGCCAGCCGATTGGCGTTTTATACATCAGAGAAAATGTTGCCGGCATGAGCTTGTTGAGAATAATTGCGAGCACAAACGGCAGGATCGTTAAAATTATCGCCTGGGTTTCTCCCTCGGCGGTCATGGTTTTAATCTTCTGCTGAACCCTTTTTCTTTCATGCACGGTATTGGCAATGGTGTCAAATATTTCAGTGAGGTTACCTCCCGTTTCCCTGAGGATCAGAACCGAGTTTACAAATATCTTCGTGTCTTTTGTCGGCATACGCTCGCCGAGATGACGAAGCGCTTCTTCAAGGCTTGAGCCGAGATTGATTTCGTTCTGCACAAGTCTGAATTCCTGGCTCAGGGGAGGCTGTGCGTCCGTGCAGACAACCGCCAGGCACTGTTGCAGGCTTAAGCCCGCCCTCAGGCTGTTTGACATCATGGTAAGGCCGCCGGCAATCTGGCTGTCGTATTTTTTCATTCTCCGGCTTTGAAGAATTTGCACGGTAAGCCGGGGGATCCTGTAGCCTGCAGCAAGCATAATGACTGCACAAAGGAGCCGTATAAGCATGCCTTTAAAGCCGCTTTCCGTTGCACCATAAAGGGCATCTTCGGAAATCGGATACTTGGCGGTTTCACTAGCCCGCGTTTCTGCAAAAGAAGCTTTATCAAATCTACCCTGCTTTGAGTAAACAACCACCAGATTAGAGTAGGCTTTTGAATAATAAGGAAGCAGGCTCACTGCGCTTTTAAACTCCTGCTCAGCAATCTCTGTGCTGCCCTGGCATAAATATGCATAGCCAAGCTCATTATGGGCCAGCGGCGCGTTCAAATCCCGCAGCTTTTCAGCCTGCTCAGTTACAGCGCTATAGTCTCCCTGCCTGTTAAGCTCCAGTGCTTCTGAAAGAATAAATTTTTTATTCAGATGCGTATAGGTATCAGGGAGAATAAATCCAACAGCTCCAGCCGAAATGACACAGGCAAAAAGAGCCCGGTATATAAACCTTTCGCTCAAATTGTAAAACATATTGTCAAGGCTGGCCTTTAACCATAAGATATAGGCAGACAGCCTTCCCGCGCCCTCACCTGCCCTGCTTCTCAGCGCTGCATACAATGCAGCCCAGAAAGCGAAAAAAACAAATGCCAGCAAAGTAATTTTCATCATAAGTGTTCTACCCTGTTTAATTTCTTCGTAAAAAGTCACCCGTAGCGGCGGAAAATCGGAGTCCAGTTTTTTTAACGATATTGTGCACCTTTATTTTTTTTGAAATCTATTTATAAAAAATCCGTCGCTCCCGCAAAGCTTGTCCTCAACCAGATCGGGGAGCGGGAGCCCGGTTTTTGAGCGTTTTATGGATTCCTACTTTCACAGGAATGACTTTCCCTGAGGTTCTTTTTATTAAGTTGCACAGTACAGTTACACTGTTCTACATTTCCGGATACCGGCTCCTGCCCCGAACCCCGATCCGGGGTATGACGATTTTGTTAAGTTTTTGATTTTTCACAAGAGCATCATATTTAATTGGTCCAGAATATTTCCCGCGGGATAGTTATGCCCCTTTCTGTAAATTTCTCCAGACACCGCGGCACATAACCTGTCGAGGCAAAATTGCCGACTACCTTGCCGTCTTTCTCGCCCGTCTGTTCATAGGTAAAAACATCGCCCATGGAAATAGCAGTTCCCTCCATTCCGGTAATTTCAGCGATCTGCATTATTTTTCTTGATCCGTCTTTATACCTGTTTAGATGAATAACAAGATCAATGGCGCCAATAATCTGCTCCCTGATTGCTTTTGACGGCAGCTCAAAACCTGCTAACATAACAAGTGTTTCCAGCCGCGAAAGCGCTTCCCTGCAATTATTGGCATGTATTGTTGTCAGTGAGCCATCATGGCCGGTATTCATGGCTTGCAGCATGTCCAAAGCCTCTGCCCCCCTGCATTCTCCGACAACAATCCGATCAGGCCTCATTCTGAGGCAGTTCTTTACCAGATCACGTATGGTTATATCGCCCTTTCCTTCAATATTGGGTGGGCGGGACTCAAGCGTTATAACATGGCGCTGCTTAAGCTGTAGCTCGGCGGAATCTTCAACAGTCACTATCCGCTCATCAGAGGGTATGAAGCTTGAAAGTATATTCAAAAATGTCGTCTTCCCGGTGCCTGTGCCGCCCGAAACCAAAATATTGAGCCTTGCCTGCACCGCCGCCTTTAAAAATTCCAAAATCTGTTTATTTGCGGTGCCCAACTGTATCAGCTCCGGAATGCCGATTCGGTCGCCCGCAAACTTTCTGATCGTAAGAGCCGCACCCTTGATGGCAAGGGGTGGGATAATGGCGTTCACCCGTGATCCATCCGCAAGCCGTGCATCTACCATGGGAGTGCTGGTGTCTATCTTCCGGCCGACAGGAGAAACAATCCTATTTATTATATTCATCAAATGCTGCTCAGAAAAAAATCTATTTGGAATTTCTTCAATCTTCCCCTTTCTTTCAATATATATCTGGTCCCACCGGTTAACCATTATTTCTGATATGCTGGTATCAGCAAGAAGATCTTCCAGCGGGCCAAGGCCCAGCGCTTCCTGAAGCGCCTCCCTGAGAAGTTTATCGCGGAATTCTCTTGATGTGATTGTTGTTTCATTGTCGATAATTTCGACGATTTTTTCTGAAACCCTGGCGTACAGCTCCTTCATCTTTTCCGGCGAATTCTGCACCTCCGTATCAATCTTCTTAAAGTCGATCGATTCAAGCAGTTTGCTGTGAATAATGGACTTGAGCTGATAGGTATCCTGAAGGGCTTCTATTTCATCGGGAAGCTGAGAGGGTGGCAATGAAGCCCCTGCAGAGGTGGCTACCTGCAGGTGATTAATAACTTCGAAAGTAAGAGTATCAAATGCCTTGGTAACCGGATGGCGGGGAAAATTTTGAGGATAGACACCCTCGGCCATCTTTGATGCGGCCTCGCTGTCATGGGGAATAGATACCGATAGATTTTTCCCCAGCTGCTGCTCAAGGAGCTCCTGGCTGATGCAATCGCTTTTACCAACCATGTTTGCAGCCAGCAGAATCATATCTTTTGTAAAATTTTTATTTCTGAGAAGCTTGAGGTCGTTTCGTGTCTGATGGATAGATAGAGAATCAGGCAGCACGGGAAGGATAATCAGCGATGAAAGGTCAAAAATTTTCTCAACAATGGGGCTGTATTTTATTCCGATGTCCACAACAATAAAATCATATATCAGCCGAAGCTTTGTGAATAGCGCCTCGACTGACGCATTGTTTAAGCTATCATCGGCAAAACTATTGGTTCTTGACAGACAGAGGGCGTAAATACCTGATGAGTGTGGGGTGGCAAAGCTTTTCAAAAGGGCGGTGCTAATTTCCCCTGCTGCAGGAAAAATATTTTCCATGGACTTGATATCGTTTACATTCAGAAACTGCGCAATATCATTTGAAAAAGGCAGGCTGAAATCAATAAGCAGGACTTTTTTCTTTGTGTTCAAGTGAAGATCAACAGAAAGATTGACCGCGATGAAGCTTTTACCAACACCACCTTTTGAGCTATATATGGTTAGTATGTTGCCGACCATCTTGCATTCCTATGACAGTAGAACAATTAGCCGTTCGTGGCGAACGGATTTTATAGCAGTTATTTTTTTACGAGCCCTTAGATTACAGCACCACAAAATAAAGGGTTCGGTGGTGGGGGCACGCTCCGTCGTGGCCGCATGATAATAAGATTTAAAGCGGACGCGTCAAAGCGCATCCCTCCATTCATAAAGCAACCGGCCCTTTATTTTAAAAAATTGTTTTAGCTTCATTTTTGTTTTATATTTTCCTGCTCCTGCTTTTTAAATGAATCATTGACTTTATCCCCAATTCCCTTGCCTGCTTCACTGCTGCTTGCAAGAATTCGGGGCGTCACAAAAATAAGGACCTCTTTTGTTTCGCTTTCCTGCCTGGTGCCTTTATTTGACTGAAACAGAGACCATCCCTTATTTGGTGGCGATTTGGAAAGAAGGCTTGCTTCTTTTTGCCCCATAAGACCGCCCAAAACAATGCTGCTGCCGCTTTCCACGGTTAGCATGGTTTCAAGCTGGGTTGATCCTATTATGGGTGCGCCATTCGGGCCTTCTCCTGTAACCGTGCTAGACTCTATTTTTACAGGGCTGCTGATAGTGTTTATATTAATTACCGGGGAAAAATTCAGAGTGACCCCTACTTTCTTATACTCTGTCGACATTGTTCCGCCTTCCTGGGCGGTTGTAATAGGAAGTTCAGATCCGGCAAAAAAGTTGGCATTCCCGCCATTGGTTGTAATAAGGCTTTGCTGCATAAGCGTTCTGCCCTTACCGTCTTCCTGTATTTTTCTCATTTTCGGAAATAGATTCGAGATGGTCCCGGCAAGGCTCCCGGACAATGAAGGTGAAGAGCCTTTGCTGCCGCCGTATGTGCCGCCGCTTGCGAGGTCGCCGCCCGGATTCCAGGCAATGCCGATATCTTTCAAGGCATTCTTTTCAACCTCCATGACGGTAAGCGTCATTTCGATAATTCCCGTTTTTGCAGTCGCAGGGCCTGCGACTCTCTGGTCGATGTCAATGGCATTGGTGACATCCTGATTGAATGCAAGAGCTATTTTTTCAGCACGCTGCGCATCCTCGGGCTTGTAGACCTTCCCGGTGAGCACAAACTTGTCTTTCCCCGGCGTAACAGTAACACCGCCGAGGCCCTGTTTTTTGAGAGCGCCTTCGATTTCCGACTTTACAATATTTTTCATAAGGGGGCTGATCGATACAAGGTTCACCACGCCCGGCATGCCGGCAACTATTTTATTTATTTTCTCCATGCCAGCATGGGTAAGAACCTCTCCCTCAACAAAAATACGCTGACCTGCAGTTCTGACCTGCACCCCTTCAATATCTTTCAGCATCTGCTGCAGTTCATAGGCAGTGGCATTCCCGCTGAGCACCGTAACCGCGCGCTCCACTCTATTGTTGCCGGAGCCCCAGACGATAACATTTGTCCGGCCTTCTTTTTTAGCATTTATGAGAAGCTCCTTATCGCCGGTTTTTAGTGCAGCGCAGATTTCAGGATTGCCTGTTGCAATCTTTTCTATACTAAAATCAACCGTCATGACCTGACTTTTTCCCACAATAATTTCAATGCCTTCCATGGATGAATCCTGGCTGAAAACATGTGTTAAATTTGCCGCCATGAATGAACAGCATACAAGCAGAGCAGCTATAATGCGAAGAAAATATTTCATATTTATATAACTCCTTTGGCTAAATTATCTTATTTCTGTAGAAAATTTCTTAAGTCGGAATTTATAATATTCTTTCGTTAATCATATCTTCTTTCCCTGCTGACTTTCGACTCCTGAAATTTCTTCGTTCCCTATTCTGAATTCCGACTACTGGATTCTGAATTTCAACTTTTCAATATCGTGATTTCTGCGATGCCCCCTGAATATCTATCCATGCAGGAGCTGATTTTGGGATTACAGTTTTTTCAATGCCCAGAAAGTCACGGGCTTTCAGCTGCGGCAGGCTCATAACCTTGCCTGTATCCCACCGGGAACGCAGAGATACGGAAATGGAGCCTATTTCCTGCGCAAGGTTCATTCGCTGAACATCATCAGGCTTTAGGGCAAGAGTAAGCGTCCGAAGGATGTTGCCGCTCTCAACGGGTTGCGATTTTCTAAAAAGGCTTCCGGGGGCACTCTGTTCTTTAGATGCTTCAGCCCCAGCCCCTTCTGCTTTTGATGATATACGGTTAACAGCTAAAACAAGAATATTTTCAAGAATTGTCTTTGTAAAGGTATCCTCGCTCTTGCTGCGGCCCTGCTCATACGACCCCACTTCAAAGGTAGCCATGACATCAACATAGTCTCCAGGCTGAACAAGACCTGCCACTGCTGTGACCTCGGTTGCAGGGGAGGTGAAGGCCCGCATGTCTTTTGGAACCCTTGTAGCAATGCTTGCTGTCTCTGCCGACATGAGCATGGACTCTAGTATCTGAGTGTTTTTTAATATCGGAATAGAAACAAACCGGTCTGCGATATCCGTTAGGTTTCCCGCCGCACCGGGCTGGACATATTTTTTAGGAATAATTTTTTCTTCGATATAGGTGTCATCAAGCCGCGTGCCAAGGGGAATATCCTTTAAGGCGACAACAACCTTTATGGGTGTTGCAAGATCAAGGAGTTCTTTTTCTCTGCCTGAAATATAGGAAAAGACCATCATGAGCGCAAAAAGCGCCACGCCAAATGCTATGAGCAATGCTTTTTTATCCTTCATGTTCACCTCAAAAATTATTGTATTAGTTGAAATACTTCATCTCGGCTTGATGCTCTCCCGCCATTTCTGTACCGGTTTGGAAATCGATCTGAAAACCGTTCGGGAAGACCTTCTTCACGATAGCTGCCGGTGTATCCGCTGAGCATTTGTTCACGGCGCAATAATCCTGATCCAAGTATTTCTTTCATGATGCCCGAAATCTCCACTTCGACAAGACCTCTTGTTTCAACAAGATGAAATGCGCCGAAAGACTCCGTATCAATTTTATATCGCAGTGCATACCAATTCGTCTGCTCGCATTGTATCATTTGGTCGATGAATTCATAGGTTAGCAGTAGGAATATAAGAACACACACCATATAAGGAAGCATAAGAGCAAATTCTACGGTGGCTGCCCCCCGCTGGTTTTTTATAAGTTTTAAAATAGTACCTGCCATAAATGCTTTCACTGAAAAATATTTTTTTATAAATTTTCAGGCACCCTGTTAATTAGAACAATATCCTTTTTACTATAGACGGCTTATCTATTCAAAAAACCTCCTCGCCCCCGGCACGGGGGAGAGGATCGAGGTGAGGGGGCCGTGTTTCTTTGCTGTTTTTTCAACCCCCCTCATCCTGACCTTCTCACCTCAAGGGGAGAAGGAACTCTTAAATGAACAACATTGGTTTTAATTGATATGGTCACACGGCCACGACGGAGCATGGCCTTCCACAGCCCCATTTATTCTGTGGTGCTGAATTAAAGGGTGTCTGAAATTAAAACAGGCCGGTACTCTGGCCGACATTCAAAAATATTTCCACCGGCGGGCTTGGCAGCGGCCCTGGCTGTGATTGTTGGATTCACCGCAATGGCAGTATCAAAAACACGACTGCCAAGAACCAATCCCTCTATATCGAGTGCAAGCTCTACGGCTACATATGTCATGCTGCTAGATTTTTCCAATCGCTCGTATGCTTTATAGTGATCACTTTCGACCTCTTTTCTGTGGGCCAAATGATTTTCGCTGCCGTCAGGGTCGGGGCCGTATGCATTACGGGCATGAGGGTCTTTTTCCCAGTAATAAGCTTCAACCATACAATTTTCGCAGTGGGAATCATAGTAGTCATAATTTATTTTTTTTGTTTTCGTAGAACTGAAGACAGCCAGCCCCCCCCCGCCTGGAACATAAAGCTGTTCAAGCCTGCTTTCGGGCAGATTGATTTGTTTTATCGTGTTGGCAAGATTTTTCAGCATTGCACTTTTTCCGTACAGCCGATTCGCACTTTGTTGATACTGGAAAATATTTTTCAAAACATCATTGTAAAAATCAATACACTGCAAGGCTTCTTTATCATCATGCCAGATCGTAGTGTTTTTTTTCATTATGGTCTCCAGGTTTTTCAATTCCATCTTATAATCGTAGTTAAGATCAGCGATTTCATTGAGACCTGCCGCCTGGACGCTTGCAGCAGCAAGGGCGCAGGTGTTTGCTGTAATTTGAAGTCTGATTTTAGCATATATGAGCTGGCCGATACTTGCTACAAGCACCACCATAAGGCACATAACAGGGATTAAAAAAGCAATAAGAACGGAGATTGATCCTTTTTCTGATCCAGGATGGTTGCCGGGCCTTATATTAATTATCGTCATTATCAGGATCCAGTTCCGCAAATACATCAATTTGCTTTAAAAGCGTAAAACTGCCTGAACCCGACGGATTATAAATATTGTTGAGGTCAATGGGAAGGTCGAGCAGCTCCTTTCGAAAACATATGGTAATGCCCTTCAGTGTTTCTGTTGCATCTCCGTTTTTAAAAACACGAGAAGGATAGGCGCCTGCAATTTTGTATGCAGATGCTTGAGCCTCACTATCTTTGCCGACAGCATATTTTTGTGAAGCTGCAAAGGCTGCAAATGACAGCTGCTCATGCGCAAGAAAAATGCCGGCAAACTCCATAAAAGCGACAAAGAAAAAGAACACAAAAAGCATTGCAAACGCAAATTCAACCAACACTGCGCCACGCACCCCCCAGGCAGGAGGTGTGAAGGTTTCTTTTCGTCTACTTAAACGAACCTTGATGCAATGCATCATACATACCCGGTTCCAGTAGGGGCACAATATGTTGTAAAAAATAAGGTGGCAAATTTAATGGTTTCACAAAAAATCCGCCATAGTGGTCGACCACTTTTTATACATAGCGTTAAAAATTTTAGCGCATAAAAAAATCTAAAATGTCTTTAAAATAAGAATTTAACAAGACTATATGCACAACTATTTATGTCGCTGTGTATAGCACGCACAATTATCACCCCGCTATCAGATACTGCCATTAAAAAGCGGGGGCGGAAATCAATGCAGGCGACAATGCCAGAAAAAACCAATCATTCAGCAAGCAATAGTCTATAGCCTGCCACTATTGACCTTTAGAAGTAAGATAAGTCTTAACTTGCGCAATGGCAGTTGTAAAAAAATCCTTCAAGGGGTCATTCATAGCAGTTGCAGCACCGATTACCAAGACGGTTATAACGCCAACCAACAGTGCATATTCAACAGTAGTGGCGCCTTTTTCATTTTTTAAATAGTTTCGAGAATCGGAAATAATCAACTGGCTCTTCACATAGGACTTCACACATGCGTTAAAAAAATTCTTTTTCATTTGTTGCCTCCTTCTGGTTATGGATATGTCTGTAAGAGTTTGAGGAATTTGTTAAAAACATCCAATGACATCCTCGTAAATATTTCCAAAACTCCCAGCATGATGAGTGCGGCAATAATCATGCTAAAGGCGTATTCAACACTTATTGCCCCCCGCATATTTAAAAGAGCAATTTTATTTTTTTTTAAAATACCAAAGCAATGGCACTTTTTAAAGCGTAATAACATATAAATACATCCAGCATCAAGCAGTTTATTTTTTATAAAATAATTCATAATATATTTTGCATATTGCCTAAAACAGTTGTGATAAGTCAACAAAAAAACAATAAAAATATTTTGTAAAAATTTGAAATTCGTTTAATGAAAGGGAAATTGCTCAAACAAATTTCTACCCGCTGTAATAATTATATTGATTTCAGAATTTAATTCAATAAAATAGTATTATAAAATTTGCAAAACAATAAATTGGAACGGAATATTCACAGTGGAAAAAACAGAAAGCAATCTTGTCGGTTTGATGCTCGACCAGTATGAAATAAGCTCCTTTATCGGGAAAGGGGGTATGGGGGAGGTTTATAAAGCCCGGGATACTGCTTTGAACCGAGATGTGGCCATCAAGGTTATCACTTCAAAGCTTGCCTGCGAAGCAGCCTTGATTAAACGATTCAAGCGCGAGGCGCATATGGCCGCGAGCCTTGAACACAGTAATATTATCCCTATTTACACGATTGGCATGCAAGATACCATGCACTATATCGTGATGCGGTATGTCAATGGAGAAACGCTGCGAAATCTTATTAATTGCACGGGACATCTTCCGCTAAAACGCATTGTGGAAATCTTGAGACAGCTTGCTGAAGCCTTGAGCTATGCCCACTCAAAAAACATTATTCACCGGGATATTAAACCATCGAACATAATGATCGGCCACAACGATTTTGTTACCTTGATGGACTTCGGAATCTCCAAGCCGTCCCAGTGTAACAGTTTTGATGGCAGTATGGATGCAACCTGCGCTGATATCCTCGTTGGAACTTTTGAGTACATGGCGCCTGAACAGTTTACCGGCGGACCAGCTACAAGCTCTTCAGATATTTATGCTTTGGGAGTGGTTGTTTATGAAATGCTGGCCGGGCGTGTTCCCTTCCCCGGCCTTACACCTGTTGCAGTTTCACATGGCCATGTCTACGAGCAGCCGCCATCTCTCCTGAACCTAAACCCGCAGCTTTCCGCTGAAACTGAACAGATTGTCCTGCAATGCCTTAACAAGCACCCGGATCAGCGCTATCAAAACGCCTCGGAATTTTACTCTGCTCTGAAAGCCACAATCATGATGGATGGAGCCACGGAACCAGCCTGGACGGATAATTTAAAACTGGTTCTGGACGACGGGCAGTTCTATAAAATTAAGCCCGGCGTAATGAAGATTGGCAGGACAGATGAAAATGAGATCATGGTTAATGATCAGGGGGTATCCCGCTACCATGCTGAAATCAGACACAACGGCAGCAGCCTTGAGATTATTGATCTTGGCAGCACGAACGGCACCTTCGTTAACGGCCAGCAACTCACGGCTCATATTCCACGGCAGCTTAGCCGTGACTCTAAAATCTGTCTGGGCATGAAGATTTGCATGATTGTCAAGCAGGATGATGCGTGATCACTCCCCCCCGCTTTTTTTCACAGCTAATTTGCTGTAATCTGCCTGACCTTGAAATTGTAATCGCCTTTCACCTGAAATATAGAAAGGCCGATATTCTCTTTTTTTGAAAAGGCAAGAGCCGATCTGTAAGCATCCTCTTCCTGTGCAAACACACTATCGACATTCAGGCTGTAGCCAACAGCACCCTTGAGCATCTTCACCGGCATAAGAAAGACCCTATACCCTTTTGCTATCAAGCCCCGGGCATTTTCCTCTGCGGTCGTCCTGTCTCTGTACGTGCTCACATTGACCGTATACATAAATTTTTCAGGCGGCTCAATAAGAGTGACCAAAACAACTGGTTTTGCAACCGAAGCCACCTGCACCGGCGCTGTACCGGCAGCGCCTCCCTGTGCTGAAGGGTCAGTGGATGCGGGCTGTGCCGATCCTGCCTGCATGTCAGGCGGCCTTATTTCCGACGGTTCTCCTGCCGAAGCCTTTGGGGTGCCGGGTTCAAGCCCGACAGTTGTTGTTGGGGGTTCTGGAGAAGGTGGCACAATGGGTTTAGCCTGTGTGCCATTGTTTTCCGATGTCTTTTCTGCCGGGGTTGTTGCCGCAGCGGTATCACTGGAGCTTATAATAGATGTGGTCGAAGTTACGCGGGGCTTAACATCATTCAATAATGGCCCATATATATAACCATCTTTACCATTCTTTAATTTTGTATAATACCAATCATCTTTTTTTCCATACACCTTAATCAACTGCCCCTTTTTTTCGGAGGCAATAGCAGCATTCTCTTTTCCTGGACCCGAGCGGATATTCACACTACCATTTATTACATAAAGCTTTAGAGGCGGGCTATAAGTCGTATAATTACTATTATTGCTAATAGGTTCTTGAACCGGTTCATTTTTTAATGATTTATTTGATTGCGTACATCCAAATGAGCAATATACAATAAAAAAAATAAATATTGCTATTTTGATTGATTTAGTTATATTTATTTTCATTTTATTAAAATATTATAACTATTATTGCCAAATTTTGAATTAAAACCATTAAAAACCGCTTCTAGCGCATTAGACGGCACTGGTCAGAATCGGGTTTAAAACGATGGATTGATGTGAACATCCAAACA
>CAIWCT010000231.1 GCA_903911225.1 uncultured delta proteobacterium
ATACCAACAACACCCCTTCTCGCATGCGATAAGGGGTATTGTTTGTGCAGCACCTTCTAAACAGCATCAAAGCATTATTGTATTTCGGCAATCACCGACAGGCCGATTGGTATGTCCTTCTTCTCGGGCTTGAGCTCCAGTATCACATCCTGAAACTTGGTGTCGAAACGCTCCTGCAGATCTTCAGTGCGGTAATTGCGGCGGCCCATATAGGGCACGCGGCGCACAACGCTGCCCGTTCCGAGATACTGCCGGGTTTCCGAATCATAAACCTTAAAAACTGCCTCGGGCTTCACTCTGTCTTTCCAGAATGATTCAACCGCAAGGCGCACCCAGAGCTGCGTGGCTCCGAGAATAATTTTCGAGTTATCGCCTGCCTGCAGTGTCTCGCCGATGCGCACGTCGAACTTATACACGACGCCGTCGATGGGCGAGCGCAGCACGGTCTCTTCGAATTTGGCCTTGGCCAGATCAAGCTCCGAGCCCGACACCTTGAGCTTTTTCAGCTCCATGGCATTTTGCAGCGTCGCCTGGGTGAATTTGTATTCCGAGTCGACGTTTTTGGCATACAGGCTGCGGGTGCGGTTGAGATCATCGTTTGACAGTTCCAGCGATTTCTGCGCCAGGGCCATCCGGGACTCCGCGAGATTAACCTGCTGCTGCTCGGTGTTGCTCTCCAGGTTGCACAGGCGCTGGCCGACCTTTATCACATCACCTTCTTTTACAAAAACCTCCACCACGCGCTTGTTCATGGTCGGGCCCACCAGCACCTCCCGGCCTTCGGGCTCCACCATGCCATACAGCCGCATGGGCGCATCGGCAAGCTTCTGGGGCAGCGCAACCTGCGGCGGCGCCGATGATTTTTTCAGGCTCGAAAGGATAAAAGCGAGCCCCGCAATGCAAACGGTTATAATGACGATCGACTTGAATGACAGTTTCATCATGCCTCCTGTGCGCCCTGCGAGCGCGAATCATAGACAATTGAGCCGTTTTCAATTTTAATCAAGCGGTCTGCATACGGAAACACGCGCGGGTCGTGGGTGACCATGATAAGCCCGCGCGTCGTATCTTTTGAAAGCTGCTTGAGCGCATCGAGCACGATGGTGCTGCTCTCGGAATCAAGG
Organism: uncultured delta proteobacterium; assembly: GCA_903911225.1. Lineage (GTDB taxonomy): Bacteria > Desulfobacterota > WTBG01 > CAIYCZ01 > CAIRTM01 > CAIWCT01. The sequence goes on from CAIWCT010000231.1 coordinate 1,125, forward strand.
GCTGAAGTGGGCTCGTCGCATAAAAGAAGCGCCGGCGCATTGATAAGCGCCCGGGCTATGGCCACGCGCTGCTTCTGGCCGCCGGAGAGCTGCTGGGTGGTCATGGAAAGGCAGTCGCCCATGCCGAATCCGTCGAGCAGCTCGGCTGCCTTTTTGCGCAGGCCCGCAGACACCTTTTGCCCCTGAATGCCGCTTGCCACCACTACATTTTCAATTACATTGAGAGCAGGCAGAAGCTCAGCCTGCTGAAACACAAAGCCGTACTTCTGCTGCCGCACCGTGGCAAGCCTGTTCTCCGGCAGATGTGTCACGCGCTCGTTTTGAATGCTTATCTCCCCCTCGGTCGGCTTCAGGATAAGCCCCATGATGGTGAGCAGCGTTGTTTTGCCGCTGCCCGACGGGCCTGCGATGATGGTGAACTCGCCGGGAAAGATAGACATATCGGTCTTATAAAGCACGCGCCGAATCGTCCGTCCGTCGGAAAAATCCCGCGTTACGCTTTCAAGCTGAAGAATAGGCTGTATCATTTATCTAAGGCCTTTTAGACGGAACGTAACTGCTAAAGGTTCAGGGTTCAAAAGTTCAAGGTTTAAAGTTCGGAGTTCGGAGTTTGACTTCCGGCTTCCGCCTTTGCCCCTGCTACAGCCTACAGCCTAAATGCCTACAGGCTGTTCTTTTCACCTAAACACCGAAGCCGGCTCAACACTTATGGCCTTGCGCATGGCGAGCAATGACCCGAGTACGCACATGGCAAGCGTTGTGCCCGCGAGCACGGGTGCAATCCAAAGAGGCAAATAGCTCGGCAGTGGCGAGTCGAGCGTGCCGCTCAAAAAACCGGCAAGCAGCAGAAAGCCGATAAACACGCCCACGATACCGATCATGAGCGACTGGGCCAGAACGATGATAAAAATATCGAGCTTGCGAGCTCCCAGTGCTCTCAGCACGGCAAAATCCTTCTGCCGCTGCAGCACGCCCGTGTACATGGTAAGGGTGATGATGATGATGCCAACCAGCGCCCCGATCAGGGTGGACAGGCCGAAGCTGCCCCCCATGCCCGTATTTTTCACATAATAAATACGCGTCATACGGGAAAGCTCAGCCGCACTCAGGACCTCGGCACCGGGGAGCACGCTGCGCACGCGCTCAAGGGCTGCCTGCAGATTGACGCCATCATTTAATTTTACCAGCACGGCCTTGCACCGGCCGGGCGGGCTTTTGATTATTTCATGGGCCTTGACCATATTGGTAAAAACAAGGCGGCCTGCAAAGCCTTTAACGCTCTGGGTGATGGCGCTGACGCGCACATGCACATTGCCAATTTCGATGCTGTCGCCCACCTGTGGGCTGCCGTAGAGCTTGGCATCGAGCCGCTCGATGGTGACACCCTCAAACTCGAGAAGGCCATCCTGCCCGCCCTCATAGAAACGCCACGGCCCGGCAGCACCGCGCGGATTGCGCAGGCCCACAACCTGCACAGCTTCATTTTTTCCATCCCGTGTCACGAGGCTTGCACCGCCGAACAGCAGGGGCTCGGCCCATGCCACCTCGGCAAGGCCCGACACGCGGTCGACATACCGCTCGGGGATGTACCCTGCGCCGTTGATATTATCGGTGTTTTTGGAGCATATCCAGATATCGGCGCCGCCATGATCGACAAGCACCGACATGTAGGTAAACAGGCCGAACAGCACAGATATCTGCTGGCCCACGAGAAACACAATAGCGATAACGCCGATGAGGGCGCCAGCGGTAGTGGAGCGGTCATGCAGGAGAATTTTAAATGCTACGCGGCTACGCATCGGGCAGCACCTTCTTTAACAGCTCGCTGTGGCCGCCCTCAAGCCCGCTAATAAACAAATCGACCTGTTTGGCCAGGCGCTCGCGCGCAAGCAAAGCTGCCCGGCCATGAACGGCAAGTTTCATCTGAGGATATTTTTCGCGAATCTGTGCAATGACGCGCTGTGCCTCGGGCAGGCCCGCAATTGATGATACCGACAGCACAACAGCCTGCGGGCTGTTTTTCATAATGGCATACATAATGTCCTCATCAGACACATCGCTTCCAAGGAAGTAGACGGACCAGCCCTTGATTTCAAGAAAATTGGCGAACACCTCAACATCGAGGGCTTCCTGCTCTCCGGGCATGCAGGCCACAAGCGCCCTGAAGGGAAAGCGGCGCTCGCCGAAAATGCCGTCCATGACCCGCAGTATCACATAGCGGCTGATATCATCTGCAGCGCGCTCATCCACTGCGCTCACTTTATTCTGCAGCCATAAAAGGCGCATGCGTTCAAGGGCGGGAAGCAGGATGTCGGCATACACGCGCTCGATTGAAGCGCCCTCCCGTATGCGGGAAAGAATATGTTCAGCTGCAAACTTGCGGTTTTTGGCCATGAGCAGATCGAAAAACGGCTGGGCTTCAGCAGGCAGAACCTCTGGCGGCTGCTGCAGGCGCTCGTACAGGGCCGGCAGCTGCTTTAAAAGATGCTGCACGGCGGGGATAAGCTGGTCTGCGGCATCCCGCTTCACAAGGCACTGTATGGCCATGATCCAGGATTTCAGCAAGGCCTCGACAAACTGAGGCTTGATGCCGCGACTGTCAAGGGAGGCTATATGATAAGCCGCCTCCTGCGGCAGATGCCCGACAAGGTCGAAGCTGTAAACGCCCAGAAGCAGGTCGCCGAAGCGCCGGGTGAACTCGCGGGCAATTTCCATGTGCCTGAATGCCGCGCCGTCGCAGGCAAAGCGATTTTCAAGGGCGAACTTGTCATTAACAAAAACGACAAGCTTGGGCAGGGCCTCACCAAAAGCCTCGCTCGCCACGGATGCTGCCGGTTTATTGTTCTGTGCTGCTGACATGGTGCATTAATAGCATGATTTATTTCGGACAACAAGCGGCGTCTGCACTAAAAAAAACAGCGCGGCAGAGCATATATGCCCGAGCCGCGCTGAATGATTGGTACATGTGTTTTATTTCCGCTTTGCGCTGATGACGATAATGGGTTCCACGGGCACATTCTGCTGCCCTGCCACAGTGGTCGTCTTTACCGCCCCCATCTTGTCCACCACATCCATGCCGCTCACCACTTTTCCGAACACGGCATAGCCGAAATCGCGCACGCCGTTATCAAGGAAGCTATTGTCAACGAGATTGATGAAAAACTGCCCTGTGGCGCTGTCAACCACCGAGGTGCGAGCCATGGCCAGCGTGCCGCGGCTGTTGCGAAGGCCATTATCGGCCTCGTTCTTTATGGGAGCTTTGGTCGGCTTCTGCTTCATGTCTTTGGTGAATCCGCCGCCCTGAACCATGAAATTGGGGATAACCCGGTGAAAAATCGTGTCGGTAAAAAACCCTTCATCCACATAGGAAAGAAAATTCTTCACCGTGATGGGGGCCTTGTCGGCATACAGTTCAATTGTGATGTTACCCTGATTTGTTGAAAAGATGACCTCGATATTCTCCATTTTTTTGCTCTCCATTTTTATTGCAGTTTTATTATCCGTCACAGCCTGTAGCGCTTGTGCACTGTTAAAAACACCTGAAAACAAAGCTACTGTAAACAATACAACAACAGAAATAAGTAATTTTCTTCTCTTCATAGCGTACCTTTCTTTATTTATGTTCTACAACAAAATCAAAAGCAAGGGCAGGCACGGGGGCCTGCCCCTACGATTTCCATATGCTTAGGGCAGACACGCAGGCCTGCCCCTACATGAATTGTTTTAATCTTAAATTGTGAATTTTTTTAAAAACATACTACATAACCCCGGGGCAAACAAGCACAATAAACATCTACCCCAGACCAGCAAAATTCCCGCACAAATACTAAACTGCAACAACTATTCTATTGACCTCGGAAGGGGTCTGTATTAGTTAAATATGTTACGCTTTTTAACTATTTAAAGGTTAGCACCATGCGTTCTTCCAGTCAATCCTGCAGGCAAACACCGGCATCGTTCTCCAAAAGCATACTCTTCTTCGGCCTTGTCGCTTTGCTGTTCTCTCCGGCATGCTCTGTTAACAAAATAGCGGTCAACTCATTTGCCGATGCCCTCGGCGCCGGCGCCGGAACGGCATACACCTCGGAAAGCGACCTTGAGCTTATCGAAGGCGCCCTGCCCTTCAGCTTAAAAACGATGGAGGCCCTGCTTGAAAAAACGCCAAAGCACAAGGGTCTGTGCCTGTCCCTTGCCCAGGGATATATGCTCTACGGCTACGCCTTCTGTGAGATCAAGGCCGATGAAGTAAAAGAGCGTGATTTTGCCCAGTACCAGCACCTGCGCGACCGGGCCAAACTCTATTACCAGCGCGCCCACGGCTATGCCCGGCGGGGGCTGGAGCTTAGCTCTCCCGGCTACGCCAAAGCCTGTGCGGTAAACTGCGTTGAAGCCGTTCGTCTGGTGGACGATAAAGCGAATGTAGCCTGCCTGTACTGGTCAGGAGCAGCCCTTGCCAAGTGGATAACACTGGCCAAAACCGACCCTGCGGCGGCCGCGCGCCTGCCCGAAGCAGCGGCTGCTATGCAGCGCGCCCTTGAGCTTGACCCTGACTTTGACAACGGCGCCCTTCAGGAATTCTTCATCTCCTATGAAGCCCGCGGGGCCGTCATGGGCGGCGATATGAAAAAAGCGGCAGAGCATTTCAAAAAGGCGGAGGCCCTTGCCGCAGGCAGAAAGCTTTCACCCTGGCTCACCTATGTGGAGTCATGCAGCATCCCCAACCAGAATAAAAAAGAATTTGATACATACATCCAGAAAATACTGGCTTTCAACCTGGACTCCTGCCCGGAAAACCGGCTGGTGAACGCCATCGCCCAGAAGCGGGCACGGTACCTCATGCAGAAACAAGGTGACCTTTTTATTGGAGAATAAAACATGAAACTTGCAAAACTTCTTGCCCCCCTGGCTGCCGTTCTTCTCATCCTGCTTGCAGCACCGGCCACCCGCGCCGAGCAGCAACCCGTCACGATCAAGCTTGCCACGCTTGCGCCCGAAGGCACTATCTTTTACGATTCACTTCTGAAAATGGCAAACGAATGGTCGCGCCTGTCAAACGGCAAGGTGCAGGTAAAGATCTACGCCGGCGGCATCGCCGGCTCCGAAGATGACATGGTGCGCAAAATCCGCATCGGCCAGCTCCATGCCGCCACCATTTCCTCAGTCGGGATGATGCAGATCGATGCGTCATATGCCGCCCTGCAGGTGCCGGGCATGATGGCATCCTATGATGAACTTGACTACTGCCGCAGGCAGCTTGCCCCCCAGATCGAAAAACGCTTTGCCGACAAAGGTTTTGTGATTACCAATTACTGCGACCTTGGGCATATGTATTTCTTCACCTCAAAAAAAACCGCCTCCATTGCAGAGCTGCAGAAGAAAAAAATCTGCACCTTCGCCGGCGACCAGGCAAGCAAAGAAATATGGGCCAAGGCAGGATTTAACGCCGTTGACATTCCCTTGAGCGAAATGCTCACGGCCCTCCAGACCGGCCTTATCGACGGGTTTCTGGACACGCCCGTTTTCGCCCTGTCGCTTCAGATTTTCGCCAAGGCGCCCCATATGATAAGCATAAGCTACGGCATTGCCATCGGCGCCACGATCATTCAGAAAAGCCAGTGGAACAAGATAGAGCCCGATCTGCAGAAAGCCTTTATCAAGGCCTCGCAGGACCTCGTGACGCAGTCACAGCCCGAGGTTCGCAGCATGGATGAAAAGGCCATAACGGAAATGAAAAAATACGGTCTGCAGCTCACAGAGGTAGCGCCGCAGGATACCGCTTCGTGGATCGACCCGCTGCAGAAAATTTATCCCGAAATCCGGGAAAAGGTCATGCCGAAAGATATCTTCGACAAAACCATGGAGCTTCGCAACCAGTACCGGGCAGGGAAAAGGTAGGGGCGGGTTCATCCCGCTCTGTAGGGGCGTATGGCCATACGCCCCTACGCAACAACCACCCAACTCCCATACAGAAAAATGCTATGCCCGATCAACCAAAATACAACCCAGATATTCATCATCGCCGTTCCCTTCGGCTACAAAAATATGATTATTCACAAACAGGTGCGTACTTTGTGACAATATGCACACAGAATCGCGAGCGGTTATTTGGGGATATTGCAGATAACACAGCGCAATTAAATGACGCAGGGGTTATCGTTCATGATGAATGGCTAAAATCAGCCCAAATCAGAAATGAAATAACATTGGATAAATTTTGTGTCATGCCGAATCATTTCCATGTCATTCTATCAATAATCGATACCGTAGAGGCGTATGGCCATACGCCCCTGCAACAAAACAAATCATTTCAATCGCCATCAAAAACCATCGGCGCCATGGTTCGATCATTTAAAGCCGCCGTGACCAAACGAATCAATGAAATCCGCGCCATGCCGGGTATTTCTGTATGGCAACGCAATTATTATGACCATGTAATCCGCAATGATGACGATTTGAACCGAATACGTGAATACATAGAAAATAATCCGGCAAACTGGTTACAAGATGAATTATTTGCATAAGGGCCTTTGCCATAAATATCTGTTATTCCTATCACACAGCGGCCTAAACCCGCAGCCCGTTAAACAAAAATTGCATCTCTTACGGAGGACACTATCCTGAAAAAAGCCTTAAAAGCTTATAAAAATCCCGAATTTCTCGGCAGCCCCGAGGCTCGCACCATCCGCATGCTTGCCGAATACCTGGAGCCTGAAAGCCGTCTTAAAAAATTCAATATAGAAGACACCATTGTCTTTTTCGGCTCAGCCCGTATCAAGCCGCCGGCCGAAACCATAGCCTGCCGTGATGAGATCCGGGAGAAAATGACCCAGGGAATCATCGGGCTCGATGCCGAAATGGTGCGAGCCGAACAGGACATGACCATGTCGAAATACTATGATGATGCCGTGCGGCTTGCATCCATGCTCACGGCGTGGTCAAAGGAGCTGCACCACCAAAACAAATGCAGCGGCCGCCGCTTCATCATCTGCTCGGGCGGAGGCCCCGGCATCATGGAGGCTGCCAACCGCGGGGCTTCCGAGGCTGGCGGCTACTCCATTGGCATGAACATCAGCCTGCCCTATGAGCAGAACCCCAATCCCTATATCTCGCGCGAGCTCATGTTCGAGTTCCACTACTTCTTCGTGCGCAAATTCTGGCTGGCCTATATGGCAAAAGCTCTTATCATCTTCCCGGGAGGCTTCGGCACCCTGGACGAAATGCTGGAGATTCTCACGCTGCTGCAGACTGGCAAAATCACCAAACGCATGCCCATCATCATCTATGGCAGTACGTACTGGAAAGAGGTGCTCAATTTCGATGCCATGGTAAAGTGGGGCATGATAAACCCCGAAGACCTCGGTCTGTTCAGTTTCTGCGACACGCCGGAAGATGCCTTTGCCTGCCTCAAAGCCGCACTGGAGCCTCTATGCGCTGAAACGCCGCAGCACAACCAGCCTTGACAAAACCCTGTTTATGAATATAATACGCTGGCCCTTATAGGCGGATTTTAAAACTTATGCAGAAAGGCTCTGATATGAGAGTAGAGGATCTGAAAAACAAAAAGCTCAAGGCATGGATTGAAGAAGTGGCCGCCATGTGCCGGCCGGATAAAATTGAAATTTGCGACGGCTCGCAGCAGGAATACGACCGCCTGTGCGACCAGATGGTGCAGAGCGGCACATTCACAAAACTAAACGATGCCAAACGCCCCAACAGCTATATCTGTTTCTCCGACCCCGGCGATGTGGCCCGCGTGGAGGACCGCACCTATATCTGCTCAAAAAACAAAGAAGACGCCGGGCCCAACAACAACTGGCGCGATCCTGATGAAATCAAGGGCGTGCTGAAGGGGCTGTACAAAGGCTGCATGCAGGGCCGCACCATGTACGTTATTCCTTTCTGCATGGGCCCTCTCGGTTCAAACATCTCTTATATCGGCGTTGAGCTGACCGATTCGCCCTATGTCGTTGTAAACATGCGCATCATGACCCGTATGGGCCGCGCGGTGCTTGATCAGCTCGCGGACGGCGACTTCATCCCCTGCCTGCATTCGGTTGGCGCGCCTCTTGCTCCGGGGCAGAAAGACGTTGCCTGGCCCTGCAACCCGGACAATAAATATATCGTCCACTTCCCCGAAGACCGCAGCATCTGGTCTTTCGGCTCAGGCTATGGCGGCAACGCACTTCTGGGCAAAAAATGCTTTGCCCTGCGCATCGCCTCCATCATGGCCCGTGACGAGGGCTGGCTTGCCGAACACATGCTCATCATGGGACTTACCTCGCCCGAAGGCGAAACGAAATATATCGCGGCGGCTTTTCCCAGCGCCTGCGGCAAAACCAACCTCGCCATGCTCATTCCGCCGATTCCGGGCTGGAAAGTGACCTGCGTGGGCGACGACATCGCCTGGATGAAGTTCGGGCCCGACGGCAGGCTCTATGCCGTGAACCCCGAGGCGGGTTTCTTCGGCGTAGCGCCCGGCACGTCAATGGATTCAAATAAAAACGCCATGCTCACCATCACCAAAAACTCCATATTCACCAATGTGGCGCACACCCCCGACGGCGATGTATGGTGGGAGGAGATGACCGATGAGCAGCCCGAGCAGCTCACCAGCTGGACCAAAGAGCAGTGGACCCCCGGCTGCGGCAAAAACGCCGCACACCCCAATGCCCGCTTCACTGCGCCCATTGCCCAGTGCCCCATCTTCGACCCGATCTGGGACGACCCGAAGGGCGTGCCAATTTCGGCCATACTGTTCGGCGGCCGCCGCTCCCAGGTTGTCCCCCTGGTGACCGAAGCGCGCAGCTGGAAGGAAGGCGTATTTTTAGGCTCTATCATGGCATCGGAAAAAACCGCCGCTGCGGCAGGAAAAGTGGGCGACCTGCGGCGCGACCCGTTCGCCATGCTGCCCTTCTGCGGCTATAACATGGGCGACTACTTTACCAACTGGCTGAAAGCCGGGCAGCGCACAGGCGCGAAGCTTCCAAAAATATTTTATGTAAACTGGTTCCGCAAAGACGACCGGGGCAAATTCCTCTGGCCCGGCTACGGCGAAAACAGCCGTGTGCTCAAATGGATATGCGAGCGCGTCAGCGGCAAGGCCGCAGCAGTGGAATCAGCCATCGGCCTGCATCCTGCCAAAGATGCCATACAGACGCAGGGCCTTGGCATAGCAGAGGATGCTATGGACGAGCTGCTGCGCGTGGACGGGGCCGAGTGGAAAGCCGAGATACCCAGCATTAAAGAGCATTTCAATCAGTTCGGCAGCCATCTTCCGAAAGAGTTGTGGGATGAGCTAAAATCACTTGAAGAGCGGCTCGGCAAAGCATAAATGCCTGAACGATATAAAAAAAAGCGGGAGCAGCCATGACGGTTGCTCCCGCTTTTTTTATGCTTACAGTTCACACGGGCTTGCGTTACGGCTCCAGCAGCTCAACTGTTCCGCTGCAGTCGCCCACAGTCACCGTATAGGTTCCCTCGTCAGCGGTGAACGGGTTTATAAACACCAGGGCGAGCATGGTCCTTTTTCTCAGCTTCAACTTCATGAGCGTTTGTATAGAGTCCGTGTTCCACTCCGGCATATCGTCACGGTTGAACACGGTATCCTTATCCCCGATAAAGGCAAACAGCTGCAGGGGTGTGGCAAATCCGAGCGTTCGCAGTATTGCAATTATCGCTTGAGGATCAACTTCCTGCCCGTTCTCGTGGTCGGATAATTCCCGGCTTTGGCCGGCGCCGTACAGCAGCTTAAAGACCTTGTGGGGAATAACCGTCAGGCAGGTATCGCTTGGCGGCACGGTTGTTGTGGTTGTGCTTGCCGCTGCGGTGGTGGTTGTCGTTGACGGCGCAACAGATGTCGTGGTCGATGAAACCGATGTCGTGGTCGACGAAACTGATGTCGTGGTCGACGAAACCGATGTCGTGGTCGACGAAACTGATGTCGTGGTCGACGAAACCGATGTCGTGGTTGTGCTCAGCGCACTATTGGTCAAGCTGAAATCAACGCTTGCTGCACCTGCTGCACTGGCGGTGACATTGTAGGGGCCGCCGGCAGTACCGTTGGCCGTGGCCGTCACACTGGCTGCGCCGCCTGAGATCGTTGCGGGGCTGCCGGTAATTGCGGCGCTGGCCCCGGATGCAGGCGGCGTGAAGGTCACCGCGCCGCCGTTCACCGGCTCGCCGAATGCGCTGGTCACGCTCAGGGCAAGAGGATTGGTGAAGAGCGTGTTGATCGGCGTGGACTGGCCGTCGCCACCGGTTTTCGCCAGCGTAAAGCCCTGCGACTCGAAGGCACCGATATCGCAGGCCGAACCCTGCGGCCGCGCAACGCCGCGCTGATCCGTTGCCGTGCAGTTGTCAGGATCGTCGGCGTCGATGGCGAGCGAGCCGGGCAGAAGCGGCAGGGTCTGCGTGGCACCGCCGTAGCTGCCCAGTGCCCCGAGCAACGGGTCGCCGGTCAGAAAGTTGACGCCATTTGCGCTGCAGGAGCCGTCCTCCACCAAATTGTTTTTATTTATGCCGACAGCAGCATTGTTAACATTAACACAATCACCGCCAGAGCTTGAATTGGCTATAATGGTATTGAAATAATTCAGCGTCCCCTGCGTCATCATCCCTTCATTATAAATGCCGCCACCATTTCCGGCTTGGGAACTGTTGCCGGAAATGGTGCTGCCCCTGACCGTCAGCGCCCCATCAGAGGTCGCAATGCCACCGCCAAAGCGCGCGCTGTTGCCGGAAATGGTGCTGCCCGTCACCGTCAGGGTACCATTCATATTACTAATCCCACCGCCGCTGCCGTATAGGGAGCTGTTGCCCGAAAACGTGCAGTTGGTTACCGTCAGCGTGGCATTGCTGTGGATGCCGGCGCCGTTGTATTCGGTACTGTTGCCCGAAAACGTTGAGTTGGTCACAGTCAGTGTGGCGAAATTGTACATGCCGCCGCCGGCGGATGCGCTGTTACCCGAGAAGGTGCAGCCGGTCACCGTCAGCGTGCCAGTGTTGTGGATGCCGGCGCCCACGCCGCCATATGCCGAAACGCTGTTGCCGGAGAACGTGCTATTCGTCACCGTCAGCGTATTCTCGTTGTATATGCCGCTGCCGTATAGGGCGATGTTGCCGGTAAAGCTGCAGTTGCTTACCGCCAGCGACCCCTTATTTGAAATGCCGCCGCCATAGTCACCGCTGGCATTGCTACCGGTAACGGTGAGGTTCTGCAGATTGAAGGTGACGCCGCCATTGACGTAGAACACTCGCGTTGCATTGTTGCCGCTCACCGTCACGCTGTGGCCCGCACCGTCGATGGTAAGGTTCTTGCCGATCACAAGCTCGCTGGCAAGGTGGATGGTGTAGTTGTCGCTGAACGTGATTGTGCCGTCGGGGCACACATCCGCAATCGTCTTCCGCAGCGAACCCGCGCCGCTGTCGGCATTGCTGGTCACGGTGAGGGCTGCGGAACAGGCGACAGTGTCGGTATCCGTCGCCGAGTTGTTGCCCGGCGTCGGGTCAGTCACGCCCGCGGGGCTGCTGACCGTTGCAGTGTTGGACAGTGTGCCCGTGGCCGACCCGCTGATCGTCGCGCTGACTGTATAGGTCACGCTGCCGCCTGCGGGCAGGTTCACCGTGTCATTGATATTGCCGCTGCCGGAGGCTGTGCAGGTCCCGCCGCCAGCGCCCGCGCACGTCCAGGTGCCCGTCAAAACAGCCGGGAATGTGTCCGCCACCGTCGCGCCGCTTGCAGTGCTGGGGCCCGCATTAGAAGCGGTGATGGTATAGGTCACGCTGCCTCCCGGCGTCGCTGTGGTCACGCCGTCGGTCTTGGTGATGGCCAGATCGGCCTGGGCAGTCAACGTGTCGGTATCCGTTGCCGAGTTGTTGGCCGGGTTCGGGTCGCTCACCGCGCCGCTTGTGACCGTTGCGGTATTTGAGAGTGTGCCCGTGGCCGATGCGTTGATCGTCGCGCTGACCGTATAGGTAACGCTGCCGCCCGGCGTCGCTGTCGCCACGCCGTCGGTCTTGGTGATCGCAAAGTCTGCAGCGCTGAACGCGCTCACGGGTGTGACACCGAATGCAGCGATGGACAGCATCAGCGCCGCAAACATCAGCAACGAAAAATTTGTTGATTTGAACCAGCATCTTTTCATGATTACCCTCTAGCTAAAAATAATTTTCTTAAAACGCATTAGTGGGTTCAGGCTTACGCATTTGACAAACCCAGCCCCTTTTTTATTCCTTCCACCGGCTCACGCTGCAGCGCATGCTTTGACCGCAAAACATCAAATCAATCAAAATAACCATCCGCATTAATTAAAAATGTCGGGTTTCGTTCCTCAACCCGACCTACGGACTTCATTGATCTAAATCATGAGAGGAGGTGCAGAGTTGATACTACAAGCCCCTTTTTTATTCCCGCCAGCAGCTCGTGCACTACGGAACACCCTGAAGGCATAGCGTCTGCTGCTGCGGACTTTTGCGCATTTTACCATTTTTTCGCTTATGATGCTACAAACTTAGGCAATGTTGCGGGTAGGCGTTCTACGATATCGGTAGACAGGATGCCGATAAGTTGCCATCGGCACTACGATCTGTAAAAACAGTAAAGCGGGAAGATATCTTCCCGCTTTACCGCCGTATTCTTGTGTGCAGAATGCCTGCATATCCGTCAGGGCCCCAGCAACTCCATCGTTCCGGCGCAGTCGCCTGCGGTCACGGTATAGGTTCCCGCTTCAGCAGTAAACGGGTTTATGAAAACCAGGGCAAACATGATCCTCTTTTTCAGTTTGAGTTTCAGCAAAGTGTGTATCTCGTCAGTGTTCCACTCAGGCCTGTCCTGCCGCGTAAATACTGTGTCGCTGTTGCCGATCATGATGAAGCTCTGCAGGGGGATTGCATATCCGGCAATCCTGATGAGCGCGATAATGTCTTCCGAATCAAGGGGCTTGACCCCATTCTGTGTCTGCAGCTCTTTTTCTGCGGCAGAGTCACCCCAGAGCAGCTTGGTAACTTTTGCCGGAACAACCGTCAGGCAACCGTCGCGCACCGGTATGGTCGTGGTGGTTGTCGTGGTTTCGGGTGCAGTTGTTGTCGTCGTGGTCACGGGCGCTGCGGTATTTTCCAGATTAAAGGACAGCTGGTTGCTCCCTGCCGCGCCTGCCGTGACGGTGTATGAACCTTCCGCATCATTTGCCGTAGCCGTAACACTTGCCGCCCCGCTGGAAATAGTTGCCGGGCTGCCCGTGATTGCGGCGCTCGCACCGGAGGCGTGTGCGGTGAACGTCACTTGGCCGCCGTCCACCGGCTCGCTGGCATTATCTGCCGTGACAGTCACGCTGAGCGGTGCAGCGAATGCAGTATTGACTTCAGCGCTTTGATTGTTGCCGCCATAAACAGTAAGCGTAAAACCTTGCGACTCGAACGCGCCGATGTCGCATGCGCCAACACGATCCTTACCGCGCTGATCGGCAACCGAGCAGTTGTCAACATCGCCCGCGTCGATGGCTGAAGAGCCGGGCAGCAGCGGCAGGGTCTGCGTAGGACCGCCGTAATCGCCAAGAGGCCCGAGCAGAATGGTTGATGAATTGGCAAAACCGGATCCACAGCTGTCATCATCAGCCAGATTGCTGGCGCCGCTGACAGTGCCACTGCCTCCGCAGTTCTCGCCTGAAACACTGGCGGCGATGATGCTGTTATTAATCGTCACAGCGCTGATAGTATACATGCCGCCGCCGTTGCCAGCGCTGTTGCCCAAAAAGGTGTTGTTCGTCAGCGTCACCGTGCCGCGGTTGTACATGCCACCGCCGAAGCTTGTGGCGCTGTTGCCCGAGAAGGTGCAATTGGTTATGGTCAGTGCGCCTCGGGTGTAGATGCCGCCGCCGGCGCTTCCTGCGCTGTTGCCTGAAAAGGTGCAGCCCGCCACTGTTGAGGACATTCCACTGCCGGAATTATTAAAAATGCCGCCACCGCTGTCCGCGCTGTTGCCCGAGAAGGTAACACCGGTTATATTCACCGAGCCGCCATCGTTGTCAATACCGCCGCCGCTATTGCTGCTACCCGCATTGCCATTGGCCACGGTCATATTTTTCAAATTGAAGGTAAAGCCGGACTCGACGGAAAACACACGCGTGGCATTGTCGCCGTCAACCGTCACGCTATGGCCCGAGCCGTCAATAGTAAGATTTTTGTCTATCGTGAGCTGGCTTGCAAGCATGATGGTGAAGTTATCAGCAAAATTGATCGTGCCGTCGTCGCACACATCGGCAATGGCCTGGCGCAGGGAGCCTGCGCCGCTATCAGCATTGCTGGTTACCGTGATGGACGCATAGCACACCGTCACCGCGGCAGGCGAGCCATAAACCGCAGAGACATTGCCGACCCCGTCTTTAGCCCAGGGGTACAGGGTATAGGAACCGGTCCCAGCCACTGTATAAGCTGCGGGCGCCGTGCCGCTCCAGCCGGTGTCTCCGGCCGAGGGTTGTGTGGCTGACTCGGTGATCATATACCAGGTCACAGCGACAGTGTCAGATGCGGTGAATGCCGTGATCGGGATGTTGACGTTCGAACAAGGCGATGTTGCGGTAAAGGTATCAACCGTCGGCGCAGCAGTGTCATAGGTAATGCTGAACGTATTTGAAACCGTGTTGGCGTTGGTCGCCGCGTCGAATGCGCTGCCGGCCGGGACTTGGACAGTCACTGCTCCCTGCCCGCTGGGCACAAGGTCGAACGTGTAGGTCGTGCCGCTGACGACGCCCGGGTTGCTGTCGGCGCCGCCAACTCCGCCGATGACGATATCACCGGCAGCGACGGATGGCGTGAAGCCGGTAACTGCTTCGTTAAAGGTTATGGTAACCGTAATGGGCGAGGTGTTGGTCGGGCTGGCGGTTACCGAACTCACCACCACCGATGGAGCCGCCGTGTCCACCGACCAGGTAAAGCTGGCGGGGCTGCCGTCGGTCAAGCCAACATTATCAATAGCGCGCACCCGGAAGGTATGTGAGCCATCTGCCAGGCTGGTGTAGTTTTTCGGGCTGGTGCAGGCGCTGAAACCGCCGCCGTCAAGATCGCACTCAAAACTCGCCACGCCGCTGTCGTTGTCAGTCCCGCTAAATGTAAAACTGGCGCTGGTGCTGCTGCTCGGGTTGGCCGGATTGGCGGTGATGCTCGTATCCGGCGCGGTCGTATCCACCACCCAGGTGTAGCTTGCTGGAGTTGCATCCACGTTGCCGAAGAAATCAATGGCGCGCACCCGGAAGGTATGTGAGCCATCTGCCAGGCTGGTGTAGTTTTTCGGGCTGGTGCAGACGCTGAAACCTCCGCCATCCAGATCGCACTCGAAACTCGCCACGCCGCTGTCGTTGTCAGTCCCGCTGAATGTAAAGCTGGCGCTGGTGCTGCTGGTCGGGTTGGCCGGGTTGCTGTCGATGCTGGTATCCGGCGGGGTGATATCCACCAGTTCGAAAGCTCCGATGTCGCAGGCCGTTCCTTGCGGCCGTGCAACGCCGCGCTGGTCAAGTTTATTGACCGTGGCAACATCATCGCACCTGGTGGCGTCGCCCGCATTTATGGCCGGCGAACCGGCAAGCAGGGCCATGGTCTGCGTTGGCCCGCCGTTATTAACGATCGGCCCGAGCAGCGGATCGCCGCTCAAGGCTGCGGCACAGCTACCGTCTTCAACCAGATTATTGACATTGGTGCCGATCGTGCCCCCGTTGGCGCAGTCCGCTGCCGAAGTGGAGTTGGCGATGATGGTGTTGGCGTAGTTCAGCGTTCCGTATTCATGGTTGTAAATACTTCCGCCGTAACGCAAAGCGCCGTTGCCGGACAGGGTGCTGTTCGTCAGCGTCACCCTCCCCATGTAAGTGTAAATGGCTCCGCCATATTCTCCGTAATTGCCGGAGAAGGTGCTGTTGGTCACCGTCAGCACTGCCCCCATGTTTTTAATACCGCCGCCGGAGGCCGTATAGCCGACATTGTTGCCGGAAAATGTGCTGCCCGTCACCGTCACAAGCCCTGATGCGGAGTCCAGATATATGCCGCCGCCGCCGGTGTTTGAAGTGCTGTTGCCGGAGAAGGTGCTGCCCGTCACCGTCAGCACTGGCCCCGTGTTGTAAATACCTCCTCCGCCGCCGTCGCCTCCACTGTTGCCTGAGAATGTGCTGCCCGTCACCGTCAGCGTCCCTCTGCTGTAAATGCCTCCGCCCATGCCGGCGCTGTTGCCGGAAATGGTGCTGCCAGTCACTGTCAGCATGCCGATATTGGCAATGCCGCCGCCGAGACTGCCGGCGCTGTTGCCGGAGATGGTACTGCCCGTCACTGTCAGCGTGTCGCGGGTGTAGATGCCGCCACCGCCGTCTCCCGCGCTGTTGCCCGAAAAAGTGCAGTCCGCCACTGTCGAAGCCATTCCCATGCCGGGGTCGTTAAAAATGCCGCCGCCGACGACTGCGCTGTTGCCCGAGAAGGTGACGCCAGTTACATTCACCGAGCCGCCGCTATTATAAATACCGCCACCGTAAGCACCGACACCGCTGCCCGTATTGCCGCCCGCCACGGTAAGGTTTTGGAGGTTGAAGGTAACGCCGCTGTTAACGTAGAACACGCGCACGGCATTGTTGCCGCTCACTGTGATATTGTCCGCCCCGCCGTCAATGGTCAGATTTTTGCCGATCGTGAGCGTGCTGGAGAGCGTGATGGTTTGCCTGGCCAGGCCTGCACCGAAGGTGATGGTGCCGTCCGCGCACGCATCCGCTATCGCCTGGCGCAAGGAGCCAGCGCCGCTGTCGTAGTTGTTTGCCACCGTGATGCTGGAAGCGCACCCAAGCGTTGTTGTGGTTGTGGTCGTGGTCGGCTCTTCCGTGGTTGTCGTCGTCGGTTCACTGGTCGTGGTCGTCGGCACACTGGTTGTTGTCGTCGTGGTCGATGCACCATTGGTCAGGTTGAAATCAACGCTTGCTGCACCTGCCGTGCCGGCTGTGACGGTATATGCGCCCGCAACGCCGTTGGCTGTAACAGTCGCCGACGCAATGCCCTGGCTATCTGCCGTGGCGGTAAAGGTCGTCTGCGTCAGGCTGGCGCCGCTTGCGGGCGCGGTGAACGTAACCAGCGCGCCGGGAAGGAGGCTGCCGCCGGTTTCACTCACGGTCAGCTCAAGGGGCTGTGCAAACGCGGTATTCATAGCAGCGCTTTGGCCGTCGCCGCCGGTAGTCGCCAGCGTGAATCCGCGCGACTCGAAAGCGCCGATATCGCAGGCCGCGCCCTGCGGCCGGGCGATGCCGCGCTGATCGGTGGCGGCGCAGGTGTCATTATCGCCCGCATCAATGGCTGCCGAGCCTGGCAGCAGTGGCATGGTGTGCGTGTATCCGCCATTGCTGCCGAGCGTGCCCAGTTTAGGGTCGGCACTCAGGTTGCCTGCGCCGCTGAACCCTCCCTGGACAACACTGTAGGTCACGGTAGCTGTGCCTCCGTTGTAGATCTCGTTCGGTGAATCCGCCCATAGTATACAGTTCCTTGTGATCAGAGAGCAGTCTTTATTGAGGTATATTCCACCGCCACCGATAGAGGCCGAGTTGTTGCTGAAAGTCACGTTCGTCAGCGTGGAATCGCTTGGTTTATCATCTAATGTGTAGATCCCGCCGCCGTAATCAGAGGCCGAGTTGCCGGTGAAGGTCACATTTGTCAAGGTCTGGTTTTCTCTGTTTTTGTAAATTCCACCACCGGATCCTCCTGACGTATTTCCACTGAAGGTCACGTTCGTCAATGTTTGGGTACCGCTGTCGTTGTACATCCCGCCGCCGTAAGAGGCGACATTGCCGCTGAAGGTCACGTTTGTCAAGGTCTGGGCACCGCTGCTGTTGTACATCCCTCCACCGGACCCGGCCGAGTTGTTGCTGAAAGTCACGTTTGTCAGCTCCGGACTGGCATCGCTATTGCACATCCCACCGCCTGAAAAGGCCGAGTTGCCGCTGAAGATCACGTTCTGGACGGTTGGGCTGCCATTGCTGTTGTACATACCGCCGCCACTGAAAAGGCCTTCATTAGCGTTGGCATTGCCTCCGGTGACGGTGAAACCGTCGATGATGGCGGTGCTGTCAGTCCCGCTTCCTGTGACGACGTGGTAGGAGTTGTCGCTCGTGTTGCCGGGTGCGCCGATGTCGCCACTCAGAGTGGTGATATAGACAGCTGAATCACGCGCCCCATCAGGTCCGCCGGTGGGATATCCACCAAGCAGGGATACGCCGGTCTTGAGTTGAAAGGTCTTTGTTCGATCGGCGCCGGTCGTTGGTTTGTAGGACCCCTGCGCGACGTGAAGCGTGTCTCCGCTCCGGGAAACCGCCAAAATGCCCACAAGATCCGTAAACGCCGTGGCCCAACTGGTACCGTCGTGAACGCCGCCGGAACTGTTCTTGTCAACGTAAACATTGCCGTGAGTAATATCCAGCACCGTAAAGCCATTGGGCAGCGCGCTGCTGCGGCCATCCGGGTTGAGGACCACCACGTTCCATGTCAAGGCTGCCGCTCCTGTGATATCCAGCGTACAGGTAAGCTGACCGGAGTTGGCCAGCACAACATTCGTCGCCACGATGTTCGCAAGCCCGCTCTTCTGGAGCAGCACGGTGGGAGGGCCTGAAAAATTGGTGCCGTAAACAGTGACGTTGAGCGGCGCGAGAGGGTATGCTGAAGCTGCGGCGATGCTTGTGACTGTTGCCTGCGGCGCAGTCGTCGAGTCAACCTCGAAAGCGCCGATGTCAAACGCGCCGCCCAGCGGCTGTGGCCGCGCAACGCCGCGCTGGTCGGTGGAAGGGGCGCCTGTCGCGGTCGCGGAGTTGATGGCTGAACTGCCCGGCAGCAGCGGAAACGTCTGTGCATAGCCTCCGTAATTGCCGAGAGGCCCGAGGTTCGGGTCGGCGCTCAGATTGCCTGTGCCGATGCACCCGCCCTGGACAACACTGTAGGTCACGACGGCCGCGTTCGTGTCGCTATAGTTGATCTCATCAGGTGAATCTCCCCACAGAATGCAGTTCGTCAGCACGGGGGCGCTGTTGTTAAAGTTGTATATAGCGGCGCCAAAATCAGCCGAATTGCCGCTGAAGGTGACGTTCATCAGCGTAGGATTGCTGCTTAACCCGTTGTTAAAAATCGCGCCGCCGTACCCGCCCGAATTGCCGCTGAAGGTGACATTGGTCAGGATCGGGCTGCTACCTGCCGCGTTATACATCCCTGCGCCTTGGTTCGGAATTGCGTTGTTGTTGAAGATCGCGTTGCGCACGGTTGGGCTGCTGGCGCTATTATACATCCCCCCGCCTGAATCGGCGCGGTTGCGGGTGAAGGTTACATCAATGATGCTAACACTGCTGCCATTAGTGTTATACATTCCCGCGCCATAGTTCATAGCCGAGTTGTTAATAAAGGTCACGTTCTGCACGGTTGGGCTGCCGGCGTTGGTATACATTCCTGCGCCGAACGAGCCTGAATTGCCAAGCGCATAATAATCGTTGGCGTTTCCGCCGCTGATCGTAAAGCCGTCAAGCTTCGCCGTGCTGTTCGTCCCGCTGCCGGTGACGACGTGGCAGGCGTTTTCGGAACGGGTCGCTTCATCGTATGCGATATTACTGTTGTCATTGCCCAGCAAATCCCCGCTGAGGGTGGTGACGTTTATTTTGGGGTCGCGCGAGCCTATCCCTCCGGTGGGATAGCCGCCCAAAAGCGTGACGCCGCTCTTGAGCTGGAAGGTGGCCGTGCGGTCGGCGCCTGTCGTGGGCTTATAAACGCCCTGCGCGACATAAATCGTTGCGCCGCTGCTCGCGGCAACGAGCGCCGTCTGGAGGTCGGTGAATGCGTTGGCCCAGCTGCTGCCATCGTGCGCACCAGTCGCCGTGTGGTCCACGTAGGTGCCACCTGTTCCGTTCAGAATAAAGATGGCCTCTGCGGTCTGGCTTCCGTCAAGGATGGGCATAATCAGCAACGACACGGCAACCAGAATGAACAGCCCCTTGAAAATACTATTTTTCATCATACTCCTTCAATGTTATGCCCATCGAGCGTCCAGGGGCTCTTGATGGCGCACCATTTGTATTTTTATATTCGGTGCGCGCAGTTTGTAGGGTGGGCTGTGCCCACCGATTAAAATGGTGGGCGCAGCCCACCCTACCGATTAAGGACTTTTTTTTATTTTTTTAACCGGTAACGCGCTGGTGTATTTTTGATACAGCTCAAATAAAAACGCCACTCGCTCGGCTTCGGTTTTGAAGTTCTTTTTGCCGTAGGCAGCATCCACGGCGCGGTCAAGCTGCTGGTGCGCTTTCATCAACACGGGCGGCATGGTGAGCGGATCGTAAAGGTCGGCCAGCGATGAATCGGGAAATTTCGCACGGGCATCCAGCACCGCTTGTGCTGCGGTTTCGATAGCTTGCTTGTGTTTGTCGCTTGGGTTTTCCGGCCAAGGGAAATTGTTGTAAACGATACCTGCTGAATAGCGGTAGTCACTTTTAAGACGGCCTGCGATTGAACGCATCCATGCGTTGTGCATCGTAGATGTCAAAACACCATAATGGTAAAGTCCCGCACCGCAAATTGTAAATAATTCACTGGCAACAATTATGCCCTTGCTCAAAAACCCGATTGGTATATACAGCCTTTTTTCAGAAGAAGTTTTTGGGATTGCGAGATAATCCTCGGTCGGCTGTCGATCTTCTGCAAACAACGTTGGTGTCCCAGCATTTTTTCTTGTAGCTTCCTTGGTGCTGAATAGTCGAAATTTTTTTACCTCGTTTATTCTTGCAAGCAAAAGAGGCATTTGTTTTAGTTTTTCTGGTGAGCAATTTTTAAGCCAGAAACAATAACGAGGGATGTTACGGATAAAATCCTCTGCGCTAAGATATATTTTCAAATACTCTTTTGCCATTGGTTCTCTATTGATAAAATCTTGCATTTCATCTTCAGACAAAAGAAGATTTCCACCATCAGTTGGTTTGCTGCCAAATAAAACTTCAGGAATATTGCAGATTGGATTATTTCTGTTCTCTAAAACAATATTGGGGGCATCTATTAAATATGGATTTATGTTCTTTGCCTGAATGACCTGCGGTTCTCCTTTTATATGTTCATAATCAAATAGCAATTTAGGCTGTATCTCTATCAATCCAAACCCAATAATAACACAATGTACAGCAGCTTTCCCTTTGGCTTCGTTATTCCACTGAAAAGTACGATGCGCAAAATTTATATAAATACCGCGTTTCAAGAGATCAGGCCAGAGCATACAAACCTGCTCGCCTTGCGTAATAGAATTCGTTGAAACAAAAGCCGCCCTAATATTTGGCGCTGGATTCATGAAATCTACTGCTTTGCGATACCAGGCAGCGACAAAATCGAGATTGTTTGCATTCTTTATTCCTGCAAACACATATGTCATATCTGTTTTTTGTTCAGCACTTTGAAAATTTTTCCCTACAAACGGCGGGTTTCCCATGATGTAACTAAGCTGTCCTGCGGGCACGACATCATTCCAATCTATTCGCAGGGCATTGCCGCATACAATGGTGCCGCAGGTGCGCAGCGGAATGCGGGCAAAGTACTGGCCGAACTCCTCGGACACCAGCATATTCATCTGATGATCCATCAGCCACAGGGCCACCTGAGCAATCTGGGCCGGGAATTCTTCAATCTCGATACCGAAAAACTGATCTACGTCGAGCTGAATGAGATCACGCACATCTGTAACTAACTGCTTACTGACGCGCAAGGCACGTAACACCTCCAGCTCCAGCAAGCGCAACTCACGGTAGGCGATAACCAGAAAATTGCCGCAACCACAGGCAGGGTCAAGAAACTTGAGCGAGCGCAGCTTCTTATGAAACTCAGACAATTTATTCTTGTTGCTTTTGATCTTTTCAAATTCTTCCCACAGCCAGTCAAGAAACAGAGGCTTGATTAACTTCAAAATATTTTTTTCGCTGGTGTAGTGCGCGCCGAGATTGCGGCGGGCCTGCTTGTCCATGATCGACTGAAAGAGCGAACCGAAAATGGCCGGCGATATGCGGCTCCAGTCCAGCGCGCAGCAATTGAGCAATGCCTGGCGCATGGCCTTGTCGAAACTCGCTGTCGGCAGCATTTCTTCAAACAGCTTGCCGTTCACATACGGGAAAGCCGCCAGTTGTTCATCCAGATTTGTCAGGCGCTTGTTTTCAGGAGTGTTTAAAACCTGAAAAAGCGTATTGATATGATGCGCCAGATCAGTGCCATCGTCATTCGTGCGCTGATCAATGTATTCCTGAAATTGCTGACGCTCAAAAATCCCGGTGTCTTCGGCAAACAGGCAAAATAGTAAACGAACCAGATACAGTTCCAACGGGTGGCCTTCATAGCCCACTTCCTTCATCTTGTCGTGCAGCTTGCCCATCTGCTCGGCTGCTTTGATATTAACCGGGTCTTGCTCCTTGATTTTGTGTGTTTGATAACCGGCAATAAATCCGAACAGACGCACGTTTTTGCGCAAATCCTTTAGCGCAAATTCATACTCTTCATTTTCTTCAAGGTCGTAGAGGCGGAAACGTGCAAAATCTGACACCAGCACATATTTGGGCAGGTCGCGCTCGTTGATGCCGGGGAAATAATCAAGGGCCTGCGTGTGAGCCTTGTCGAGGCTTTTGCCACGGGATTTGTGCTCGACCAGCAGCAACCCTTTCCAGAACAAATCGATAAAGCCCTGTTTATCGCCCAGCAGTTTGACCGGCTCTTCGAAACTTGCAACCCGCTTGCGGCTGATGCCGAAGACATCAAAGAAACCATCCCAGAAGGATTTGGCTTCTGCATCCTCCGAGCATTCATCCTCCCATTTTTTTGAAAAAGCCAAAGAGCGATTTTTTATTTCATTCCAACTGAGTGGCATACAAAACCTTTTTGTTAATTTTTGCAGGCTCGTCAGCGGATGAGTCCGCATGTTGGGCCCTTGCACATCAATCTTGATGGCATCGTAAAAAGTCGTCACCCCGGTGAAAACCGGGGTCCAGTAGGGGCGTATGGCCATACGCCCCTACATAAAATTCCTGGATACCGGCTTTCGCCGGTATGACGATTTTGCTTAATTTCCGACTTTTTACGAGAGTGTCAAGCTTAACTCTTTGATTATACTTTCCGCCTAAAAGTTCTCCCAGCGGTCGAAATGACAGAAAGGGCTACAGCATTTTGATATTTGCTCTAACCCGAACTTTGCGCAGTTTACCAATTTTTCGTTTACTATGCCACAAACTTCGCAAGGGGCGCAGGAATGCCGCGCTCGTAGAAGCAATAAAGCGGAAACAGAGCTGTTTCCGCTTTATTGCTTTATTATGTTTTGCCTGATTTCAGCCGGGCCGCCTCAGGGCTCCTGCAGCTCAACCTCTCCGGCGCAGTCGCCCACGTTTACGATATATGCCGGATTCATTGCCCGGCTGACCGGTTATTTTTATTTGGGGATTTCGCACTGAATATATCAAACCGTGCAAGGCCGGTTTTCTGAAGCAGGTATTTACCCATAACCAGAAGCGTCTGCACGCCATAGGTAATGCTGCGGCGAAGGTTGATTGAAGAGGCTTCGGGGAAATAACGCGTTGGGATCGGGACATCGCCGATGCGGAAATTGAAAAAAGCCGCCTGCGCCAGAAACTCGGAATCAAAAACAAAGTCGTTTGAATTTTGATGGTACGGAATGGTCTCTAAAACAGCGCGCGTATATGCTCTGAAGCCCGAGTGAAAATCTCCCAGATTTTGTCCGAGAACGATATTCTCTATCAGGGTCAGCATGCGGTTGCTGATATATTTATAGAGCGGCATGCCGCACTGCAGAGTTTCTCTTCGGGTTCTGATCCGCGAGCCGATCATCACATCGCAAATACCGTTTTCTAAAAACCCCAAAAAGTGCGGTATGATCCGCGCGTCATACTGGTAATCGGGGTGGATCATGACTACAAAATCGGCCCCTCGCTTAAGGGCTTCATCATAGCATGTCTTTTGATTTGCGCCATAGCCCCTGTTTGCGTCATGGCAAATCACGGTGATGCCCAGATTGCGGGCAATCACAACGGTGGCATCAGAGCTTGCGTCATCCACAAGAATAACCTCGCTGGCTGCACCGGCAGGCATATCGTGAAATGTCTTTTCAAGTGTTGATGCGGCATTGTAGGCGGGCATGACGACAATGACATGCCGGCCTTTTTTCTGTGTGTATGCTTCCATAATGAGTCCAACTCAACACAAACCTTCAGCCGTGATGGTGCGCGATGCACACCCTTGCTCACGCTGAAAAAACATGGTGGACGTGCTTCGCAAGTCCACCCTACCAGTTGCCGACAAAGGATTATCAAGCCCTCTATACCACAAACTTCGCAAGGGCCGCCGGAATACGCTCGATGATATCTGTGGCAAGAATGCCCAGCGGCGACCGCTCGCGGGCTATGTCGTCGCCGATCATGCCATGAACGTACACGGCCAGCAGTGTCGCTTTGAGCGGATCAACGCTCTGGGCGATAAGCCCCGTAATAAGGCCGGTGAGCGCATCGCCCATGCCGCCGCTTGCCATGCCGGGATTGCCGGTCGGATTCACATAGATGCTGCCGTCGGGAGCTGCGATGACCGTGCGGCTGCCTTTAAGAGCGACTATCACATTATATTGTTGCGCAAACTTTCGCGCGCAGCCGATGCGGTCGGCCTGCACGGCTTGTGTCGGAAGGCCCGTCAGTCGCGCCATTTCGCCCGGATGGGGTGTGATAACGGCAGGGACCTTTAATCTGCTGAGCGCCCCGACATTTCGTGCGATTATATTCAGACCGTCGGCATCAATAACAAGCGGCACTTTAGCCGCCTCAATAATCCAGCTCATCAGCACCGAAGTTTTCGTATGGTCGCCCATTCCCGGCCCAATGGCAACAACGCTTTTGCCCTGCAAAAGTTCGGTGATTCTGGGCAATGACAGGGTGCCGAGAAAACCTCCCGCCTCTTCGGGCAGCGGTTCGGTCATGGGCTCTGAAAGCTTTGCTTCAAGGATCGGGTTGAGCGATGCGGGCACGCCGACTGTTACCAGCCCTGCTCCTGCCCGCATGGCTGCCTGCGCGCACATGGCCGCAGCCCCGGTCTTACCCGGCGAACCTGCTATAATAAACCCGTGGCCATAGGTTCCCTTATGCGAATCCGGTTTTCGAACCGGAACAATGCCTGCGAGCATGTCCCCATCA
>CAIWCT010000232.1 GCA_903911225.1 uncultured delta proteobacterium
GATTTTACAAAAAAGGAAAAAGCAGTTGACCGCAGCTCGCAAAAATCGCATAGATTACTGGCGGGCACAACCATTAACCGATGGCGGCTTGTAGTGTTTTAAAGCCGGTTTTGGCGACATTAACTAAAAATCGCGGCGTTATTCAGAGCCGAAGGCTCCAACTGTATGGATAATGACGGCGATGGGTATGGGGATAACTGCACTGCCGGGCCTGACTGCAACGACAATGACGCCACAATCCACGCCAAGGTTACCTATTACCCCGATGCCGACGGCGACGGGTACCGCGATTCCGGGAATGCTTTAGATGTTTGTTCGTTGACGCCGACGCCGCCTGCGGGTTATCTGGATGAGAGCAGTACCGTTGACGTTGACGATTCTGATCCTTTTTATACAAACATCCTGCCGAACTGCACGGTAAAAATCATCCCCAAGGTGCTCGGCTGGCTGATTGGTGATAAAGAGAAAACCAGATCGCTGCTCGTTATTGGCGCGAGGGGCACTGAATTTGGCGATAGCCCGGTGATAAAATGGGAGTCTGAGTCAATAACGACTCTGAGCCAGCACGTTTTTTTCAAGCGCTTCATGTTCATGAGTGTGAAGTTTAACGGGGAGCCACTTGATAAGCAGGATTACCGTGTGCTAATCGACGACTGCGAAGGCAAGATCTCATGGGCGAAATGATTGCAGGCAGCGCCATTCCAGTGCAGTAAAGGGCTCTCAATCAGGCCAATGAATGATTATGCCCCGTTCCCCTTGTATACAAAGGGCAACGGGGCTTTTTTTATACATGGAGAGTATGTTCTGAAACAGCAGTTTTATTCAGCACAATTTTTTTCAAAGCCCGCATGCAAAGTATGGGGAGTGTTATTCACTGCCTCATACCTCACCGAAAACCCTTGAGCAGCCCATTTTTTTATGATACCGTTCAATACTGATAATAAGCAGGGGCGACATGGGTAAAGGACAATTACAAACAGAGAAACTTCCGCGGCATATTGCCATCATTATGGACGGCAATGGCCGCTGGGCAAAGCAGCACCACCTGCCCCGCATCATGGGGCACCGCAGGGGCAGCGAGTCGGTGCGAGAGGTGGTGCGCGAATGCAGGCAGCTTGGCATCGAAGCTCTGACACTATACGCATTTTCAACCGAGAACTGGAACCGCCCGAAAGCGGAGATACGGGCGCTTATGGCGCTTTTGAAAAAATTTATCCGTTCAGAAATGCTTGAGCTGCACCAGAATAATATACGCGTAAAAATGATAGGCGATCTTTCAAAGCTGCCCGAAGATGTAATGCCCGCAGTCAGGGAGATCATGGACTTTACGGGTAATAATACCGGGATGACGCTCAATGTGGCCCTCAGCTACAGCGGTCGTGATGATATATTGCGCGCCATACGAAATCTTGTTGCGGATCGCAGAACGAAGGCTTCAGACATAACTGAGGATTTTTTTTCAAGCTGTCTTGATACTGCTGGGCAACCTGACCCCGACTTGCTTATCCGCACCAGCGGCGAGCTGCGGGTGAGCAATTTTCTTCTGTGGCAGATTGCCTATTCCGAGCTGTATATTACTGATGTGCTGTGGCCTGATTTCGGGAAAAAGGATCTCGCTAAAGCATTGCGTGATTTTCAGACCCGAAGGCGCCGCTTTGGCCTTACCGACGAGCAGATGCGCAATGGCTGATAGCTGTATGCCTTGCATCTGTGCCTGCTATCCTGCAAGTTA
>CAIWCT010000233.1 GCA_903911225.1 uncultured delta proteobacterium
ACGCTTCTAATGCAATGAAAAAACAACATATTTTTTTGATCGATGACGATGAGTCAACGCTCAGTATGCTCTCCAAATTTTTTGCCAAACAGGGGGATTGCTCTGTGCGGGCTGAGAGCGACGGTGAGCATGCTCTGCAGATGCTGCAGGAGGAGATTTTTGATGTTGTGATAACCGACCTGATGCTTGATAGGGTTACCGGAATCGACATACTGAAAAAAGTCAAGGAGGTTGCTCCACGCACTGAGGTGATTATTATAACCGGCAACAGTTCGGTTGATACCGCTGTCCAGGCTATGAAACAGGGAGCCTTTGATTATATCACGAAACCTATTGACCTGACTGAACTCAATCTTGTTGTGCAGAAGGCATATGAGCGGCAGCGCCTGGTTGCTGAGGTCAAGAACTTGAGAAGCCAGGTCAATGATTTTTTTAAATTCGATAATATTGTGGCCACAAGCCCCGCAATGCAGAAAATTCTTGATATGGTAAGACGCGTGTCCAAGTCAACCGCCACCGTGCTTATTGAAGGTGAAAGCGGCACGGGTAAAGAGGTCATTGCTCATGCCATTCACAATTACAGCCTTCGCAGCGATGGCCCTTTTGTAGCAATCAATTGCGGCGCGCTTCCTGAAACACTTCTTGAAAGTGAGCTTTTCGGCTATGTCAAAGGGGCTTTTACCGGCGCCAATCTTACGAAAAAGGGTCTTTTTGAAGAGGCAAACAGCGGTACAATATTTCTTGATGAAATAGGGGAAACCAGCCCTGCGTTTCAGGTGAAGATATTGCGCGTGCTGCAGGAGAATGAAATACGGCGTGTCGGTGATACCAAGGATATAGCCATTGATGTCCGTGTTTTAGCCTCAAGCAATATTCCGATCAAGAACCTGGTTGAGGATGGACGGTTCCGCCAGGATCTTTATTTCAGGCTCAATGTTATTCCGCTGTATATTCCCTCTATTGCCCAGCGCCGTGAAGATATTATTCCGCTAGCCCGCTTTTTTGTTGAACGCTACTGCAAACGAATGGACAGGAAGCTCGTTGGGCTTTCCAAAGAGGCGATACGAAAAATGGAATTGTACGGCTGGCCAGGCAATGTCCGTGAAATAGAAAACGCCATTGAGAGAGCCATGATCCTGGTGGAGAGCGAGGAATTGACGGCTGATGATATACTGCTTGAAAACTATGATGGCCGAAAAACGCAAGGCGTTGACTTTTTGCAAATGACCTTACGTGATCTTGAGCGCCACCACATAGAGGAAATGCTCGTTCATTGCGCCTGGAACCAGAGCGAGGCAGCTAAAAGACTCAGCATTGGATATAATACGCTCTGGCGTAAAATAAAGGACTACGGCCTTCAGCGTTCAGCAGCTAAGTGATTTAGTTAACGCCGCGATTTTTAGTTAATGTCGCCAAAACCGGCTTTAAAACACTACAAGCCGCCATCGGTTAATGGTTGTGCCCGCCAGTAATCTATGCGATTTTTGCGAGCTGCGGTCAACTGCTTTTTCCTTTTTTGTAAAATC
>CAIWCT010000234.1 GCA_903911225.1 uncultured delta proteobacterium
ATTTTACAAAAAAGGAAAAAGCAGTTGACCGCAGCTCGCAAAAATCGCATAGATTACTGGCGGGCACAACCATTAACCGATGGCGGCTTGTAGTGTTTTAAAGCCGGTTTTGGCGACATTAACTAAAAATCGCGGCGCTAATATCAAAATTCTTTTATTAGTAGCCGGGGCATTATTTCCCTCATTTTTTTGCATGGAAGTTTTTGCGGGACAAATAGATGAAAAGAAACTTAATGAACTAATTAACAAATTATCAATGTACAATCCTTCAATAGAACGGTCAAAAGCTGCTGCGGAATTAGTAAAAATAGGGCCAACGGCCATTCCATTTTTAATAAAACAATTAGATGATAAATCCAATAACAGAAGCATGGTTATTGCAATTCTCGGTCATATTGGCAATCCATCTGTCGTACCAGTTTTAAAAAAATACATAAATGATGATGAATCTATCAGATGGAATACCTTTAATGCACTTGCTGAAATAGGGAATGATGAATCAATAAACGTTTTGCTTGATATGTACAGAGATCCAGATATAGAGCCCCTAGACATTTATTATGTAGCACAATCCTTATTGGAGAAATGTAGCAAACCTGCTGGAGTATCAACCTTAATCAAAGCAGCAGAAGAAGATAATCCAATAATTATTAGAGACGGTAGTGTGAGATGGACATCGAATTTGGCTATGGAAACTTTGGGTAACATGAAAGAAAAAAAAAGCCATTCCGGTTTTGATGAAAAATTTAAAAAAATCGAAACATCCATCAGTTCGAGGGACGGCTTTAGAAACATTGGCAAAAATTGACGAAAAAGAAGCTGTAAAAGTATTAAAAGAGTCCTCGAAAAACGATCCAAGTGATTCTATTCGCAATTTAGCACGGGATAACCTAAAGCGGATTGAAAATCAAAACAAAAGATAATCTCCATCCCCCACAAAGGGATGGGTTACAAACACAAACTCTTTTTTCAACAAACATGTCATTCACTATTTACGGCATACACCCGGTACTCGAAGCCCTGAAAAAGCGGCCCCGCGCCGTGCACCGCATAATCCTTGCGCGGCAGCGCGATGAATCGGCCGTGCGCCCGATTATGGAGCTTGCAAAACAGGGGCATATAAAAATTGAGCACGAGCAGGGTGTAAATCTCGACCGGCTTGCTGGCTCGGAGCAGCATCAGGGCGTGCTGGCGGAAGCCGAGCCCTATCCTGTCTGGGAGCTTGACGCGGCCCTTGCAAAATGCAGGAAAGAACCGGCGCCTCCGCTGCTCCTGGTGCTGGACTCCATACAGGACCCCCACAACTTCGGCGCCCTTATCCGCAGCGCCGTATGCGCAGGCGTGCAGGCCGTCATTTTCCCCAAGGACAGGTCCGTCGGCCTTACCGCGACGGTTGGCAAGGCATCCGCCGGTGCAGTGGAGCATATCCCCCTGTGCCGCGTCACCAATATCGCTGCAACGCTTGCGCAGCTGAAGCAGGAAAACATCTGGGTTGTCGGAACTTCTGCCCGTGCGGAAACAAGCCTGTACCGGTTTGATTTCAAGCGCCCCCTTGCTCTTGTTATCGGCAGCGAAGGCAAGGGCATGCGCCCGCTCGTTGAAAAAAACTGCGACCTGTGCGTCTCCATTCCCCTGCAGGCGGGCTTTGACTCACTCAACGCATCCACTGCGGGTGCTGTCGTGCTGTTTGAAGCCATGCGGCAGCGCATGCCCGGATAAGCCATGGACGACGCGCTGCGCCTGAGAATTTTTTCCGTGCTGGCATTTGCTATTTTTGTATCCATGCTGGGCCTGGGGATCATAGTGCCCGTGCTGCCCCTCTATGCCACACACCTCGGCGCCAGCGGCGTCTGGGTTGGGGCGATCTTTGCCGGTTTTGCAATTTCGCGTTCCGTGTTCATGCCCTTTGTGGGCAGGCTATCGGATAAAACCGGACGCAAGGCATTCATCTCCACAGGCCTGCTGCTCTATGGCCTTTCCTGCCTCGGTTTCATCTACGCCACCGATTATATCGTGCTCTTCTGGGTTCGCATTCTGCAGGGCTTCTGCTCTGCCATGATCGTGCCTATTGCGCAGGCCTATGTGGGCGAAATCGCTCCCCCCGAAAGAGTGGGCAGCTATATGGGCCAGTTCAATGTAGCCATTTTTTGCGGCATGGGTTTCGGGCCTTTCATAGGCGGCTGCATCCATGACTCTTTCGGTATGAATGCCGATTTTATACTGATGGGGCTCATGTGCGCTGTTTCATTTCTGCTGGTGCTTATTTTCCTGCCGTCGGCAAAAAAGGAACACACGATACACAAGGCCGAGCCACTGGCCTATGGCGCGCTGCTGAAGCTGCGGCAGGTGCAGGGCATACTCTGGTTCCGGTTCGTCAATGC
>CAIWCT010000235.1 GCA_903911225.1 uncultured delta proteobacterium
GATTTTACAAAAAAGGAAAAAGCAGTTGACCGCAGCTCGCAAAAATCGCATAGATTACTGGCGGGCACAACCATTAACCGATGGCGGCTTGTAGTGTTTTAAAGCCGGTTTTGGCGACATTAACTAAAAATCGCGGCGAGATAATTAGTGTTTTCAATTTGACCTTGTGTCTTTTATCTTGAAAAAGAGCGGTAATGTTCAATGTGTTTTAGATTATCTCGAAGGATGCGACAAGAATTGTTCGTTTTATTTTTATATAGTTTTCATAATAAGTTTTTTTCAATAGCGGCCTTATTGATGTATTTAATTACACCAATAGCTTGTCTAGCACAGGAGACAACCTATAGAGTTTCTTGGAGCAACGAGGTTCTTTTGCCATTTTCCGATTTGGATTATCCCGACCTTGCTCCCGATGGGCAAAAAATAGTATTCATAAAATACAATAAGCTTTCTCCGCCTGAATTAGGGCAACTATGGATTGCTGATTCTAAAGGTTTAAATTCAAAAGTTTTATATACAGAAGAAGACCTTAATATAACTAATACTCCACGATGGTCACCTGATGGTAAAAAAATTATCTTTTTAAAGGGTTCAAACTTTGAGTTATGGGAAGTAAAGCCTGATGGAACTAATGCAAGATCAATCTTAGAAAGAAAATCAGAAAAATTTAATCCTATATTTTCTATTGATAGTTCAAAAGTTATATTGGGCATGTTTGGTATAGACGACCCTGGAATTTACAGAATAGATTTCCTAGCGCATTCGCAAAAATTGATTTTTTCAACCAAAACCTGCAAAAATCTAAATAGCCCTTTTGCAATATCACCTGACAATAAAATGCTCTCATTATTAGATGGCCAAAACCTTATTATAATTAATTCTGACAATGGATCTATCTTGTCTAACAAAAATTTAAAAACATCCTTGAAAGGGGCTGAATCTCCTATTTGGGCACCAAATGGTCGATTCATTATAGTTGGAAATCTCCTTTATGTTATTTCAACCGGTGAAGAAGAAACCTTTCTGCCGGACAATGTTATAAGATACAAAGAGGAGGGTAAACCAGATTTTGTCGGCCCTGAGTCGATGACGATCTCAAGGGATGGGAAAAAAATTGCTTTTGTATTGACAAAACCTGATATCAAAAGTTATTTAGCAAAAATAAAAATAATGGATATTGTTTGGAAATAGCAGGACGGTACGCGGTGCACGCAACAGGATGAAGCCGCCCCTGCATTTTATTCAACATTGAAGCACAATACACAACCATGAACGCTATTGAAGTCGACCACCTGACCAAATACTACAGCAATGCCCGGGGCGTCATCGATCTGTCGTTTGAGGTGAACAAGGGCGAGATCATGGGATTTCTCGGGCCCAACGGCTCGGGTAAAACCACGACCATGCGCATGCTCACCTGCTTCTTTCCGCCCACCAGCGGCACAGCGCGCATCTGCGGCCATGATATTTTAAAAGAGCCACTGGAGGTGCGCCGTAAACTCGGATATCTCCCGGAAAGCGTACCACTGTATCTTGACATGCCCGTCAGGAGCTACCTGAGCTTCTTTGCCGAAGTACGGGGCATACCCGCCCGGCAGCGCAAAGCCCGGATTGACGAGGTGCTTGACAAGTGCAGCCTTACCCATGTGGCCCACCGCCTCATCGGCAAGCTCTCCAAAGGATACCGCCAGCGCGTGGGCATTGCGCAGGCCCTGCTGCATGACCCTGAGGTGCTGATTCTTGATGAGCCCACCATTGGCCTTGACCCGAAACAGATCATCGAAATCCGCAGCCTCATCAAGGGCCTTGGCGCTGCGCGCACCGTAATTTTAAGCTCCCATATTCTCTCCGAGGTGAGCGCTGTATGCGACCGTGTTATCATCATTCACGAGGGAAAGCTTGTAGCGGTTGACACGCCGCATAATCTCACCCGCCGCCTGCAGCAAACCCCAAAAATACTCGTTCGCGCCCTGGGCCCGGCCGAAGCCATCACAAAAACTTTGCGCAGTGTGCCGGGCGTTTTGTCGGTTAAGCCGGGCATTGATGGGCCCGACGCTTTTATCGTCGATGCGGAAGAAGGCCTGCCGGTCATCAACAGTCTTGCACAGGCCCTATGCGCCCAAAACTTGAGCATTGCAGAAATACGGCCCGTTGACATGACCCTTGAGGAAATTTTCATACAGCTTGTTGCCGACGACACGGAGGTACGCCGCCAATGAACACCCTGACAATCGCCAAGCGCGAAATGGGGTCATACTTCACATCGCTCATCGCCTATGTCGTAACCACGGTCTTTCTGGTCATGTCGGGCTATTTCTACTATACCAATATGGTCATGTTCGTCATGTTCGTGGGCTCGGACGTCAAGCTCGGGCTCTGGCAGCAGACTTTCTACGATATCCGCTTTGTAACCGTATCGGTGCTGCCGCTTTTGACCATGCGCCTGTTTGCCGAAGAAAAAAAAATGGGCACCATCGAGCTGCTCTTTACAAGCCCGCTTCGCGACCGGCAGATCATCATGGGAAAATATCTTGCCTGCCTGGCGGTCTTTGCCATGATGCTTGCTCTTACGATGCTCTACCCCGTGCTTCTAAAAATTGTTTACCAGCTTGAACCAGCGCCCCTTGCGGCCTGCTACCTCGGGCTTTTCCTTATGGGCGGGGCCTGCATAGCCTGCGGCATTTTCCTTTCCTCTCTCACCGAAAACCAGGTTGTGGCCGCCATGTCGACAATCGGTGTGCTGCTGCTTCTGTGGTTTCTTGACTGGAACGAAGGCATTGCAGGATCGGCTGTTGTGCAGGTGCTGCACCAGCTGTCATTTTCGGAACACTTTTTAAATTTTATCCGGGGCATCATCGATATTAACGATATCGTCTATTACCTGAGCGTCATCGCTTTTTTCCTGTTCCTGACAGGTTGCTCCCTTGAATCCCGGAAGTGGAGGGGCATAAAATGAACATCCTTCCATTTTTCAGGAAACAGGCCCTTGCTCACTGGATCGAACTTTCACTGATGGTCTTTTTTGTGGCCGGGTCGCTTGTGCTCACAAACTATATTGCTCTGCGGCACACAGTCCGCATTGATCTCACGCCGGAAAAACGCTATACGCTTTCGGAGCAGACCGTACAGGTGTTGGAGAAACTCGCAGGTCCGCTTCGCATCACGGTTTTTTACCGCCAGCAGGAAAAGCAGGAACTAAAGGATGTGCTGGAGCTTTTTTCACGTGCATCAGATAAATTCACCTATGAGCTGCTGGATCTGGAAAAAAACCCAGCCCGGGCTGAAGCGCTTAACGTGAAAGGTTACGGCGCAGGCCTCATGGAATATGACGGCCGGCGGGAAAAAATGTTCTCCGTATCCGAAGACGGCCTACTGACCGCAATTCTCAAGCTTACAGAAAAAACAGAAAAAACAGTCCGTTTCGTGAAGGGCCACGGCGAAAAGGACATTAACAGTACTGACGCGAAAAACAGCTACTCTATAATCTACAAGGCTTTGCAGGCGGAGAATTACCGGGTTGAAGAGCTGCTGCTGATGCAGGCGCAAACAGTGCCCCCTGATACTCAGGCGCTGATTGTCGCAGGACCGGAGAAAGACTTTCTGCCCAGGGAGATTGAGATGCTTGACGCCTATCTCAAAAACGGCGGCAGGGTGCTCATGCTCTGCGATCCGTTTCCGCTGCCTGCTCTTGAAAACTATCTTAAAGGAAAACAGATCCAGCTTGCCCGCGACTATCTGATCGATACGCAAAGCAAGCTCATGGCCTTTGACCATCTCACGCCCATCATCATACCCGACAAGCGGCACCCCATCGCCCGCAACATGAACGAAGCTATTATATTCCCGGTATGCCGGTCGGTTATGCCACTTGATCAGCTGGCAGTCGAAGTGCTTGCACTGTCAGGCCCGGAAAGCTGGGCCGAAACAGATACACAAAGCGTGCGCACAAACACCCTAACATTTAACCCCGACCAGGACATACGCGGCCCGGTGCCGGTTGCTGTTATCACCCGTGTGGATGGTAGTCCTGCCGAGGGCGAGGCTCCGCCGCAGGGCCTGCTCATTGTCATGGGCAACTCGGCTTTCGCCACCAACCACTACCTGAATATACTCGGGAACAAGGATTTTTTTCTAAATACAGTAAACTGGCTTGCCGAAAAAAGCGGCATGCTATCGGCGCGGTCAAAATCGGGTGGGGTTCCCATTTCCATGTTCTTTCTCACCGAAATGCAAAGCAAGCTTGTCTTTTGGTCGGCAGTGGTGGTTGAGCCCTCGTTGGTGCTTCTCATCGGGATCATTGTTGTTGCATGGAGGCGTTTCAAGAGATGAACATCCGGCGCCTTGCGGCATGGGCAATTATTTTCTCCGGCCTTCTTATCTACGTGCTGGCGTTTGAAAAGCCTGTTGTCAAACCGCAGCAGCCGTCACAGCGTGGCGATTATGAAAAGGTATTTGGCCTTGCCCAGAGCGACATTTCGGCAATCAGCATTGCCACTGCCGGCAAAAGCGTCACCCTCGGCCACAAAAGCCTTAAATGGCAGATAACTGCTCCACCCGGCGCTGAAGCACTTCCCGAGCAGTGCGAAAGCATGGTGTCTGCCATGCTTGACACGGTTGTGCTCAGCGTTGTTGAGGAAAACCCGGCTCAACTGGGTCAGTACGGCCTTGATGCACCGGAGTTGACAATCACTGTCGATCTTGGCGATGCGGGGAAGCGCACAACGCTTGCGCTTGGCAAAAAATCGCCTTCAGGTGTGAGTATGTATGCACTTGAGGCAGAGCGCAAGCGCGTGGTGCTGGTGGGAACCTATCTCAATTTTTCAGCAAAAATGTTCATGGACAACATTAAGAACCTGCCCGGCAAATAAGTAATCCGTATGGTTCATTACCATTAAAATTTATTTTACCTTACCTTCTCAGCGATAAACAAACCTGTAATATCCCCTACCTACTCCGTGTCTCTATTGTTAACCCATGTTAACGCCCGCTTTGCTCGGAACACAGAAAGAGACATGTTCTTTTCAGTCTGCTGAGAGGACAGAAATGAAAAAATGATCGGCCAATGCGGTCTGCTGTTTAAACTAGGTTCTTAAAACAGCGGCTGCTGGGTTGACGACTTTCTGCGGGTTTTCTGCTTAACGGGAAGGGCGTTGTAATCTTCAAGCTTGCTTTGCAGGGTGTTGCGCGAAATAGCAAGTATTTTTGAGGTTTTGCTTTTGTTGTTTTTCATACGCCGCAGAACAGTCTGGATGTATATTTTTTCAATTTCTTCAAGTGTGAAAAAATCCTCACGGCATAAAAAACTTTCAAGAGCAATGAACTTTTTTGAAACATTGAAACGAATGTCATCATCCATAATGAGCATATGCCGCGACAGCAACACCGCATTCTCGATAACATCGCGCAGTTCACTGACATTGCCAGGCCACCCCCAGCCTTCAAGCAGCTCCAGCGCCGAGCTGTGAATGCCCCCGATATCCTTGCCGTATTCTTTGGAAAACCGGTCGATAAAAAATGTTGCAAGAAGCCTAATATCGGCGGTTCGGTCGCGGAGTGGCAGAATGCTTAAAAGCCCGGGGTTAAATGCTTTGATAAACTGTTCGCTGTCGGCGGCGATCCCGCTCCGCTGGCAGCATGAAAACACCAGCCTGATGCGACCGGCATGGTCTTGTATGCCGCCGGGAGGGCAGCTGATTTTTTTTCGAAGCAGCCCCAGTATGTCATGCTGCACGGATTGGTCAAGCTTGCCAATATCGCGAAAAAAAAGAGTTGCGGCATACGGAGCGCCCTTGCCCGCCTGCCCGGCCGTATCGCTGCAGACATCCGTAAGGCAGGCTTCAATTTTTTCTTCAAAATGGTCATACGGCAGGTTTACGCAGCTGATGGGGATGAACTGCGAACCGGGTGAGAGCGTATAATGAATGCTTTTTGCAAGAAGTTCTTTACCCGTTCCGCTTTCGCCGGTGATAAGCAGGCAGGGGGCGTCGGCTTCGTACAGACTTTTCCCCCTCTTATAAACTTCCTTCATTGAGCCCGTCAGATATATGTCGGACAAATAGTCAATTCTGCGTTCAACCGCCTGTGTGCGCGTCATAAAATCATCATTAATGTGTAGAGTTTCAAAAACAGGTGTGTGGTGAAGTGTAATTCATAATGGAGAAGGGGGTGTTTCGTCAAGGCAAATTTTAATAAAAAAAATCCACTGTAAATTCAAGCCCATAGAAGGTGCTTTGCAGAGCGATTTTTCAAAAAAATATCTGTAATGTTTTCGATAAACGAATAAAAAAAATAGATAAGAAATTTTAGCAGGATGTGCGGCTATCTTGTTTTCAGTATTAAGAAAAACGTACTATTAGCTGTATTAACGCAAAAATAAATTCCGCT
The DNA here is from genome assembly GCA_903911225.1 of uncultured delta proteobacterium. Lineage (GTDB taxonomy): Bacteria > Desulfobacterota > WTBG01 > CAIYCZ01 > CAIRTM01 > CAIWCT01. The sequence continues at coordinate 6,385 of CAIWCT010000235.1, forward strand.
GAGAGGCTACCTGTCACAGGCATGAACTATTGATGTGCAGTTTTCATCAAGATGCTTCCGCTGTGTCATGCTGACCAGCATAGAGCTCACAGCCTCCTGCCGGGCAACAAAAGCAAGGGATTCTGCGGCAGGGCTGGTTTTCATGTTATGAACCAGTGCTATGCCTGCCTTAAATTTTGCACTGTTACGGTACAGGGGGTTCAGGCGGCGCATATCATGCCTGCCCGGTTTGAAATCATCACTAAAATTGCCTCCGAGAAGGCCTTGTGCAAGAGGGCTGTAGCAGATAAAGCCCAGGCCAAGCCGTCTGCACATGGGCAGCATGTCCGCCTCGGCCTCGCGCTGCAGCATATTGTAGGGCTGCTGAACCGATACAATGCCGGCATGAATCAGAGCATTTTCAAGCAGTTCAGGGCTAAAATTGCTTACGCCTATATGCCGGATAACACCCTGATCTTTAAGCTCAGACAGAATTTCAAGCGTTTCTTCAAGTGGTGTATGCGGGTCTGGCCAGTGAATTTGATACAAATCGATATAGGCGGTCTTAAGCCGTCGCAGGCTTTGCTCTATTTCCAGCAAAATCGAATCACGCGAGAGATTATGCTTCACATAGCCCCGGTCATTCCACCTTAAGCCGCACTTGGTTGCGATGATGACCTGCGACCGCATGCCGCAGAGTGTTTCGCCAAGCAATTCTTCCGAGCGGCCAAAGCCATATATAGGGGCTGTGTCAAAAAAATTTATGCCCTGCCCTACGCAGGCTTCTAAAGTTTTCAGAGCCTCTTTTTCATCAACACCCGGCCAGCCTTTTTTCCCGAGTGCCCAACCACCGTAACCAAGCAGCGACACCTGCATGCCGGATGGACCAAGAGTTCTGTAGAGCATGGCATCACCACGCATGTGACTTGTCGGTGCCGGGTGTTTCCGCCGGTTTACAGATAGTAAGCTTTCGCATTTTTTGAGCAGCTAAATCAAAAAAAACAGTCTGTTTCATCCGATAGTACATGTCGCAAAACCAATAGTGTCCGGTTTACATAATAGGTCTGGCTATGGCGAAGGCCGAAATGATTCAGATAAGTGATAGTATCCTTGGAAATAAAATGGAATGCTGCACCAACACCTATCATGAGGTAAAGAACGGTCAGGCAGCGCGATGCTGCACTGTATCCGCGAGAATGAGATGTCTCCCTTAAAACAATGTATTCCTAGGGGACATGATAAATTTTTGGATCAAAATCCGCATAAATGCCAATTCTGGGACCCTTGATCACCCGGATCAGTTCCCATGAGGGATCAGGCTTTTGCATCCATACCGGCTGCGAGCTTCGCAGCCGGGGATTTTCCATAAATCCCCGGGTCCCGTCCAGCACAACATAGGAGTCATGCGTCGGCAGCGAGTACTGTATATTATGGCGCAAATGACTGTTTTTAAATTGAAAATAAAAGTGAAGGTGACTGAGCACCCCCGGATCAGCATAAATGTCTTTTTCAGGGTAGTCCTTAAGGACATTATAAATTTCCTGCATATCGTAGGCAGGCGCCCTCATATCTGCAACAATCGCCGCAGAAAACTCCAGGGATGTTTTTAGCAAGAAAATCAGTGCAGCGGCTACAATAAAGCGATTGAGGTATGCTACAAAACGATTTCGCCTGAGGCGAAAGGCAATAAGGTGGGACATGCACGCTGCAATAATGACAACTGCTGGTATGGTAATGACCGTCAAATGCCTGTCTAGTCGATGAATTGGAATATATTCTTTAAAGCTCATGGAGCCGAACTGCAGATAAAAAAACAAAGCTATAAACCACCAGAAGGGTATGAGCATTCTGCGTTCCCGCCGGAGCAAAAGGAAAACAGTCGCGGCAGCAAAAAACAAGAAAAAGTAACCATAGATGAGCATTTTGTTGCCCATGCTGAAACGCATCCGATGGTCAAGGTTAAACATAATGTTCGGGTAGTAATCAAGATGAGTGTTGACTCCTTCAAGCAGAAAGCCGCTTTTGTCGGAATAATAAGCAGTTGTTCTGTGGTAGGTCAGTAAAAAATCCCCGGATTTTTTCCAGTGATACATTCCTTCGAACATGACAACGGAAGCAAAACCGATAAAAAAAAGGGTTACAGCCGTGAAGTACGTGAAGAGGCGCTTTTTGTTTGAGCGTTTTTTCCACAGCCAGACCGCTGCAAGGGGTGCAATGACAAAAAAGCTTATAATGCTTCGAACATTAGCAAGATAGGCAATTCCAAAGAGAAAGCCCCCTGCATATAACAATACATGCTTTTTAAACTCAGACATTGACCTTTCTTTTTTATAAACGTGCAAGAAAACAAGGATGCCCGCAGAGGTGAAAAAATCCACGGGAACATCAGGCATAAACCAGGAAGCATAAATAACATTCAAGGGATAGAAGCAGATCAGCAAAGCCGCGAGCAAACCGGTTCGAATATTAAAAAGCAGCTTGCCGCAGGCATAGGCAAGAATAATTGTTCCCAGGGAGCATGCCATCGGATATATACTTCCCGCAGCATTATTGATCCCAAAAAGCTTGAACATAAGCGCCAGCGGATAAATCATCATAAGCCGCAAGGCGCCGTTATCAGTCGCATTGAAAGTGCCTTCACACACCTGATTGGCTAAAAACACATACCAGGTGTCATCAGCAAAGTTTAGCCCGATAAAAAAATAAATTCTAAGACCAAAACCCGCAAGCAGGATCATGGTGAGCCATACCACAGGGCTTGCTTCCTGCAGGCTTCTGAAAATAGTCGTTACGTTTTTTTTCTCCATGTGTTCTGTCATTCCGCTCATGGGCGCATCACGGTTTAAGGTATTTTGGGGGAATAATTCTATGCACTAAAAAGCTTCCATCCCACAGCAATCGTATGGTCGCATCACCGTGTTCCTGGAAATAGTCAAGACGGATATCATGCCAGCCTTCTTTTAAAAAAATCCCCCCCCTGCTTTCAGACTGACCATGAACCTGCCAGTTATCAATAATAAGAGTGCTATTTACCCAAAGACGGACGCCATCATCGCTGATCGTATAGAAGCTGTAGTCACGATCCGTCTCGGCAAAAAATTTTCCTGTCCATCTCACGGAATACAGAGAAGTCGGCATCCGGGAGTCGGGAGGATTTCCAGCCCAGTTAAAATCAATCGTACGGTCTTTGCGCTGAAGTACGACATTGTCCTGAGATAAGTCTATGCCGGTATAATAGGTGCCGGTAAGCCCGCCATCAGACCTCTGGAAAAAGCCTGTCACCAGCAAGCCTGCAACAACCATAACAACTATTCCAGCAAGCCACGGTGCTGCTCTGAGAAAACGAGCCTTTGATGCTTTACACATGTTTGGAGAGAATTTTTTTTTTACTGCCCTGTTTGCCCCACGAAAAAAAAGTCCTGTGTCCTCCAGCAGTCTTTGACACGTTGTCCTGTCGATTGTTCGCTGCACAGAAGGTGCGGCACACAGACTCTCCATCTGGGATACAAGAGGGTTGAAATTACTTTCAAAAAAATCATCGTGTGCAGGGAAAAAATGTTCTGCAAACAGCGCAAACACATCGCCATCCGGTAGTTCTCCCAGAGAGGAGAGCAAAAGGCTTTTCAGCTTAATTTTAAACGCCTCACAAAGGATTATAAGACACTCATCGTATTTCTTTGCATCGAAGAGGAGCGCTGCCGAGTCCAGTTTCTTGTCCGAGAGCTTCAGAAGCTCTACAATCACCCCGGTGCCGCTTTTATGTTCAGAATTTTTTCTCCTAAGAGCTTCCCTGCCAGCGGTATATCTGTCAGCATCCTGAAAAAAGAGCTTGATATCATCGAGTGTTTCCAAAAACTCTTTCCTGAGAACCCTGTGCTGGGCGCTGCTTGAGCGGACGATGCTAGCTGCAATCCGATCAAAAACAGCCGCAAAATCTTTTCTAAAAAAATTATTTCCGGCAAAAAACTGTTTATAGTCTGTGAACGTCTCTGCTTCGAATCCCTCGCGAAGCGATGCGGCCAGATATATGTCGTTCATTTTTGTTTTGACGGCTTCAAGAAGCAAAATAAGCGCGTCCGCATATTCTCCGCTTTCTGACAGCATAACTGCAGCATGTATTCTTTTTTCAGCAATTTCATTATCCTCATGGTTCATACTGGTAGACCTCCTGGGCCTTTGAAGCGGCAGGCTTTTGCTGGCCCATACTGGAAAACGGGGAAAAGAGTGTCAACTTGTGCCTCCGAGTTTACAATCAACACATAGCAGACAAGCCGCCGCGCCACAAGATATTTCGGGGGGCATCGATGGCCAAAACTTGTGAATAAATATGGACTCACTACACCGCGTCGGAATAAACCCGGAATCTTAATGTTTTCTGGTTCTGGGTTGCCCAGGGCAGGGCTTGTGCACTGTTTAAAGGCATGTTGTGAGACTTACCAGATATTTTTCAAGACGGATGGGCGATAGAAGTTTTGTGCAATGCTCTGATATGCTTCACAGGGTGTCCAGCATGCGGGGCATTGCTGGTTTTTAATCTCTTTTCGGGTCTGTACCCTGTTGCTGGTATTCCAGAGGGCCATAAGATTATAATCATGCTCTTTTATGTTGCCAATTTTTTTGTTCCACATGGTACAGGGGAATACATTGCCGTACGGATCAACCACAATGGAGTTTTGCAGTGCGGTGCAGGGAAGGATATGTTTCCCTGGATTTTCAACATAAGGTATGCAATTCTTTAAGTACACCCTTTTGAGCACTTTTTCAGGCGACAGCCCGCGGATATTTCCGGCCACATTCAAGATGATTTCCTTTATCCTGTCCTGGCCTTCCTGCAGGAGCAGGTGGTCCTCCCCCTCATTTTTATACTGATAGGCATTGTGCGCCATGGCAAGTATCAGCGTGTGCCCATCAGAAATTAATTTTTTAATAAAAGGCTCGATATGGTCAATGTTGAATTTTGAAATAGTTGTTTCAAGGGCAATGCGAAAATTGTCGTTCCTTGAAACGAGTTTTTTTACCTCATTGTACGTGTCCCATGTTTTTTCATAACCGTTCTCCACGCCGCGCACATAGTTGTGAATATCCGGCGGACCGTCAAGGCTGAAGGTAACATACAGCAGGAGCTTTTTTTGATCTTTAACTGGAGTAAGGCATTTCAATATGCGTTTTTTGTCAAGACCATTGGAGGGAATTGACAGCAGTTTGATGGAAGGGCAATCATTAATAACAAACTGAAGAATATTTTCAAAATCATTTTTCAAAAAAGGTTCCCCACCTGCAATAGTAAGCCACTCAATATTAAGCCCCGGCGCGCTCAGCAGGCGCTGGATTTCTTCTTGCGTGAGTTCCTCCTGCGCTTTTTGGGGCTGTTGCCGGTAGGTTTTCCAAATGTTGCAGGTTCGGCACTGCGAATTGCACAAAGAGGTAATATTGAGATTCAGCTTTGAGGGCACATTGTGCAGCCTGCTGAATAAAAAGCCTTTTAGAAGCTCAAGTTCTTTAAACATGGTTTTCCTGTCTTTCATTCAAAAGGAGCATGGGATTTTCCAGAAAGGTATGTCTGCACCCGTTGAAAAATATCATCAACGCTAATCTGCTTCAGACACAGGTTGTTTGTGCAAGCTGATTTTCTGTGGCTGAACGCTGATACGCAGGGGCTGCAGGCAAGTCCCAGATAGACAACATCCCGGTTTACTGAAAGAGGGGCATACAAGCGGGGTGTTTCAGGGCCGAAAAGCACCACAATCCTGATGCTGGTAAGTGATGCAAAGTGCGGCGGCGCAGAGTCATTTGATACCAGCACATCAGCACAGTTGTACAGGTCTATAAGCTCCTGTATCGTGGACTTTCCGGCAAGACTAATGCAGCGGTGATTGTTGACTGCACTGCTGATCGCCAGAGCGTCAGGCATTTCCGAGCGGACCCCTGTTAAAATAATATAATAATCTTTGTTGTCCAGAAGCTTTTTAGCAAGCTGTATATAATTTTCAATCGGCCACCGCCGAAGCGGAAGGAGCTGGGATGCATTGGCGTTGAGCACAATCAGCCGGTGGCGGGGGCTGATGTCAGGGCTCTCCCTTTTAAGCTTTTCCCATAGAACCTTTTTTCCTTCTTCGGTTGATTCAAGCAGTGTCTGGCGGATTTCATCCTGGGCTAAGTGCTCTTTCACAAGAGGTGCATCGTGTTCGTCCGCTGAGAGCGCTTTAAAGAGCGCAAAAAAGTTGAGGCTGATATGATTATAATAATTGTAATGAACTCGGTGTGTCAGCAGGCTCCCCCGGTAAAGGCCTTCTGCGTAGAAGTTGTCAAATCCCACCCTGACCGGGGCGCCACTAAGCCGGCTCAGCAGGCAGCTGAACCGGGAAAAAAGCTCAAGGTCAAGGGCTGCATCCATTTTTTCTTTTTGTAATCGTACTATAACCTCAAGACTGCTTTTAATGAGGCCTGAAAGAGATGAGGATGTTATGGTAAGGATATTAGTCTGCGGGATTTCATCAAGAAAGAAAAGGCTTTCCTTCATCTCTTTAAATATGAGATAAAAAAATTCGGTGTCAGGAAATTTGTCTTTGAAGTATCTGACAGATGGCCGCACGAGCACTGTTGAGCCCATCTCCGAGAGCTGGATAATGAGAATTTTTTTGGGGGGTGTGCTCTTCGCCCTGCGCAGTGATTTTAAAAATCTGTCTGCAAGTGAGAAAAGAAAGCAGAGAGGAACGCCGATACAGCGGTCGATCTTTCTCATGACATCAACGTTCATCATACTACTATCTCTTGTGTGATTGATAAAAAAACAAATTTTTTATAGCACACATATTCAGTACGAAGCAAGCGTTAGTATAAAATCATGTTTATGAATTAATAATGCAGCAAAAAAGGAGGGTTGGGAAGTTTTTTCCTCCTTTTTCATAGCTTTGCTGAAAAAACCAACCATAGCTCAAAGCTTACATTTATCTCTTTTGATCTTTGCCGCTGGACAATGCGCGCCTCTTTGCATATACTATAAAAAGTAAAAAAAACATTATGAAAAAGAATTTCCCACATATCCTGCTTGTTGCCGTCTTTGTATATGCTCTTGCAGGCTGCGCCGGAACGCAGGAGCGGTTTGCACTTACAGTTGCGCATGTCAATGACACGCACGGTCACCTTGATCCTGCGCAAATATCCTTTGATCTGGATAATGTCACAATACGCACCGAGGCTGCCGGATTTCCGCGCCTTGCGGCATGTGTGAAAGACCTGCGCAGCAGGCATGAAAACCTTCTTTTTCTGCATGCGGGAGACATTTTTCAGGGAACGCTCTATTTTACAAAATTCGGTGGCCGCGCTGATTGCACCCTTTTGAACCTGATGGGCCTTGACGCCATGGTGCTTGGCAACCATGAGTTTGACAAAGGGCCGGAAACGCTTGCCGGCTTTGCCACACAGGCCGATTTTGCAATCCTGTCGGCAAATATCGACGCTTCTCGTGAGCCGCTGCTTCGAGACCGCATAAAGCCCTATATCATTAAAGATATCGCCGGACGGAAGGTGGGCATCATTGGGCTCACCACGCCCGACACGCAGGAACTTTCTCATCCCGGTGCCACGATCAGCTTTCGCGACCCGGAACAGTCTGCACGCTGTGCAATTGACTCACTTGTTGCTCAGGGCGTGCATATCATCATCATTGTTTCCCATCTGGGGTACAAAAATGATGTGGGACTTGCATCCCGCCTGCCCGAGATTGATATGATTGCAGGCGGGCATACCCATACCCTGCTTGGGGATTTCAGCGCCCTTGGTTTTGAAAGCGCCGGGCCATATCCGACGATTTGCAAAAATGCCGACAATGCGACAGCCCTTGTCGTGCAGGCCTGGGAATGGGCCAAAATCCTAGGGGTTCTGAAGGTCTCTTTTGACAGCCAGGGACGTGTGACGTCATGGACAGGCGAGCCCATGATGCCTGTAGGCGCCGTGTTTACACAGGAAAACAGTTCAGGCGACAAGGTGCCAGTCGATTCTGAAAAGCTTAAAAAAATACGGGCAAAACTTGCCGGCAGCCCCGGTATTGCTCTTGTTGACGAAGACGCATCTTCACGAAAGCTGCTTGAAACATATGCCAAAGAAGTATCGGCATTCTACAAACAAAACGTGGCGCTGGCGCCTCAGAATCTGGTGCATGTGCGCCTGCCGAATGTAGGCAATGCCGCCCTTGCAAGCGGCAGCCAGGTTGCTCCTCTGGTGGCCGATGCCATGCTCTGGAAAATGCGGGCCATGGGGCCGGTGGCTGACGCTGCCCTTGTCAATGCAGGATCGGTGCGAGGCTCGATTCCCAAAGGCGATGTGTCGGTTGGGCAGCTGTGCGATTTGCTGCCATTCGGCAACAGGCTTGTGGTGTGCCGTTTAAGCGGTCTTGAAATTAAAAGCGTACTTGAGGTGGGCATCGACAGGGCGCTTACCTCCCCTGAGAATGACGGCGCTTTTCCCTATGTGGCCGGCTTGCGGTATACGGTCGATCTTTCCAAGTCCGGGGGCAAGCGCCTGGTTCGAGTCGAGCTGCAGGGCGGTAAGGGCACGTGGCGCATGCTTGCGGACACAGCAGACTGCCGCATTGTGACCAATAATTATTTAATTAAAGGCGGCGACGGATATGATCTATTGCCCCGGATCGCACAAAAAGCCCAGGATACGGGATACGGTGATGCAGAGGTATTCATAGAATATGCGGGCATTCAGGGGCAGCTGAAACAGCAGCCGGAAAAACGTATAACACTTATGGGACGCTAGGCAATGGCTTCACTGCGACTGCTTTCATGGAATGTCAACGGGCTGCGTGCCGTGCATAAAAAAGGCTTTCTTGACTGGTTTGACCGCGAAAAGCCGGATATGCTGTGCCTCCAGGAGACCAAGGCGGCTGAAGATCAGTTGCCTTGTGAGTTGCGGGCGGTCCCCGGCTACACGGCATATTTTGATCAGGCCGAACGTAAGGGCTACAGCGGCGTGGCCTTATATACACGTATGCAGCCGAAGGAGGTGCGCCACGGCCTTGGCGTCGACCGGTTTGACACAGAGGGTCGCACGCTGGCTGTTGATTTCGGCAGCTTCGTGCTGTTTAATGTCTACTTCCCCAATGGCGGAATGTCGCCTGAGCGGCTACAGTTCAAAATGGATTTCTACGACGCCTTTCTTGACTGCGTCGAAGCTTTGCGAAAAAAAGGCAGGCATATTATCATCTGTGGCGATGTCAATACCGCCCATAATGCAATCGACCTTGCACGTCCAAAAGAGAACAGTACTATTACAGGCTTTCTGCCGCAAGAGCGCGCCTGGATAGACAAGCTTCTGGCAGCGGGATATATCGACACATTCAGACAGTTCTGCACTGAGGGTAGCCGTTATACCTGGTGGGACATGAAGACACGTGCGCGGGAGCGCAATGTGGGGTGGCGGCTTGATTATTTTTTCGTAAGCGAAAGCCTGCGAGGCAGTTTGCAGTCGGCTGCCATCATGCCCGATGTAATGGGCTCTGATCACTGCCCCGTAGAGCTGATTATAGAACTATAAAAAGAGTATTTCGGTGTAACAGACAAAGAGCATTTAAAATACTTGAATTGGATACAGCATGATTCGTGAAAAGAAACAGTTTGTTGCAACATGCGCTACCGGTCTGGAAGGCTTGCTTGAAGGAGAACTTAAAAATCTTGGTGCCGACATCGAGTCGTCTGAGCAGGGAGCTGTTTCGTTTTCCGGAACTATGCGCACGGGATACCGGGCCTGTCTCTGGTCGCGGCTGGCAAACCGGATACTGCTGACGCTTAATATTTTCGAGGCGCCTGACCCCGACGCACTGTATGCAGGCGCCCGCACCATTGAATGGCATGAGCACCTTGAAAGCATCAACACTTTTGCCGTTTCCTGCACTGCAATTGACTCTCCCATAGGGCATACGGGTTTTGCCGCCCTGCGGGTGAAAGACGCTCTGGTTGATCATTTTCGCGACCGCGACAGAAAACGGCCTTCAGTCAGTACCGTGCACCCGGATATCCAGCTGCAGGTTTTTTTGAAAGGGACAGCGGCTGCCCTGCGCCTTGATCTGTCGGGGGCGAGTTTGCATATGCGCGGTTACCGCAGTCAGGGCGGCGATGCACCCCTCAAGGAAACGCTTGCCGCAGCCATTGTGCAGCTCTCTGGCTGGACAGCACAGGAGCCAAAAGAGGCGGTATTTTTCGACCCGATGTGCGGCTCGGGCACGCTGCTCATAGAAGCCGCCCTAATGTATGGCGACATTGCCCCGGGGCTTCTGCACCGGTATTTTGGGTTTCTTGGCTGGCGCGGGCACAGTTCTTCGCTCTGGCAGCAGGAGCTTACGGAAGCCAAGCAGCGCTGCAAAGCAGGGCTCGAGCGGACCTGGCCCAAAATCATCGGCTTTGATGCAGACCGCAATGCAGTGCGCGGCGCACTTGAAAACATCGAGAAAGCAGGACTTCGGGGGCATGTGCATATCGAGCGGCATGAGCTCGGGTCATTTCAGGCGCCTGCAGCACAGCAGGGCTTTATCGTCACCAATCCGCCCTATGGCGAGCGGCTGGGCAGTTTCAGCAGCGTACGCTATCTCTACCGTTGCCTTGGCCGCAGCCTGAAGCAGCAGTGCACAGGCTGGCATGCGGCAGTGTTTACCAATACTGTCGAGCTTGCCGATGCCCTGGGAATGAAACCAACGGCAAAGCACAAACTGTTCAATGGCCCCATACCCTGCAATCTATATTTGTATGATGTGCCTGAGGCGTCCATTGAAGAGCCGGGGCCGGCACTTGCTGTACACCAGGAGACTCCGGATATAGAGGCGCAGCAATTTGCCAACAGGCTCAGAAAAAACCTTGCCCAGCTGCTGCCCTGGGCTCGGCGGGAAGGCGTCTCCTGCTTCCGCGCCTATGATGCGGACATGCCCGAATACAATATGGCAGTAGATATATACGAAAAAAATGTACATGTGCAGGAATATGCGCCACCCAAAGATATTGAACCGGCAAAAGCTTCTCATCGATTTATAACCGGCTTGAGGGCTGTCGAGGCAGTTCTGGGCGTGCACAGGTCACAGGTATTTATAAAGGTTCGCAAGCAGCAGAAAGACGGCGGGCAGTATGAAAAGCGCGGAGAAAAGGGCAAACTGCATGAAGTGCGCGAAAGCGGCTGCAGGCTGCTGGTGAACCTGACAGACTATCTTGATACGGGCCTTTTCCTTGATCACCGCAACACGCGGCGCATGCTGCGCGAAATGGCGGCGAATAAGCATTTTTTAAATCTTTTCGGCTATACGGGTTCTGCGACCGTTTTTGCAGCCCTTGGCGGGGCGCGCTCAACAACCACGGTTGACCTTTCCGCTGTATATCTTGAATGGGCGCGGTGCAATCTGGTTCTCAATGGCTTAAGCGATGAGTTAAACGAACTGGTGCAGGGTGACTGCATGCAGTGGCTGGAAAATGAAAAGCGGCAGTTCGACCTGATATTTGCCGATCCGCCGACTTTCTCCAATTCAAAGCGCACAAGCACGGTCTTTGATGTGCAGCGCGACCACGTTGAGCTGATCAGCCTCGCCATGCGGCGCCTTGCCCCCAAAGGGATACTCATTTTTTCAACAAACTTCCGTAAATTCAAGCTCGATGAGCGGATGCTCTCCTGGTATCGGCTCGAAGATATAAGCGCTCAGACCATACCTCCCGATTTTGTACGCAACAAGCGCATTCACCAGTGCTGGAAGATAGGACACAGGGAAAAGTAGCCCGCAAGTGACTGTTGGGGGAATCAATATAGCGGGGGCACACCGCGCACCTGGCACAGTTGTCAATCTACAGTCTATCCCCCTGAGCCGTCGCCATTGTGGCTTCCTGCACCAGTACCCACGGGCTTATGACAATGGCTGCTACTATGGCATCAGTTTCAAACCATCTTTTTGCCTGCTCATCTGAAACCTTGTTGATTTTTCCTGCGCTCATCCACTGCTCAACGATGGCCCTGTTGTTTTGGGAAAACTGAAAAGCAACTTCCGCAAGATCAATCTCTGCATCTATGGCAACTGCGGTGCCGCCTGCAAAAAAACGGGCAAGCGCTTTCCAGGCAATGATACCTATTTCATCTTTGATGTTGCTGCGCAGTGTTTCGTCACTAGTATCATTCATGGGCTGGCTCCATTTTGTTTTCTAAATCACAGCATTTTTTACAGTGTATTGTCAAATCAATTCTTGAATAATCCGCTCAGGGCCTATAAACTGGCTTTAAGCCCACCTGGGATCTTATTGGCAGGCATATGAGTATAGACATACAAAAGAACAGTCAGCCTTTCTGGAAAACAAAAAAGCTTGAGGAGCTTTCACATGAGCAGTGGGAGTCGCTGTGCGACAGATGCGCCAAGTGCTGCCTGATCAAGCTGGAGTTTGAAGATACCGGGGAGCTGTGCTATACGCATCTCGTTTGCCGGTATTATGATGAACATGACTGCACCTGTACATGTTATGGCGAAAGGACAGTACTGGTGCCGACATGCGTGAAACTGACGCCGCAGAATCTTGAAGCTGTACATTACATGCCGGCGACATGTGCCTACCGGCTGCTTTTTGAAGGTAAAAATTTGCCGTGGTGGCACCCCCTGGTGTCGGGCAACCCTGAGACGGTACATGGGGCAGGCATCTCCATCCGCGGCAAGGTGCTCTGCGAAGACCGGGTGAAAGCCGAAGATTGGGAAGAGCATATTGTTGACTGGGTCGGATAAGAATTTTGGATTGGGAATTTTAGATTTTGGAATGAAGAAATAAATTACCCCGCCGCAAGCAGCGGGGCATAAAAAACATTCTCAATCAAGCGCTTTACACTTATTCCGGCTTCGGTTCCGGCTTCGGTTCATTATTAGCAATAAAGGCTTTGATATCGTCAAGATATTTTAAAATTGCCCGCGCCTTGGTCAACCCGAACGTGAATCCGCCCCGTGGCCCTATAGGCAGAGTAATGATCTTATTGCCCTTGTATTCTCCAAAGGTCACTTCATCGGTTTTTGCAGTTTCGTTTTCTGGCATTGTTTACTCCCCCTGGCTTAAGGTAAAAAACCTATTGGCAGTCACAAATTTTATCAAGAGATTCATCCTCTTCAAGCACACCGTAGATACGCCAGCCATTGCTGCCTGCATTGCTGTAGAGAATAATATCTGAAGAAAGAAAAGAAAGGTATGCGGTGCTGCATTTAGGGCAGATAAATGTTTTCGTCAGGTCAGAGAAATGATCCTTGCCGTAGTGATTTACAATGGTCTCAAGTGTCTTGGTCAAAATTTCCTTGTAAAGCTTCATACTGGTGCCTTCCGCAAAATTTTAAATTTGATGTCAGTTAAAACTGTATCCTAATGCATAACAGATACGCAGGTTAAGTCAATAAAAATCACGACTTCATCAGGATTCGATAGAAAGAACGATTATATTGCCACCACGGCACGAGCTCAAACATCAAAATGTTATGGCCTCATTTTCATTTCTCATCAGCTGCGGCGGAGACTCTACAGCACCCTCCGGCCGAGATACCAGACAGACAAACCATCAATACGAAAAATAATGCTCTGGACAGACAATCGCAGTATCTCAGAGTAATACGCAACGAGTCATCAAAGCTGAAGTGTCACCGCCCGGCAGCAAGCAAATCCTTGACTCTTGAAACGACACGGCTAAGAACCTCCCCTGCTGTGCCCCGCAAAATATAGTCTGAAACGCTGCCGGTCAAGGGGGTTGCCTCAGGATTAATTTCAACAACTTCAGCCCCTGCGCTGCTGGCGATTTCCGGCATTGTTGCAGCAGGATAGACCAAAGCCGATGTGCCGACCACAAGCATAAGATCACAGGTCTTTGATTCAAAATGAGAGTGGTTCAGGGCATCCGAGGGTATCGCCTCGCCAAAAAAAACAGCATCGGGCTTAAAGGCTCCGTTGCACTTTTTGCAGCGCGGCGGGCTGTCATCGATATTGATTTCGATGCTGGGCTGTCGATCACCGCATTTCATGCAGACAACCGACTGCATATTGCCGTGAAACTCAATAACATTTTTATTGCCCGCAACATGGTGCAGACCATCAACATTCTGAGTAATAATAGAGCTAAGGCGGCCCAGCATCTCCAGTTCGGCAAGGGCCAGATGCCCCCTGTTCGGTTTGGCCTTCATAATTTCACGGGACATCTCCCTGAGCATGATCCAGGCTTTTTCAGGCTTGTTTTGAAGAGTAGCTATGTGGCCGTACTCCTCGGGATTATATTTCTCCCAGAGCCCTCCCCTGCCTCTAAAAGAGGCAATGCCGCTCTCAACCGACATGCCGGCGCCGCACAGCGCAACTACCTTTTTTGCCCGAATAATGCTTGATGCCGATTTTTTAATTTCCTGATCAGTGACCATTGTACAATGCCTCCTTAAGTACGGGTTTCATCATCCATGTAAAAACCGTATTTATTCATGACATGATCAACCGACTCTGCTAATTCGCCCTTACTGTAAAGATAAAAATGCCGGATATAGTATTTGATATCTCCATACATCCGATGCCAAAAATCAAGGGTTCCCTGCTGTTGCGAAATAATATAATCATCTATAATAATCTGTATCTCTTTCAAAAGCAGCTGCCTGATCTCGTGATCAAGGGCCCTATACTTTTCCGATTCCGGATCCAGACGAGCAACCTTCTTCTGCAGTCGGTCAATATCATCCATGATAACATGAAACAATTCCGAACGAACACCGGAGTTCATTCTGCCGGTGCAGGCCGAATCAAAAACAATCATCTTCCTGTACAGTCTATCAATCTGTTTGATGCTCATGACACATTGTACCCAACAACCAGAGCAATTCCTAAACAGTGCAGCCCCTGGATTGAAAATATTTGTCTCGAATTATAACCATGGAAAGGCCGAAGAGCAATAAAAAAGGGGTTGTCCGAGCAACTCGGACAACCCCTTTATGATGTGCTATTTACCGCCTTACTCTTTGGCTGCAGAAGCAGCTTTTTCTTTCTTTTTAGCAGGCTTTTTATCTGCTTTTTTCTCTTCCTGCTTCTTCATTGTAAACTCTATGATCGAAAGAGGTGCATTGTCGCCATGACGTCTACCGATTTTTATAATGCGTGTATAACCGCCATTAATATCTTTGTACCGAGGTGCGATATCTTCAAAGAGCTTCTTTGCAATACTTTTTAACCGTATCACCTCCATGGCCTGTCGGCGTGCGTGCAGATCGCCGCGCTTGCCAAGAGTCACCATCTTTTCTGCGATACTGCGTAATTCTTTTGCCCGCGTATCCGTTGTCTGGATACGCTCATGCTCAATGAGAGAAGTAACCATATTTCGGAAAAAAGCCTTTCGGTGGCTGGAATCCATGCCAAGTTTTTTATGCGCCTTTAAATGTCTCATGCTTCAGCATCCTATAGAGAGAAGTATCTATTAATCTTGCTCATCATCTTCAATATCCTGATCATCATCAAGCATGTTGTCGGAATCATCAATATCGTCAAGTTCTTCATCGCGACGCAATGGAGGCTCGAAACCGTCAAGCTTCATGCCAAGAGTTAACCCCATCTCGGACAGTATTTCTTTAATCTCATTGAGTGACTTGCGCCCGAAATTTTTGGTCTTCAGCATTTCAGGTTCGGTCCGTGTTACCAACTCCCATATGTAGCGGATGTTGGCGTTTCTGAGACAATTTGAAGAACGAACGGACAACTCAAGTTCATCTATACTCCTGTACAGATTATCATTAAACCGCTGTCTCGTGGGTTCTGCCTTAGGCAGCACCTCTATTTCTTCCTCAAAATTAATAAAAAGCTTCAACTGATTCTGGAGAATTTTAGCAGCAAAGGCAATCGCATCCTCTGGAGCAATCGATCCATCAGTCCAGACCTCAAGTGTCAGTCTTTCATAGTCGGTCACCTGGCCGACACGAGCGTAGTTCACATTGAAATTTACTCGCTTAACCGGACTAAAAATTGCATCAATCGGTATCGTTCCGATTGGTGCATTTTCATCACGGCTTTTCTCAGCCGTTCGGTAGCCGATGCCGGCCTGAACTGTCATTTCAATGGAAAGTTTTGCATCCTGTGAAAGCGTGGCTATATGCTGATCCGGATTAAGTATCTCGATATTGTTGTTAGCGCTGATATCGCTAGCTTTTACAACACCTTCGCCCTTGGTTTTAATATAGATAGTTTCAGGACCCTCAGAATTAAGTTTAAGCTCAACTTCTTTGAGGTTCATGATGATCTCAGTTACGTCTTCCTTGACCCCGGGGACAGTCGAAAACTCATGCAGAATGCCATCTATGCGAACCGCTGTAATCGCTGCACCCTGTATGGAGGATATCAGTACCCGACGAAGCGCATTGCCGATTGTTATTCCGAACCCTCTTTCGAATGGTTCAGCCACAAACTTCCCGTAAGTCGGGGAGAGTGTCTCCTCATCAACCTCGATCCGTTTTGGTCTTATAATGGTCTGCCACATGCGACGCATAGCACCTCACCTTCAACAACTGTTATGTTAAATTAATGACTTACTTACTGTAGAGTTCGACAATAAGCTGTTCTTTAATGGGCATCGTGATTTCTTCACGTTTCGGCAAGGCGATTATTTTGCCAAGAAAATTAGCGGCTTCGATTTCAACCCAGCCTGGAATGCCACGCTGTTGAGCGGTTTCAACAGACTCTTTAATGCGTGCAATACTTCTGCTTTTCTCGCGCACCTGGATGACATCACCGACCTTAAGAAGATAGGATGGAATATCAACCTGACGATTGTTCACCGTGCAATGACGATGCCGTATTAACTGCCGAGCCTCAGTTCTTGAAGTTGCAAACCCCAAACGATACAGCATGTTGTCGAACCTGCTTTCAAGCATTTCGATGAGGTTTTCACCGGTAACACCCTTCTTCTGCGCAGCCTTATGGAAATAATTACGAAACTGCTTTTCGAGCACCCCGTAAATTCGTTTTACTTTCTGCTTTTCACGCAACTGTTCGCCGTAAGCAGAAAATTTAGCTCGTTTTTGACCGTGCTGGCCGGGTGCATACTGTCGTCTATCTAATGCGCATGAATCCGTATAGCACCGCTCTCCCTTAAGGAAAAGCTTTGTGTTTTCCCTGCGACAAAGCCTGCATTTTGATCCTATATATCGGGCCAAAGGAAATCTCCTTTCTTTTAAACATATTAAAGTTTTATCGTAAAAATCAGACTCTTCTGCGTTTTGGCTGCCGACAGCCATTATGTGGAATTGGTGTCTGATCGCGGATCACGGATATATTAAGGCCACTGGACTGTAGCGAACGAATTGCAGATTCACGTCCGGACCCTGGTCCACGCACTAGAACTTCAAGGTTTTTTACACCATTTTCCCGGGCTTTTTTTGCCACCTCTTCGGCAGCCTGACTTGCTGCAAACGGCGTGCTCTTCCGGGATCCCTTGAACCCTACGGAACCTGCACTAGACCACGCTATAACATTACCTATCACATCAGTAATTGTGATGATGGTGTTGTTGAACGTTGCCTGAATGTGGGCAATCCCGTTGGGAATGTTCTTCTTTTCCTTTTTCTTTCGTACGATCTTTTTTTTGCCAGGCATCAGTTTCCTCTATCGTTTAATTGATTCACCTTATTTTGCCGGTGTTTTCTTTTTGCCCTGTATTGCGCGCCGTGGTCCTTTACGCGTGCGAGCGTTCGTGTGTGTTCGCTGCCCATGAACAGGCAGACCCCTGCGGTGCCGCAAGCCGCGGTACGAACCAATCTCCATAAGCCGCTTGATGTTCATGGAGACCTCTTTACGAAGATCCCCCTCCGTTTTGCAATCAGCAAAAATCATATTTTGAATTTTTGCCACTTCCTGCTCGGAAAGTGTCCCCGCTCGTTTTGCCGGGTCGATATCAACGGTTTGGAGAATTTGCTTCGCCGTATAACGACCGATACCGTATATGTAGGTTAATGCGATACAGATCTGTTTCTGTTTTGGCACATCAACGCCCGCTATTCTTGGCACGTTTTACTCCTTTTCATACAAGTAAATTCATTAACCCTGGCGCTGTTTATGTTTTGGATTATCGCAAATAACCCTGACCACGCCTTTTCTCTTTATGATCTTACACTTGTCACAGATTTTTTTTACCGAAGAACGTACTTTCATGACCTCTACCTATTTATGCTCACTTAGTTACTTTGCCCGATATGTTATTCTGCCTCGATTAAGGTCATATGGTGAAAACTGAACGGTAACCTTATCACCTGGCAAAATTTTTATGTAATGCATTCGCATTTTTCCGGAAATAGTGGCAAGTGTTTTATGTCCATTAGCGAGTTGCACCCAGAACATCGCATTAGGAAGCGTTTCAAGCACCTCGCCTTCAAGTTCTATTAAATCATCTCTCGCCATAAAACCAATTATAATTGTTGCTGTTTTCCGAGTTTACCTACGATTTCTTCCGCCGATCTGTCCTTTATTCAAAAAACCGTCATAGTGACGGACTAGCATATGTGATTCTATCTGACCAATCGTATCAAGAGCAACACCAACAACAATCAGCAGTGCAGTACCACCAAAATAGAAAGGTATGTTGAACTTGCTGATCAAAATTGTGGGAAGAACGCAGACGAGAGAAATGTAAATTGCGCCTACGCAGGTAATGCGCGTCAAAACCCAGTCGATATAATCAGCTGTCTTTTTACCCGGCCTGATTCCTGGAATATAGCCGCCCTGCTTCTTCATGTTATCGGCGATATCAATAGGGTTAAAAGTCACTGCAGTATAAAAATATGCAAAAAATATTATAAAAGCAACATACAACAAATTATATAATATAGCGCCGGGATTAAGACTTTGCATTAGACTTTCAATCCAGGGATAGTTCTCAATCAGGGTCGTAGGAATAAATTGCGCTATCGTCAGCGGAAACATAAGTATCGAGGAGGCAAAAATTGGAGGTATAACACCTGCTGTATTAATTTTCAATGGCAAGTGAGTACTCTGCCCCCCATATACTTTTCTACCGACCACCCGTTTAGGATACTGAACCGGTATACGTCGTTGCGAACGCTCAATAAATATAATGAAGCCAATCACCAGAACCATCAGCGCAGCTATAAATATAATAGTCACCGGCCCCATTTCGCCCGTCTGCATGAGTTGGAGTGTAGTAAGTGTGGCATTGGGCAACCTGCACACTATGCCGGCAAAAATGATAAGTGAAATGCCATTGCCGATGCCGCGTTCAGTTATCTGTTCGCCGAGCCACATAAGAAAGGCGGTTCCCGCAGTCAGGGTAATAACGGTGATTATTCTGAAACTCCAGCCCGGATCAATGACGATCGGACTTCCAGCCGGACCCGTCATGCGCTCAAGACCAACGGCAATACCAAAACCCTGTATTATGCTCAAAACCACAGTGCCGTAGCGGGTATATTGGGTGATTTTTTTTCGCCCGGCCTCACCTTCTTTTTTGAGTTTTTCCAAATACGGTACGACTACTGTCATCAGCTGAAGGATAATAGAAGCGCTGATATAAGGCATGATCCCCAGCGCGACAATCGACATATGCTCAAAAGCACCGCCCGAAAACATGTCGACCAAACCTAGCAGTGTTCCCTGTGCGCGAGAAAAAAAAGCTGCCAGAGCCTTCCCATCGATTCCAGGCGTTGGTATATGTACGCAAATGCGATACACAGCCAGAAGAATGAAAGTGGAAATGATTCGCTTTCTAAGCTCTGGAATTTTAGAAATATTCTGAAAGCCGCCGACCACTTAAATCCCCTCTACTGTACCGCCAGCTGCGGTAATCTTGGCATAAGCGCTCTGGCTCCATTTGTGAACCTTGATCGTGAGAGGCCTGTCGATTTCCCCCTTGCCCAACAGCTTAATTCCATCACATATTTTTCTCACCAAACCGCAATTTATGAGAACAGATGCATCGATTACGCTGTCTTTTTCAAAGCTATTAAGATCATTGATCTGAACAAGAGCATACTCTTTTTTGAAAATATTGTTAAATCCCCGTTTAGGAAGTCGGCGCTGCAATGGCATCTGCCCGCCCTCAAATCCGTCAAAACCGCCTGATCCGGTTCTGGCTTTCTGGCCCTTATGCCCACGACAGGAAGTTTTTCCGTGCCCGGAGCCAGGTCCTCGGCCAATTCGTTTCCTGCTTTTTACAGCGCCTTTATTGGGGTGTAAACTACTAAGATCCATCAGATCATCCTCTGCTTATCTAAAAAAGCCTTTATTTGCGTTTTTTGCATAACCTTATCAGGCCAGCTTCCGTCGGCGCTCATCGGCATGCTGCAGATGCTTAAGACCATCTATGGTAGCCTTGAGCACATTATGTGGATTATTGGTTCTGAGACACTTTGTAAGTATATTCTTAATCCCGGAAACCTCAATGACCGAACGAACTGCACCACCAGCTATAATACCGGTTCCTTGTGAAGCAGGTTTCATGAAAACGCGTCCGGAGCAATACGCCCCAATCACTTCATGTGGAATCGTACCATCAACCAGTGGGAAATTAATCATATTGCGTTTAGCATGTTCAATGGCCTTTCGAATAGCCTCAGGTACTTCATGTGCCTTGCCAAGACCGCACCCCACCTGACCATTGCCATCACCAACAACTACAAGTGCACTGAAACTGAATCGTCGACCGCCTTTCACAACCTTGGCTACACGGTTTATGTGGACGACTTTATCAGTAAGATTAGATTCTTGCTCGCTCTCGTACACCAAGACAGATCCTCCTTAAAATTGCAAGCCCTTTTCACGGGCACCCTCAGCCAGGGCTTTCACGCGTCCGTGATATAAAAAACCGTTTCGATCAAACACGACAGATACTATATTTAAGTCCATTGCCTTCTCGGCTATCAGTTTGCCAAGCTTGCGTGCCGCTTCGGTATTTCCTGTCTGAGAAAGCGACCCTTTAAGTTCCTTACCGACAGTTGATGCGGCTACAATTGTTTTCTGTGCCTCATCGTCAATCAACTGGACATAGCAGTGATTGAGACTTTTAAAAATAGTCATCCGCGGTCTTGTATTTGTACCGAAAACATGCCTGCGGATTCTTTTTTTGCGTTTTAGGCGATTTTGCTCTTTCTTGTGCTGCAAATTCACAATTACTCCATCCTTCGTTATGAAAGGGTAACATCATGGCCGTGAATGATTTACTTTGCTCCGGCCTTGCCAACTTTCTTTCTAACCACTTCACCTACGTAGCGAATGCCCTTGCCCTTATAAACATCGGGCTTTTTGAACATGCGGATTTTTGAAGCCGTCTGGCCAACAAGACATTTATCGATTCCCTCTACTCTGATGATCTGCTTCTCCACATTAATCTGGATTCCTTCTGGCTCATCAAAATTGATGATATGCGAAAGACCCACGGAAAGCTTCAGCAGTTTGCCGGCTTTTTCCGCTTTATAGCCGACACCAACAATTTCGAGTTCCCGCTTGAAGCCCTGCGTTACACCCTCGACCATATTTGCCACCAATGTGCGTGTCAGACCATGCAAAGAACGCTGCTGGCGTTCGTCGGAAGAGCGGGAAACAATCATTTCATCTGTTCCTGTTTCAACGGTTATGCATACTGGAATTGTATGCACAAGCTTGCCCTTAGGACCTTCAATCTGCAGTAAAGCGCCGTCCTTATGAATCTTGACGCCTTTAGGAATCGCAATGGGTTTTTTACCGATTCTGCTCATGATACTATATTCCTATTCTCACCAGAAAGTGCAAATTACTTCACCACCGACCTGCTGCCTGCGCGCTTCTTTGTCGGACAGAATTCCTTTTGATGTTGACAGTATAGCCAATCCTAAACCGCTACGAACGCTGGGGATATCGTCTTTATTAAAATACGTGCGGCAACCGGGCTTGGATACTCTTTTTATCTCTGAAATAATTGCCTCGCCCTTGCCTTCATACTTTAAAAGTATCTGCAGGATACC
>CAIWCT010000236.1 GCA_903911225.1 uncultured delta proteobacterium
GATTTTACAAAAAAGGAAAAAGCAGTTGACCGCAGCTCGCAAAAATCGCATAGATTACTGGCGGGCACAACCATTAACCGATGGCGGCTTGTAGTGTTTTAAAGCCGGTTTTGGCGACATTAACTAAAAATCGCGGCGAGACCGAAGCGAGTTGCCCTTAAAGCCGTCGTGGATGATTTTTTCCGAAGTCTGAACTTGCAGCGTAACCCAGCGAAGCGCACTCGTACTGAAAAATCAAAAAAATAGTCGAGCTGCCGGAGCCGGAGGGATTAGGGGTCACATCTTCAATTGTCAATTATATTCCTGACCGAAGAATCATTCAAAATCACAATTCAATTGAAGTCTTTATGATCTCACTTAAAATGCTTGCGGGTTCATGGTGCTTGTATTCGTTAAGCAGCACACAGAATGGTTCGATATCAACATCAATAGAACGGGCCTGGCGCAACAGATTTGCCGTTACCGCTATCTTGTCGGCATCATCGGGGAGGTCGACAACCACGGCTACATCTATATCACTGTCTGCGTGTGCGCAGCCCTTTGCATAGGAGCCGTACAAAAGCATTTTCCGCACAGGGTATAGCATGCGTATTTTTTTATAGAATTCGCCAAGCTCTAGTTTGACGCTGTTTAAATCTTTTGACTGAGCCATGCAAACAGTTCTCCTGTTTCGCGATACAGTGAGGTTGCCTTTTCCTTCGTAAGCGCGGCAGACAGACGCTGCAGTTCTTCCGTGTAGCGCGACTTTATGTAATATGAGCACAACTGCTCAATGAAACTAAGCTGCTTGTCGGCAAGCTCCGTCATGAGTCCGACTTCCTCACAAAGCTTGAGCAAATTATGCATATACGGAGGTGTGCTGTTGTTTTTTTTGACGAAACCGGCTTTCAAAAGCTTTTCAATAGCCTACTGGCAGGTAAAAGCAACATAGAGATACCTGCCGCTTTCAAGCATTGCGGAAGCGGTTTCAAGATCATACCGGGCAAGATCAAGCCAGTTATTGATTGTGTTTTCGTTCACTACAGGCTCTGTTGTTTTGGCATACTGCAATAAATTCGATTTACCAGCATTTGTTAAAGCATTTGCCAATTTTGAAACAATGACATCTATCTTGGAATTAGGCATAATCGCTTTCTATGCGGCCATACCTAAAAGTGGATTTAAATTAGATGCCTGGGACGAGAATCGAACTCGTACAGCCTTGCGACCGAGGGATTTTAAGTCCCTTGCGTCTACCAATTCCGCCACCCAGGCATTTAATACTGAAGATTTTTATACCGAGTTTCGGCGGGTGTGTCAAACATTTGTTGCACGCAGCCGCTAAATCCGCTATTACAAAACGATTAAAAAAAACTTTACGGAGAGTCGGCATGGAAAAAGATCTGAAAAAGCGCCTGATCGAACTGCTGCTTGAAAAATCGTTCAAATACAGCGATGAGCCTGTCTTCAAACTGGCCTCGGGCAGAATGAGCAATTACTATATTGATTGCCGCAAAACCACGCATGCCTGCGAGGGCAAATATCTTATCGGCAATCTGATGTTCGACATGGTCAAAGGATTGGGCGTACAGGCCATCGGCGGGCTTACCATGGGTGCAGACCCCGTGGCCTGCGCTGTGTCGCATACGGCGTATTTGAATAATGCGGGCATCGCCTCATTCACCATCCGCAAGGAGCAGAAAGACCACGGTATGAAAAAGCTCGTGGAAGGCGATGTGCAGCCCGGCGACAGGGTGGTGATTGTAGA
>CAIWCT010000237.1 GCA_903911225.1 uncultured delta proteobacterium
AGTTTTGCCATAATCAACAAGCTTAAACTTACTGCCGTTTTTGCTTTTGACACCCACTTTACGTATCACCCTTACGATCATCCCGTTAAAATCCTGGGTTCCGCACAATAATCTTGCGTTTCCAATCCGTAACCCATAACCGGGCATATTCACGCCACGGCGGACTTCTTCAGGTGGTTTTTTAATGCCCCAAAAAAAGCCCTTTTTACGGCCATTTTCTCCCCGCTCAAATTTTGAGCAATTCGTTAAACCACCCTGTCGTTACGCTTCAACAGCTTATTTTAAAGGAGTTTTCAACAGGGTATTCACAGTCCCTGTTGATTGATAAAACAACCTACATATAGTGGCGTAACCGCTCACAACTCACAACATATCAACATCATATCATTTGCCATCAACTGCCGCCCGATATACCTTTATTTTCTTTACATAGGTTAACAAATGTTATACTTTTATTAGAAACTCTCAAAGGATCCCCCATGCCCATAGCAGTACAAGATATCTACAAAAACGAAAGCACGAAAAAGCTCAGGCTCGTCCTGTATGCTGCCAAAATACCCGCGGGCTTCCCCTCTCCCGCTGAAGACTACATAGACAAGAAGCTTGACTTGAACGAGCATCTCATTAAACACCCCTCGGCTACTTTTTTTGTAAAGGTAGAGGGCCACTCCATGATTAATGCCGGCATCCATAGCGGCGATACCCTCATTGTTGACCGCGCCCTTGAACCTGCAGATAAAAAAATTGTGATTGCCGTCATTAACGGTGACATGACCGTGAAGCGCATACGTAAACTTCATGGCAGGCTCTATCTTATGCCTGAAAACGATACGTTTACGCCGATTGAAATAACTGAAGACTCCGGCTTTCAAATCTGGGGCGTGGTCTCAACCGTTATTCACCCCGTATAATCTGCCACTGCCATGTTTGCCCTGGTTGATTGCAACAACTTCTATGTCTCCTGCGAGCGCGTCTTTAACGCTTCACTTGACATGCAACCGGTTGTGGTTCTGTCAAATAATGACGGCTGCGTAATAGCCCGCTCCAATGAAGCCAAGGCCCTGGGCATTAAAATGGGCGCGCCGTTCTTCCTGAATCGGGAATTATTCAAAAAACACGTGGTGAGGTTCTTCTCCTCAAACTACAGCCTCTACGGGGATATGTCATGCCGGGTTATGAACACACTCCAGCAGTTTACGCCTGATCTTGAAATATACTCCATCGACGAGGCCTTTCTGTCGCTCAACGGCTTTACAGACCTGGCACACTACGGCCAGGTCATACGAGCGACGGTGAAGCAGCACACCGGCATGCCGGTCTCTATCGGCATCGCACCAACAAAAACGCTTGCCAAGGTCGCAAACAAAATTGCCAAAAAGGATGCCGCATTGCAGGGTGTGCTAGACCTTACAACGGTTGAGGGCATCGACAGCCTTCTTGAGACAGTAGCGGTAGCGGATATTTGGGGAGTAGGCTACAGATATGCTGCCATGCTGCAGCGGCACGGTATAATAAATGCCTGTCAGCTTAAAAATGCCGATGATGCATTCATACAAAAACACATGACCATAGTGGGCCTGCGAACAGTGCATGAGCTGCGAGGCGAGTCCTTCATTGAACTTGAGCAGTCCCCGCCACCTAAAAAAGCAATCGGATCTTCCCGCTCCTTCGGCGTTCCTGTTGAAGATATTGAAGAACTTCTTGAGTCAGTGTCAGATTATGTAAGCCGCGCCGCTGAGAAGCTCCGTCGCCAGAACTGCGCGGCTTCTACCCTGCAGGTGTATCTCACCACAAATCGTTTCAAGGATGAACCGCAATACGCCAACTGCATATCCTGCACGCTTCCGACACCTACCGCATATACGCCAGAGCTGATTGCCTGTGCACAAGCTTGCCTCAGAAAGATTTACCGAAAGGGCTACCGGTATAAAAAAACCGGCATCCTGCTCACCGGCTTAACACCGGCAAACGGCCTACAGCTTAATCTTTTTGCTGAGCACAGGGGCAATTTTTCAAATCAAAAAGCGATCATGCGGGCAGTTGATGCTCTGAATGAGCGGTATGGCCGCAACACGGTTCAGTTTGCATCATCGGGTATTAATAAGCGCTGGAAAATGCTGCAGTCATACAAATCGCCTTGCTTTACGACACGCTGGAGTGAATTGCCGACGGTTAAGGCTTGAGCCAGAGCGGCAACGTTGTTGGTCAGGCATTCATCTCATGCTGCTGCAGCAGCGGTTCGGTTAAAAAATCAAGCTTTGTCTGCACGAGTTCAGAATTGCCGAAATCAAACCGCACATCCTGCGCGCCCAGACCTTTGGCCAGCATGGTAAGGGTCCTTTTGGCCGCATTTTGAATATCCTGCACCATATGCTGTGCCAGGGTTTTGCCGGTATTCATAGCCTGCTGTTTTGCCTCATCAATGAGAAAATTCTTTTCCTTTTCGCTAAAGGTCGCACCTAAAATTTTTGTTACCATGCCGGGCAGAAGCCACGGCATTAATTCTCCGGCTTTCTCATCGTAAAATTTCATGTTGAGGATATTGGTGTCATAAAAACAGGGGGGCATTCTAAACGTGTAGCTCCGAGGGCCATCGTCAAAAATTTCGAAGCCCGGGTTGTTGAGATCGTATTTAAAGTTGATGCTGAATTCAAATATCATGGCAAGTTTATTTTCGGTCAGCAGCCATTTCAAATATTTTGCCCCAAGCTCGCCGAACATATGGTCGGTGGCTGTAACAATTTCCTTATTCAGCACTTTCAGCACGACAAGCTCTCCGACAGTGCGAATCTCTTCGATGCTGGAATGGACTTCAATGCGGGGCGCAGCTTTTTTTAATTTTTTTCGGTACAACCAGAAAACTGCTGCACCTGAAACCGTAATGAAGATACCGATAAGAAAACCGAAAAGTGCGTCCATGAAAAACCTCCAAATAATGGAAAAACAGGCATACTATAGCCTGTGGGCTTGTTACGTGTCAATCAGACTGTTGAGGGCAACTATGCAGCGAATTAGGAATAAAATTTTTATTTTCCCTTGCCGCCGTAGAGGGAAATTGTCGAGAATGCTAATAATTGACAATAGAGACGTTTCCTGTATTGATTATTAATGAGATTTGTATTATAAAAAATGTCTATTTCTCAGATAAAAAAATGCTTTTAAATCATACCGGTTGCTGATTATGTTACAGAAAATAAAAAAAGAAGCTATCTTGATGGGAAACGAGGCCATAGCCCTTGGTATCATCGAAAACGGCTGCAATATGGCTTCTTCATATCCGGGGACTCCGGCATCTGAAATTCTTTCTTCCATCGCACACTACAGAGATGCCTATGGCTTGAAGATGCATGTTGAATGGTCGGTCAACGAAAAAGCCGCCTTTGAAGTTGCCCTGGCAAACAGCTACTCCGGCTGCAGATCTGCGGTCTCAATGAAGCAGGTCGGGCTTAATGTTGCACTTGATTCTCTCATGAGCTCAGCCTACACGGGCGTTGTCGGAGGATTTCTGCTTGTCTCAGCCGATGATCCCGGCCCCCACAGTTCTCAGACAGAACAGGACAGTCGCTTTATTGCAATGCTTGCAAAAATCCCGGTACTTGATCCATGCTCCCCGCGTGAAGCACATGACTTTATTGCAACGGCGTATGAACTGTCCGAGAAATACGAAATCCCCGTGCTGCTGCGTCCGACGACTCGAGTATGCCACGCACGGCAAAATGTTGCCTCTGGCAAACTCTTAAAAAACAAGCGCAAAGCCATGTTTTCAAAAGATCCTGCACGCTGGGCTGCAACTCCTAAATTTCGTTTAACTCTCCACAAAGATCTTAATAAAAAATTGTCTTTAATAGCCTCTGAAAAAAAGCTTCAGCCTTTTTTTTATAAAAGCGGCACAAGTAACCAGAATAACTGCATAATTGCTTCAGGGGTTGCCTACTCGTATGTTCTTGACTTCCTCACTGAACACCATCTGCTTGACAAAGTGGCTCTTTGTAAAGTTCCAATGCCTTACCCTCTCCCGGATAGTTTTCTGAAATCAATAACAACTAAATTTCATAAAATTCTTGTGATTGAAGAAACATATCCTGTTATTGAACTTCAAATCCATGACCGCCGAAATGTGACAGGCAGGTTGAGCGGCCATGTTCCGAACGCAGGAGAAATAACCCCCGACATTATATATCCCGTAGTAAATAAATTTCTTAATATACATGGAAAGCCTTTAAAGCAGGCAAAAGCCGGCGGTCAACGGCCATCTTTATGTGCGGGATGCCCGCACCGGGCTACCTATTTTTCCATTAAAAAAGCGCTGCCTAAGGCAATTTATGCCGGTGATATCGGCTGCTACACTTTAGGAATAAACCTTGGTGCAGTTGATACCTGTCTGTGCATGGGGGCTTCAATTAATCAGGCTGCAGGTTTTTTCCATTCTTTTAAATCAACCGGCAGCGAAGCAAAGCCCATAGTCGCTTCCATTGGCGACTCTACCTTTATTCACTCAGGCATAACCGCACTTATCAATGCAGTATATAACGGGGCGCGTTTTATCCTCGTCATTCTTGATAACAGCACAACAGCAATGACCGGCAATCAGCCTACAGCTGCAACAGGGGTGCGAGCTGACGGCACATCCAGCAGTGGCCTTCAATTGGATAAACTGCTTGAAGGTTGTGGCGTAACTTATATAAAAACCATCGATTCTTATGATGTTCAGGGGATCACTTCAACACTTAAGGATGCCGACACCTATACAAGATCACAAAATGGCGGCATTGCCGTTATTATATCGAAGCATCCATGCCTTATAGGATCAAAGCATAAAAAAACTATCACCGTCACTGTAGGCGAAAATTGCACGGGCTGCAGATACTGTATCACGAACTTTGAATGCCCTGCCCTTGTGCATGAAAACAAAAAGGTTTTCATCAACCCGGTACTGTGCAGCGGCTGTGGAGTATGTGTACATGTCTGCCCGGTTCATGCCATAAAGGTACAATAAAAAAGTATGAGCACACAAAAACAGATTGATACGCAAATTGTTATCTGCGGTCGTGGTGGCCAAGGCGTTCTATTCCTTACACGGCTGCTTGATGAATCGGCAATCATGATAGGCAGCAAGGTCATATCCTCTGAGACTCATGGGATGGCTATGCGGGGAGGATCAGTTGCATCCTCTGTTCGCATCGGCAACTATGAATCTCCGTTGATTCCCTCAGGGGAAGCAGATATCCTGATAGCGGTAAACGAGCACGAAGTCCCATTTAACATGCATCTTATGAAAAAAGACGCTCTCGTTTTCGTCAATTCTTCCATTCGCAGACATAACGCCATACATGCCGAAAAAATCGCCCGTCTGCTCGGGTCTCCGATGGTGACAAATTTGGTTCTGCTCGGCTTTGCAAGTGCACACGCTGGTTTTCCTTTTCAGTATGCTCATATCAATAAAGTTCTTCAGAAAATAAGCCCTTCCAAAGCGCTCGAATTAAATCTCAGAGCTTTGACTGAAGGCTATAATCTGGCAACAGCCTAACCCAACAGGAGAAAACCCGCCATGTTTCAGCCGAACTTTGAGCAGATGGAACAATCCGCTCTGCAAACGTTACAACTTGAGCGCCTTAAAGAAACCCTTAATAAGATCGAAAAATCCAATGCTTTTTATTTTGAAAAACTTGGTCGCCTGAAAGCATCTGATGTCCGGTCGCTTGAGGATATCCGCAAGTTTCCCCTGATGACAAAAGATGATCTGCGTGACGGATATCCCTACAAGTATTCCTGTGCGGACAAAACATCTTTTATGCGGATGCATATGAGTTCGGGCACCACGGGAACCCCCATCATAAATCCCATGACGCGCAAAGATCTGCAACAGTGGGGCGCCATCATGGCACGCTGCTATGCGGCGGCTGGTCTTACGTCCAGTGATGTCATTCAAATCACCCCGTCCTTCGGTTTATTTAATGGCGGTTTCGG
Organism: uncultured delta proteobacterium; assembly: GCA_903911225.1. Classification (GTDB taxonomy): domain Bacteria; phylum Desulfobacterota; class WTBG01; order CAIYCZ01; family CAIRTM01; genus CAIWCT01. The sequence continues at coordinate 5,968 of CAIWCT010000237.1, forward strand.
CTTTCATTATGGCGCTGAAGCACTCGGGGCCATGATGATTCCAATCGGCGCAGGCCGCACCCTGCTGCAGCTTCAATTCTTAAAAGATTTCGGAGTAACCGCAATTGCCGCTATCGCATCCTATCCGTTGCGGCTTATAGAGGTTGCTGAAAAGGAAGGCTTCAATTTCCGGGATACGGGGCTTAAAGTCGGAATTTTCGGGTCCGAAGTCTGGAGCGATGAAATCCGCAAGCGTATTGAAGCGCATATGGGTATTGAGACATTTGACATCATCGGTATGACCGAAACCGGCGGTGTGGGGCTTGGCATCGACTGCAAGGCGCATAACGGCATTCATGTCTGGGAGGATGATTATCTGGTTGAAATCATCGATCCGGAAACCGGGATTACCATGCCCGATGGCCAGGAAGGCGAAATGATTGTAACAACCCTGAATCGCGAAGGACTGCCGCTCATACGCTACCGAACGAGAGACATCACTTCAATCATTTCGAGAGAAAAATGCGACTGCGGAAGAACATCTCTTCGCATTAACCGACTTAAGGGCCGCAATGATGACATGCTAAAAATCAAAGGCGTTAATTTTTATCCCACCCAGCTTGAAAGCATACTGCTGCAGCATGATGAGCTTGCAAGCCATTATCAGATCGTCCTTGAAAACCCGAAAGGCAGGGATGTGCTCACGGTCATGATCGAAACGAACAGGGAGGTCAACTCAACGGTGCGTGAAAAAATCGATATGCAAATCTACGACATGCTGGGCTTTCATGTTGATAAATTCAACTTTATGGCGGAGGGAACTCTGCCTCGCGTTCCCGGCAAGGCCGTGCGTGTTGTTGATCACCGGGGAAGCTAATACGCTTTATGCATCATGCCTCGGACTGTAAAAGGAGTTTGGTAATTGAGAAATTTTCTTGTCCCGAAAGAAGTGTTCTTCACCAAAGGATCCGGAACACATAAAGATGAACTCCGGTCTTTTGAGCTTGCGCTGCGCGAAGCCGGTATTGAGAAACAAAATCTCGTTCCCGTTTCCAGCATTTTGCCTCCAGGATGCAAAATTATATCCAAGGCGCTCGGCCTGACATATCTTCTTCCCGGTGCAATAAATTTTACCGTTATCAGCAAATGCACAAGCAATGAGCCCCATCGGCTGATTGTTTCTTCCATAGGGTGTGCTATTCCTGCAGACAAAAACGGCTACGGGTATCTTTCGGAATTCCATGCATTCGGCATGACGGAAAAGCTTGCAGGGGATTATGCCGAGGATATGGCTGCAGCCATGCTCGCAACGACCCTGGGCATTGAATTTGATGAAGATAAAAGCTGGGATGAAAAAAAAGAAGTATATCGCATCAGCAATAAAATCTACAGATCCACTGAAATAACCCAGTCAGCCATTGTCGGGCAGAAGGGTTATACTACGGTCGTTTCCGCCGCGGTATTTATTTTATAGGTACTGCACAGATAAATTTTACATTTAAAAAAAAATTTTTGTCGCCCGGACTTATTATAAAAAACTCTTTGTTTGTTGTTTTAAAAACCGACACACTAGTCTAGTGTATCTTAAATAACTAGACATAGTTGGGTGACTATGTTAGTTTGGGGGAATGAAAAAACCACTCGTGTTGAATGCCGCTGACAGAAGCCTGCTTGAAGAATGGACCAAAGCCTATGGAACTCCCCAAC
>CAIWCT010000238.1 GCA_903911225.1 uncultured delta proteobacterium
GACAAGGATAAAGCTTGCTCAAAATGACCGCTTTTTATATTGTGGCGGACAGAATCTCAAAAAGGAAATTGATCGTCTTTGAATAATTAAAAATTGGTCACGTTCAATCGGATTTGCCGGTCATTTTGGTGGGATTAAGCACGATGATCAGGCTATGATGCGTGTCAGGCTGGAAACGGATGCGTATTATCTGATACTGCAGGCCGTTCAAAACAAAAAATATGACCTGATTGTTTCACCGGTACATTTTCTTGAAATTGATGCTATGGATGATGTCGAGGAGCGTTACGAAGTGTCAGCACTGCTAAAAAAATTTGGAGTGCAGCCATCGTGGGACTCTGCGAAAACAAGGCAGCGGGCAGAAGAGCTTTACCAAATGTCATTTGGGGCCGCTGATGCTGCTCATGTAGCCTTTGCCGAAGCTGGAGCTGATTTTTTCATAACCTGTGACGATAAGCTGCTGAAGAAATGCGGCAGGATTGATACAGCATTGAAATTTGCAAGCCCAGTCAATTTTATTATTGAAGAGGATTTAAAATGAAAACAAGTACTTTTATAAGCGAAGAACAGCTCGTTTCAAGCGCAATTGATACCCTTATAAAAAAATTGGGGGCGGTTGAAACAAACAGGTTCTTATCACTCATGAAAAACAAGCGGATTGAATCTGTCCGGCGTCATCAGCTCTGGCAGAAAAAACTTGATAAAGACGTTTTTTTCAATGCCGTTTTTAAGTAGCTCGTATATGCGTTTAATATGCGATTATGCAGCCAAGGTTGTACAAAAACTACGTTAATGTTTTTAAAACTCGTTGTAAAATCAGTAAGGTATTGATATTATTTACGTTTTGCCAATTCCCTTCTTCGGCACCATTTTTTGAAAAGCAAAGCGGTTCCAGTTGTTTACTGGAACCGCTTTGCTGTATATGCAGAGATATGCAGTTTGTACCAGCATTTGGCACATAACCAGGCAATGCCTAATCAAGCCCCCGCCTTCCTCATACTTCTTTTTCCATTTGTGCAAAGGGGTTTCATACATCCCCACATTCCTTACCGCTTCAGTAACTGAACAGCCTGCATCCACTACCCGGCTTTACTGCCGCGACGGATAAACTCCGGATCGTACTTTCTTTGCATTTCTTGACACAGCGCATACCCCCATGATAAAGGATTTCGATATCTCTATCCTTTCGATGTGTCCACTAATTCAAGAAAATCTACCATGAGCCGACGAACAAAAAGCAACCTTTCCGGTGACCGCGGGTCACCGAGGGCTTCCAGGCCCATGGTCAGCCGGAGCGGCAATCCATCCCCGTCGGAAGTCCAACCGCACTCTCGCTGGCGGTCCTTCGCGGTATGCCTGTTTCTGGCGCTGTCCGTGTGGGTCGTTTTTGGCCAGACCCTGCACCATGAATTCGTCAACTACGACGATGGTAAATATGTTTACAAAAATCCGATGATCACCCGTGGGCTCAGTTGGGATGGGGTCGTCTGGGCATTCACGCATAGGCATCAGGTAAACTGGCATCCATTGACTACTCTGTCTCACATGTTAGATTGCCAGCTTTACGATCTGCATCCGGGGGGGCATCATCTGACCAGCGTCCTGCTGCATGCCGTAACAGCCATGCTTCTGTTCCTAATGCTGCGAAACCTGACCGGCTCGTTGTGGCGGAGCGCCTTCGTGGCGGCGATTTTCGCCATTCATCCGCTGAGGGTGGAATCGGTGGCGTGGGTGGCGGAACGCAAGGATGTGTTGAGCGGTTTGTTTTTCATGCTGACGCTGTGGGCCTACACGCGCTACGCGCAAAAATGGCCGAGAGTTGAGAGTCGAGATATAAAAGCCAATACCGCCATGCAAGCTCTTGACCAGCGGCTCGCGACCCTGGACTATGCCCTGGCGCTGGTTTTCTTCGCGCTGGGTCTGCTGTCCAAGCCGATGCTGGTGACGCTTCCGTTTGTCCTGCTGCTGCTGGACTACTGGCCTTTGAATCGTTTCACTTCTCACGCAAAGATCAATCACTCCATCTCTCCACCACTTCGGTTACTTCTAGTCTAGTGTATCTTAAATAACTAGACATAGTTGGGTGACTATGTTAGTTTGGGGGAATGAAAAAACCACTCGTGTTGAATGCCGCTGACAGAAGCCTGCTTGAAGAATGGACCAAAGCCTATGGAACTCCCCAAC
>CAIWCT010000239.1 GCA_903911225.1 uncultured delta proteobacterium
ACCCCTCATCCCGACCTTCTCCCGCAAGGGGAGAAGGAGCTCTTAATTCACATGTATTGGGGGGGGGCCTCATGCCTTCCTCATGTCACAACAGCTTGGAAAGTTCCGCCCGGGCAGGTTTTTAGATACCTACGGACACGTGATTTTATACTTCTCTACAAGCCGTTCAGGATGATAGGAAAGCTTTGCCTGCCGCAGGCCGTCATCACCCAGGTCCTGCTCGCGGTTTATAAACGGTACGCCGCTCCAGGCATGCTCGCAAAACTGCTGGTTCATGACCGCGTAGAGGCCGGGGATCCGGGCATTGGCTTTTTCTATATGAACGACGGCAGTATCCGCATTTAACAGCTCGCCAAGGGCAAAGGCTTCAACAGCGCCGTCGATAATGATAAGGCCTGCCTGCACGGCAAGGCGGTCAAAAGCGCCGAGCAGCTCCTTTATCGCCTGCCATTCGCCCATGAGGTTCATATCCTCGGTGCAGCGGTTGCAGTCGCACCACGCATCCTGCAGCTTCAGGCATGCCTGTACATGCCCTGCTGTAAGTGGCTGGTAGGAGAAGCTGCAGCTTGAACGGAATTTGTTTACATGGTTTTTTTTTGCGTGATACCTGCGGCCAGCAAGCCCGATAAGATCTCCGGTGTTATACACATAGTCAAAGTGCTCCCGCTGGGGCTGGATGATGAAATCGGCGCTTGGGCCGAGCTCCTGCACAAGCCGCCTGTCGGCTCGCACTATGCAGGGCAGCGCCTGCTTTTTTTCTTCCCGCAGAAACGCAAGCAGCAGCCGCACCGCTTCGGCTCGCGATGGCGGCCCCACCGGCGGCAGGCCGCAGAGGCTGCCATCGCCATTGGTGCACAGAAGCAGAAGCCTGTCATGCCAAAGGGACCACTGCGTGCCGTAGTGTTTGCGCCAGATAAAAAGGTTGGTAAATGTCAGCTCCGAGGTCTCGGGCTGATAGGCACAGAGTATTTCGCTGATGCTTTCGCGATCTTCGATTTCAAGCTGCTTGAATTGCGGAAATACGGGCACGTCTGACATTGTTGGCGCCTTTAATGTGATGAAAACAAAGCCAAGAGTAGTACAGGGGGCAGGTTGATGCAATGGCAATTTTTATGCTGGATAAAATTTTTTGTCTGACGAAAAAAAGGTGGCGCAGAAATTTCTGCGCCACCCGTAAAGCCGCTACCTGCAATTTGTCCAGTTTTTCAGACCTCCTCAATCCCCTTGAGCATATGCCGGTATTGCGGCAGCCGCTGCACTCTCCAGGCGCATGTTTTCGACCAGCGAGGTCGTGTAATTGCCCGAAAGAAATTCTCCGTTTTCAAGTATTTTGGAAAAGTAGGCAATATTTGTTTTAACGCCTTCGATTTTGTACTCTAACAATGCGCGCTTCATGCGGCTGATGCCCTCATCGCGGGTTCGGCCCCAGGTGACCAGTTTGGAAATCAGCGGATCATAGTGAAAGGAAATATCAGAGCCTGCAAAGACGCCTGAGTCCGACCGCACGCCGCTGCCCCCCGGTGCATGATAGCCAAGCACGGTGCCGGGTGAAGGCATGAAGTTGTTGTCGGGGTCTTCGGCATAAATGCGGCATTCGATGGCCGTGCCCTGCGACAGCACGTGGTCCTGCGTAAAGCTCAGTGGCTCGCCGCGTGCGATTCTGATCTGCTCCTTCACTATATCAATCCCCGTCACCATCTCGGTTACGGCATGCTCAACCTGCAACCGGGTGTTCATCTCAAGAAAGTAGCAGTTGCGGTTTTCATCGACGATGAATTCCACTGTCCCGGCATTGACATAATGGACGGTCTTTGCAGCCATGATGGCGATCTTTGCAAGGCGGCTGCGCGTCTCATGATCAAGAAACGGTGATGGCGATTCTTCCAGCAACTTCTGGTAGCGCCTTTGCACGGAGCACTCGCGCTCGCCCAGGCTCACCGTGGTGCCCAGCATGTCTGCCAGTATCTGTACCTCTATATGGTGCGGGTTCTTTATGTATTTTTCCATGTAGATCGTGTTGGTGCCGAAGCTTGAGAATGACTCGTTGCGGGCAAGTTCATAGGCCCGGGCAAGCTCCTTCTCGCTGTCAACTTTGCGCATGCCCTTGCCGCCGCCGCCACCGGATGATTTTAAAAGCAGGGGATAGCCGATATGGCGCGCCGTGGCGAACATGTCTTCCCTGTCCTTTATTGCCGCCATGGCGCCGGGCACCACAGGTACGCCTGCCCGCTCCATGATGGAGCGCGATAGAAGCTTGCAGCCCATCGTTTTGATCGCTTCAGTGGAAGGCCCAATAAATATAAAACCATTGCTTCTAACCGCTTCGGCAAACACGGGATTTTCCGCCAGAAATCCGTAGCCCGGATGCACGGCATCTACCCCGGCAAGATGAGCCGCCTCGATGATATTTTTTATTTTAAGATAGCTGTCGCGTGCTGGTGACGGACCTATATAATAAGCTTCGTCGGCAAGCTGCACAGCAAGAGAATCCCTGTCGGCATCGGAATATACCACTGCAGACTTCAGATCCATTTCCCGTATTGCCCTTATGATCCGTACCGCTACTTCGCCCCTGTTTGCCACAAGTATTTTCTTTATCTGTTTCATCGCTTGTCCTCCGTTGCATTGTTGCGCAATCATTTGATTGCCTGTCTTTTGCTGTAAACTATTGCAGGTTTGGTGCCAGTATTAAAAGGTTTGTTTTTTTGAATAGTTAGACTGAAGCGCCTAAAGGTTTGCGCGCTATTATTGGTTGAAATGAACCAGAAAAGAATCTGAGAGGAAGGGGTATTGGTTCATTTGAACCAATTTGAAAATTCACGTGTGCTTTGAGGCTTTAGCATGCGGTATGGAGGAATCGTGTCTCGGAGATAAAAAGGCGGGCGCCGGTGCGCGCGGCAGTGACTATGCAAATTATGCAGGCCTTCCATCGGAATCCGTAATTACGGTGTCGTAAAGAAGAAAAAATCAGATCAGGGTTGCTTGGTTTTTTTGTATCCCTTAACTGCCTGAATATAAGTGGTGCATCTTCAGCGGCTCTTTCTCCTGCTTATTGTACAAGGCGCAGCTTTATGTCCTTGGCAATTTTGTTAAAAATGCCCTCCAAATCGCTTGAAGTGGGTGCATGGGAGTAATACGTTGAATCAGTGGCTATCTGCTGAGACAAGAAGTCCTCGTCTATGTCATTGCCGAGGCCGATGGTGTAGATCTTTACGTATTTGTTTTTAAGCTCCTGGGCGTGGGCCTCTGCCATCTGCCTCGCGGTGGTGCAGATGTAAGCCGGCAGGAAGGCTAGTTGGGAGGTTGTCGTCAGGCACTGCGTCGGGTTAGCGATGCCGTATTTGGAATCGGAGAATACGTACCAACGTGTGTTGGCAGTATATGTTATATTTCTACCACTGCCGCTGCTGCACGCCGTGCGTGGCGTTCCGGTTGTGCTGTTTCCATCTCCGGTCGGAGTCGGAACAAGGGTCGAGGTGGAATAGTAATTTGATGAATCATTGCTGTAACTTATTGTTGTGGGATATCCCATGGAGGAGTAGACAGAGTCGCAGTTATTGCCGATGCCCATAACCACAGCGTCATAATCCTTGCCTTCGCGCCTGAACATGCCTCTGAAAGCCGTGGGCATTCCATCGGAGAAGAAAATAAGGAACTGCTGTACCCGTTGATCACCCGGAAGCCCGCTCTGGTCGGGAAGCCCCTGGGGCCCACCAGCCTGCGCCAGCGCATCCTCGGCGTTGGTGGCGCCGGTGGCGGCCATGCTGTTTATCGCAGTCGTAATGGGGGTGACGAAATTATTTCCCAGGGAAAAATCAACCTTTACGCCCGTGGCAAAGCTGATGAGCCCCACCTTGTCATCGTCCTGGGTGTCCTTGAAAAAGGCGATAAAACTTTTTGCGGCAGTCTTCAAGTCGCGTATTTTGTTCCCATCCATCGATCCCGATCGGTCGAGCACCAGCATGATCTCCACATTATTCTTCTTGGCTGTTCCGGTGTTTGTCGAGACAACCTGGTTAACTCCGAAAAGCGGCGCCAGATAAGCGCTGGCAATCACGGAACCTGTTACACGTATTCTGTGGTCTGGATCTGCGTATGCGTTGAAGGTCGCGGTTCCCTTTGTCCCTAAGTACCCCGCGGGGAAATTCTCTCTGCCGAACTCTCTGGCCAGCACCAGGGGGTCGACATAGGGGTTTGATATATTTTTTGCCCCCGCCATAGCGGCAGCATCGACGCTTTTTGAAAGTTCCGCCTTCACTCCGTACCAGGACCCTACGTCGATAGCCAGGCCAGCAAAACCGAGGAGCACGACCAGCAGAAGGGTGAAGATTACCAGTACGGCGCCCTTTTGGTTGTTAAAAGTTGTTTCCATAACGCAGTTCCTTATTGGACCGGAATTGATTTCCATTAGAACACCGCCTTGCTGCCTATGATCCTGCCGCCCCCGTTGCCTGCCAACAGCCCGGGGACCAAATTTGCCAGCGGGGTGATCGGCATATATTTGTAGAAAACCTCGACGACGGTTATATCGCTAATGTCTGACGTATTGTTACTTATGTTGAACACCAGGCGATTATACAGGGCGGAGGACAAGCCAAGGGTCGATGAATTCGTGTTAATAGAGCTCTGGACCGAGAGATTCCCTCCTGCAGCGCTATTCTGGCTGTCGATAGTGGGTTTGGGAGCATTCTTGGTCGCGCCGGCGCGTATTTTCCAGATGTAGATTTTTCCTGATGATGTAAGGTCCAGCGGGCGCGCTCCGGACTGAAGCATGCTGATGAGGTTCGTGGCGGGTTGGACGTCCCGGGAGCCCAGGCTGGCGCCTTCGCGGGCCATGTTGGTGATGATGAGCCTGGCATCAAAGACCATCCCGAAATCAATCAGTGCAAAGATTATAAGGAGCATCAGGGGCAGTATAATTGCCATTTCAACGGCTGCAACACCGCTTTGGCCAAGAGACCGGCGACGGTTACAGCGTTTCACTTGCATAGGTATCGATTTATTTATAGCGCACCTCCTCCCGGCAGCTTAAGCCGGGTAACGCAATGATTTTGCCCTGTTTCAAAACAACTCGTTTCTGAACAGCGCCGACGCCTGGATCTCAAGCGCACCGCTCGGGAAGAAGCTATTGATAAGCGGGGTCATGAAATTGAAAGTGTACCGGGTTCGCACACGCATGTAGTCACCGCCCTGGCCTGCGTTAACCGTCGTTTGCCAGTTATTCGGGTCCGTATATCCAGTTCCCACGGGGTAGATACTGATCCGCAACTCAGCGGGCTTGACAGCCTGTGCAGCTGAGTTTTTAATGGTCGTGATGATTGAGGCTTCCCGGGTCATGGGGTTGCCGTTAGTGTCTTGAAGCTGCGTGCCCACGAGGGCGAGCCTGGTTCCCTCGCGTGTTGCGTACTGGATCGTGTGGCTGACGAAAAAGTACCATCCAAATTCAATGGTTGCAAAGATCAGGGAAAAGAAAATCAACGATACAAGCGCAAACTCGACGGTCGTGGCGCCTTTGCTGTTTGACATATTCATGGATATCCTCATATTGCCCCTCCCTTTATGTGGATCCTGATTAGCCGTGGCGTTTCGAAAGCCTTGCTGCATCAGATAGTTACAAAGCACTGGACCCCGGTTTTTACCGGTGTGACGACTTTTTACGGCTTCATCAATCTTGTATTCATACATTTTAATAGGTGCGAGTATTTGATAGGTATAGGCAAATCAATAAATGCATGTTGTATGCCAAGTTCAATCCATGAGCTGCAGGGTGGGGCTGATAAAGTGACTATGGCAGTGCAGGGCATGCAGCGGTTGAACCTTGTTAGTAAAATATAAAATCTAAAATACCGGAGCATCTGGAAGAACTGACAGAGGGGCTTTGGTCTTTATATGTAATTTTGTATCTACCCCGGAATATCTCCTAACACCATGATGTTGCGTATTAATTTTCACGTCGTTTATGGCACTATAGTTTGATATCACGCACACTGCCTATCTCTCGAAAGCGGCTTTGTGGCGGATAAACCGTATCTGCGACTATGCCAACATAATTAAACAGAACAATGTAACAGTTGTTGTGATCAAAAGCGGAAGCAGATTTTTTGTTTATGTGTTCAATATGTTCAAGCTATGTCAGCAAGAAGTGTTCAAATTGAACAAACCATGCAACAAATAGTGCTCATTTTGAGCACAATAGATCAAAAAAAATTTCCACTTAGCCATATTCTGGCAGAGAGGCGTTTGATTTTAAAAAAAAAGGACAACTGCTTTTCTATATAAGACAAACCGGATTTCTAGTCTAGTGTATCTTAAATAACTAGACATAGTTGGGTGACTATGTTAGTTTGGGGGAATGAAAAAACCACTCGTGTTGAATGCCGCTGACAGAAGCCTGCTTGAAGAATGGACCAAAGCCTATGGAACTCCCCAAC
>CAIWCT010000240.1 GCA_903911225.1 uncultured delta proteobacterium
CAAAACGTGTCGAGTTTAAAAAAGCATAACACCTTATTTTATAAAAACAAAACAGGCTTTTATCTGTATAAAAAGTCAGAAGACCCAACTATTTTTAAACATGCTCTCATGCCAGGGTGAAAGCCGGGAGAGGTGATTTATATTTAATCACAGGATGCAAGCGCAGGTTCCGGGCAGATGGAAATCGGGCTTAGCGCCGGGATGCTGCATGGCCCAGTGCGAGCGGCTGCCGCCGGTGTGTTCAAGTATCAGCGCCGGGCCGATGCGCAGACGAGGCGCTTGCGGGCAGGCTATGGCAGTGATAAGCGTAAAAAGGTTCTCCGTGCGCTTTATGTCGAACTGCTGTGGCTGAAAATTTTGCGGCTGCTGCCGGGCCGGTGAGCGGTAGCCGTCAAACAGGCATGCCCACCAGTTGCCTGATGGGGAAAAGTTCCATTCCCGGTATGCTTTGATTTTTTCCTGCCGAAGGAAACATTCAAAGCAGGTGCCCAGCCAGAGCTCAGGGGTGCAACCTGGCGAAGCAGTTGCCACAGGGATGATGAGGTCATGCAGGGGGCCGGAAATAGTATAGTTCAGCACCAGAATTTCGCCCTGCAGTTGAAGTCTTAAGCTGCAGGAAAAAGGCTGTGTGGCCGGGCTGGCCTGGAACGGCATAAGCTGGATGGTCTGTGGCAGCGGCATATTATGCAGCCGCAGCAGCGTCAAGAAACTGCCGGCACAGCTCGCGCTTTATGGCCTTAAGGGTGGCGCGGTCTTTGCCGGCCAGCGGCAGCACCATGCCCTTCGCCTGTTCCAGCAGCGTCTCAGCAGGGCATGTGGCATCGACAATGCCGAGCCTGCCTGCTTCCGGCCCGTCCACACGCCTGCCGGATACCAGCAGGTCTTGCAGAACAGCATGGTGCAGCTTCAGCTTCAGCAGCTCCATCATGGCCCGGGGTATGGCAACCTTTAAATCGAGTTCGGGCAGGCAGAAAAAGCCCCGGTCGCTGCGCATGATGCGACGGTCGCAGGCAAGGGCAAGCATGGCCCCGAAGCCGAAGGTATGGCCGTTCATGGCAGCTACTGTTGCCATGGGCAGTTCAGCCACGCGGCCCAGCAGCCTGATCGAGCCACTGAGCAGGGCACTACGCAGGGCAGCATCGCCGCTGAAAAAATCATCAAGCTGAAAGCCCGTTGAAAATGATTTGCCCTGGCCGGTGATGATAAGGCAAGCCGGCCCCGGTGAAGCCTCGACAGCCTCAAGGGCGCTGTTGCAGCCGGTTATGAAAGCCAGCGAGCATGCGCCGCCGTTTTTCAGGCAGAGCGTGTACACGGGCGGGTCGAGCCTGAGGCTGAGATGCTCTGTTTCGATGATCATTTTTTCAACCACCCCTTTTCAATGGCGTCTTCTATAAGCGATTTGGCAACTGCCCAGAGCTCGGTCGAGCCTTGCTCAATATGGCGGTTGCGGTCCAGCACTTTAGCTGCCGCAACGCCGTGCTCCTGCCAGGTTTTACCCAAGCTGTAATAATTGTGCATGAGGGGCATGAGGCGGTCGAGGGCGGCGGCAAAACAGGCTTCGGGCGTTGCGCGCGCTTCGAACTGCTCCCAGAGGCTCCGGAACTCCCGGCCCTGGTCTTCAGGCAGGAGTCCGAAAATGCGGTCGGCTGCAGCTGTCTCGCGACCGGCTTTGCCGGCATTGCCCGCGTCGTCGTAGCAGAAGGTGTCGCCTGCATCTATCTCCACCAGGTCATGCACCAGAACCATCTTTACAACAGCCCCTATGTCAATATCCTGATTTGCATGCTCTGCCAGAACCAGGGCCATGACAGCCAGATGCCAGCTGTGCTCAGATGAGTTCTCTTTGCGCAGCCCCTTGCAGATATAGGACTGGCGCAGCACCTCTTTGAGCCTGTCGATCTCAAGCAGAAATTCAAGCTGTTGTTTGAGTCTGTGGTGCATTGCCGTCTGTGCCTGATATGGTATAATTTGTGAAAAGGTTCAAAGTTCAAAGTTCAAAATTGTTCGTCGTTGATCGTTGATGGTTTTTCGTTAACAATCAACGATCAACAACCAACGATCAACAACCAAAGATGAACAATCAACAATTCCGGCTTCAAGCTGGAAAGCAAAAGGCCCGCCCCTAGCGGGCAGGCCTGAGTCACGTTCACATTGCGGTTCTCTATTTGGGATGCTTGATCAGTTCATAGCGAGCCTTGAAGTCGAAGGGCTTGAAGGTCGGGCTTTTTTCATTGTGGCAGACTTTGCAGTTTTTCTCCTCGGGCTTGATAACGAGTCCGGCCTCAATAGCAAGCTTTCGCTGCCCATCGGGATTTTCGGCCCACTTGCTTTTGTTCATGATGCTCATGGCCGAATATTTTACGCCCGGTCCATGGCATGCCTCGCACTGTATGCCCGGAAAGGCAGGATTATTGCCGGTGGTGTGGCACTGCATGCAGACCGGGTCGTTTGAATAATCCTTTGCAGGGTCAAGCTTGGCTTTCTTTTTGGCTTCGGTCGCAGCGCCGGGCAGAAGGCTTTCCATGGCTTTGGCATGTTTGGTTTCCTGCCATGATTTGAATGTTTTAATATGACAGACCTTGCATTTGCTGGCGCCGTTATACTCCTCTGACGTGTAGGCTATGAGCGGCAGACCGAAAAGAACAAGCCCAAGTATGAGATAAAGAATTAATTTTTTCAATGGCCTATCCCCTAATGGAAATTTTTATGCGATATTTACATATACTTTATCGGTTTTTTTGAAAAAACTTTAACAAAAACTTGCACATTCTGTCAATACTTTTAACTAAATTATTATATTTTCATTGCAAAGGCGGCATGCTTTTGTTAGTTTTTCTGCACGGCAGGAGTCATGTGCTTGAAAAAAACGAAATTTTTTATATATCAAGGGAGTCGTATGTTGAAAAAAATATGGAGTTTTTTCATATCCTTACGCCTGACCATTGTGCTATTGATTGTGCTTTCGTTTGTCTGCGTTATTGGCACATTTGTGCCGCAGAATGCTGCAGAGCACGAGTACCTGCACAGATACAGCCAGCCTGCCTATGATCTGATAAAAAACCTTGGCTTAACCGATATGTATCACTGCTGGTGGTTCATGGCGGCGCTGGGGCTTTTTACGCTCAACCTTGCGGCCTGTTCGTTTAACCGGCTGTCTCGGGTAAGCCGGCTTCTGGCGCCGCCCGCACAAACCCCCGGCGAGCAGCAGTGGCAGGGCATGGGCAATATTAAAAAATTTACCATTAAAAAAGACTCGCCTGCCATGGTGGAAGCCATGGCAGAAGCTGTCGGGCGGTTTCTCTGCAAGCCCGCAGTTACCCGCCGGGAGGGGAAAACCTATATTGTTGCAGACAAGGGCCGCCTGTCATATCTGGGTTTCTATCTTACCCATATCGGCATGATTACCATCATTGCGGGCGTGCTTGTGGGCACCCTGGGGTTTCAGGGCTTCATGAAAGTCGATGAGGGCGAAACGCAGAGCACGGTGACTTTGAAAAACAGCCTCGTGCAGCATGATCTGGGTTTTGCCCTGCGCTGCGACCGGTTCGAGGTGAGCTATTATGACCGGGGGGGCATGCCCGAAGACACTAATGAGGGGCGCATGCCCAAAGACTATAAAAGCTGGCTGGTCGTTGTCGAAGATGGAAAAGACGTGATCAAAAAGGTCATCGAGGTTAATGACCCTCTTATTTACAAGGGCATTTTTTTCTACCAGTCAAGCTATGGCGCGGTCGCTGCCAGTGCAGGCGAGGTGCTGCTGCGCATAAAACCCGCAGGGGCTGAGAAGGCCCGTGAATACCGCGTGCGGCAGGGGCAGCGTTTTGCTATCGAAGGCACGAAGGACGAGGCTGTTGTCGACACTATTCTTGCCGATTTCGCCATGGACGATGGCAGGTATTTTTCCCGTTCCGACGAGCCCAATAATCCAGCCGTACGCGTTATCGTTTCCCGCGCAGGCGCAGAGCTTGAAAGCCCATGGGCGTTTATGAAGTTTCCCGACTTTCACCGCAAGCCGGGCGCCGCCTATGAGGTGCAGCTTGCCGGTTTTTATCCGCGCTATTATACTGGCCTGCAGGTCACCCGCGATCCGGGCGTCAATGTGGTGTGGCTCGGCTGTATTTTTCTGATCGCCGGCATCTGCGGGGCGTTTTTTATGTCGCACCGCAGGCTCTATCTTGTGCTTGAGGAAAAAGACGGGGGGCTGCGGGTTGTGCTTGCCGGCAGCGCCAGTAAAAACCGGCAGGCTTTTGCCGCAGATTTTAACAGGCTTTTTGAACAGCTTAAATCTCTGGAGAAACAGTCATGATCAGCTCAAAGCTTCTGGGTATAACAACGCTTGTCTATCTTCTCTGCATGGCGGGCAATTTCGCCTATCTGTTTTTCCGCGGCAGAAAATTTCATGCCGCGCTTATGGGCCTTGCGGCGCTTGGTTTTGCAGCCCATACGGCAGGCCTGGGATTCCGCTGGTATGAGTCCTACCAGATCGGCTACGGGCATATACCTCTTGCAAATTTTTATGAATCCCTCGTGTCCTTGTCATGGACGACCATGATTATTTTCTTCTGCATCGAGTTTCGCTACAAGGTCAAGCTCATGGGCGCACTGGTTTTTCCCATCATTTCTCTTGCCATGGCCTTTGCCTCACTGTCTCCCGGTGTGCAGAGCGAAATAACGCCGCTCATCCCGGCCCTGCAGAGCAACTGGCTTACCTATCATGTGCTTACCTGTTTTCTGGCCTACTCGTCGTTTGCCGTATCATTTGTCACAAGCATCGTCTATCTGTTCAAAGCAGGCAGCAGCGAGCGGGCAGGGCAGGCGCCTGTCAAAAGCACCGATGTGATGCCGTCGCTTGAGGCTATAGATGAGATTATCTATAAAACCATCGCCATCGGCTTTCTGCTGCTCACCGTGGGCATCATCACCGGCTCTGTGTGGGCCAATTATGCCTGGGGCAGCTACTGGGGCTGGGACCCCAAGGAAACCTGGTCTCTCATCACATGGTTTATTTATGCGGCATTCCTTCATGCCCGGCTTACGCGCGACTGGCGCGGCAAGCGAGCGGCAATTATCTCCATAGCAGGATTTGTCTGCGTGCTGTTTACTTTTCTGGGGGTCAATTATGTGCTTTCGGGGTTGCACAGCTATGCCTCTTGATGGTGTCTCCGCCAATAACGAAGCGGCCAGGCTTTGAGCTCCGGCAGGTAGAATGTTTTTTTACAAAGCTATAAAGTTTTTTTATAGTTTTGCCGATCTTATGTACCATGAAATGTCGCACCGCTTTAATAAAAACAAGCTAAAACAGCATCTTGAAATTTAAGATATAGTCTGGCACGGCTTGTGCTTTTCTTTTTGACCAGTGGAGGGATTATGAAAAATTCCAGGGGTTTTACATTAATAGAGCTGATGGTTGTTGTTACCATAATGGGCGTCATTGCTTCTATCGGAGGGCTAACCATTATGAAAACACTTCCCGCATACCAGATGCAAAAAGCCGCCCGTGAGATGGTTAACAATTTCCGCAAAGCCAGAAGCATGGCTATTAAATTTCATCGTCCGGTAGTTGTGGCGTTTTATGCGGCTAACGACCAATATGCCATAGATGGCAGAAGTCCACTGGATGGGAAATGGCTACCTCAATCTGCCGCCACAGCAGTAAGTATGCCTGCATATTATGGCAATGGCGTTAAATTGGGCTTTCCAGGCAGAAGCACTAGCTTTAAATTTTCGGATGGCGGTAGCACGATTACTTTTGATACCACGGGACTGACCGGCGGGGTGACGGGGTATGTGTATCTTCAAAATAGATACTCTCTTAACAACAAGACTGGGTACCGCATCGGAATCACTAGCTTAGCCGGCAATATCAGAATGGACCAGTGCGGAAGCGCTGGCGTAAACTGCAACGTAGACCCATGACGTGAGGGGGAGGAATGTCTATGAAAAACAGGATGATAGCAGCGGGAGCATGTGGGTTCTCTCTGATCGAAATGATGATTGTCGTGGCTGTTATGGCGGGTGTTTCCGCGGCTACTTATTCCGTCTATGGTGTTCAGCAGCGAAGCTATTTAAGGCAGGAGCAGATTGTTGAAATGCAGCAAAATGTGCGCGCCTTTTTGTTTTTCATTGAAAAAGACCTACGCCAGGCAGGCTATGATCCGAAAAAAATATCCCATGCCGGCTTTCTAATCGCCAAGCCTTTTGAAGTCGCATTTACCGCTGATCTGGGCAGGCCGCGGTCGCCGGCAGTGGATTGTGTGGGTGAAGGCTGCGACCACATGCCCGACGGGTTCCTCATTTCCTCACCCTGTACAGGTACGTGCGTCGTCGAGACAATTCGCTACTCTCTGAGTGACGAACCGCAGTCAAACGGGCAGCTCGCCAGCGGTACAACCTCGGTCGTAAAGACCTTTAACGGGTCTACGAGCGATAAGGCTCAGGCTGTTGTCGAGGGTATCGAAGCGCTGGAGTTTTTGTATAATATGAACAACGGCACAGCGGTAACTGATGTGCTTGATAAGGGGCAATCTTTGGCTGATATCCGCTCTGTTACGGTGAGTCTGTTGATACGAACGCGCAATCATCTTGCGGGGTATGGGCAACCGATTGATCCGATTGATCAAGCGCGTGGTGAGCGACGTTCCTTTCAGTATCCTGCATCAAATGCAGCTCACACCACCACTGGCACGCGGTGGGGGCCCTACTCTGACGGTTATATGCGCCGTGTGGTAATAACCTATATAAATTGCCCGAACATGGCTTTACAGCCGACGGAAGAATGACCTGCCGGGCGATTTAAGGGAGGAAAAGTGATGCGTTTTTTTCTAGGCAAAAGGGGATTTTCACTTATAGAGCTGATGGTAGCAGTAATGGTGCTGACGATAGGCCTTACGGGTGTAGCCGCCATGCAGCTTACGGCTCTGAGCGAAGTTTTTTTCGCCAATTCGAATTCTACCGGCTCCAGCACCGCTCTGGCTTGGGCCGAGTGGCTGACCTCGCACATGAACCAGACGGATCAGGAGAAAATTGTTGATAGTAATACCGGCATGTGGAACCGGGCGAATTTATTCTGGCTTATGAGTTTCGACTCTAACAAAACCGACACAGGGTACGCCGAGATTCAGATGCCTTCGACCATGGCGGATATTGTGAGCTTTTTCAATACTACGAGAACTGTTGTTTTTACTTCCGGTGAGTCAAAATCGGTCGTTTTCAGAAAAGAGGGCGGCGCCCCTTTCACAGCACAGGATATGCCGCCTCCGGCTCCTGCGGGCTCGATTTTGGTGCTGCGTATTGCGGCCAATGTTCCTGTTGTCAATACGGCCACCATTGAAGTATCACTGCCGTATAAAAACGCTTTTGTTAAAAAAATGGGCGCTACCCTGCACTTTGTTGTAGCGTCTAGCATGTGAAAGGATGTGCGTTTATGATGCTGACACCACAAAACAACAGCCCGGGGGCAGAGGCCATATCAGGCAAACCGCATGCCGGCATAATCGGCAACGAAGGCGGGTTTATTCTGGCATTTTCCATGTTCATGCTTGCCGTGTGCATGATTATTGGTATGGCGGCTATGAATACCGGCGTGACTGAAACGGATATTTCAGCAAATGAGGTTGTCGTGAAGCAGGTCTATGAACTGGCCAACTCGGGTTATCCGCTGGCTGCTATCCCCATTCTGACAACCGGTGGCGTGGGCACTTGGAACAACGGAGTTTATCTTAAAAACACAAACCCTCTTGAAACTGTAACCAGCGGCGGCGCCATTCAGATTTTAGACGGCCAATTTTTGTATGAAGGCAGGGAGGAGGACCCCATACACGCCACGGGCTGGAATAATTCAGAAAAATACCTGTCTGCGAAGCTAGGCGGGCTGGGTAGTAGTTATGAGACATTATATAAACCCGTTGATGATCCTTTTCAGGCAAGAAAAGTAAATGGCCAGCTCTATGATACAAGCATAGACAACACGTCTGATATTCGGATACGCTACGACCAACTGGTCATAGATGTTGATGTTGACAAGGCTGCCGTGGCATTTGGCGCAGGCGGGGTTGCCGAGTTCGGTTCCGGCGCTGACGGCAGCGGCGGAACTGCCTATAAGATTATCTACCTTATGGACTGCAAAGCCACTGTGATCGGGAAAAGCATAACCGACAGCAAAGCTCCGGTAACCGAAATTTTGCTTGGCTACCGGTTCATACCCGGCGCTGGTATTTGAAGTCTTGCCGCCTTCGGGCAGGCGTGCTTTAGAAACAAAACACTTATTTAGATACGAGGTTAGGCCATGAAAAAACAAATACTTTGCGCCGTGTGGAGTGCGGCTCTTGTGCTGCTGTGCGGCACGGCAGCGCGCGGGGTAACAACAACTATTTCTCCGGAACCCAAGATGGACGATTATATTTATCCGCCGATCTTTCAGTCGTCTTCGGTTTTGCCCAATATTATGGTTATTCTGGACCATTCCGGCAGCATGACCTTCCCGGCATATCCCGACCCCTACAATCCCGATGAAAGCGACCCCAAGGGCGATGTGACCGGCGCCAATTATGAAGGCATCAACGGCAGAGCTGTCGCACGAGTTGGTTCGGGCTCTGAGGGGGGTTCTGATGATGCGGTGCAGCTTTCAACCACAGCCGGCACCATGACCGTAACTGGTGCTAATCTGTATATGAGTAATTACTCGTCTAAAGAATACATTGTAGGCCTGCGTTTCCCAAATGTGAAAGTGCCAAAAGATGTGCATGGGGTGCCCGTTACGATAACAAAAGCCTATATTACGTTTACGGCCAGCAGCACTTCTGGGGCCAGTACCGACTCACTCACATTTTACGGGCAGGATTCAGCATACCCGGCTACATTCACCAGTACCGCCAAGAGCATATCGACGGGCCGAGACTGGCTGACCCCTACGGTCGTCTGGTCTTCGGCTACGCTGCCTGCTGCCGAAAAACTGACGGCAACATGGACAATCAACACGAAATACGACTCCCCCAATCTTAAAACCATTGTGTCCCTGATGGTGAAAAACACGAACTGGGCCGCAGGCAATGCCATGGTGTTCAAGATCACCGGCACGGCCGGCACCAAGCGGTATCCAAAGGCCTACGACAGCGACATAGTATTGTGCCCAACGCTGACTATCGAGTATACGCCCTCTATTCCCACACAGTACTACGGCTATTTTGATCCGGCGGCGCGGTATGTCTATAACACAACCACTGCAGTTTTCGAGCGCAGCACTTTAACGACGGGAGATAGTTGGAGCGGCAATTTTCTCAACTGGTTGTGCATGCGCAGATTCGACGTGCTTAAAAAGGCGCTCATCGGCGGCAAGAGAAATGTGGAGGCTGCCACCCTCAGCGACAATAATACGCTTGTGGGAGAAGGCGCCCCCAGCTCCGCCTCCGGCCTTGCCTCCACCGGCAACACTAATACCTATTACTGGCAGAACTATTATAAAGACAATACCACGGACGCCGTCCCCCAAATGTCTCCGTATACCGAGGCATGGTATGGCGTCAAGGGCGGCTTTTTATATGCGAAAACCACCACAGATCCCCTCAACGGCAATTCCCCCTGGAGCACCCCAACGGCATCATTTAGAATTGCAGTAAAAAAATCCAGGACTGATGAGCCCAACGATTACTGCACTGACGCCAGTGGTGTTGTTTATAATGTGTGCGGCATCATGCAGAGAATCGGCACCCAGGCGCAATGGGGCAATCACTGGTATTATGACGACGAACCGGTAAATGCGATAGGCACCCCTATCCCTACAATTGTGAGAACTATAGAAAAGAAAGTTGCTGCAAATTCAACCCCGACGGCAAAGGCAATCGAGAATGTAACCAATTATTTTATGGGCAATAGCGCCACCAAAGGCGATCCTTTTTTAAAGGTAGGTACGACCGAAACTCTTTCCTGCGCTAAAAGCTATATACTGCTGCTGACCGACGGCGAGCCGAACACTGAGGATGACACTTATGCGGATTCTGACGGCGACGGCAATGATGGTGCGTCCTCGGGTATCAGGCAATATGATGAAATGAACGATAAGGCTTTTTATGCTCACACAACCGATCTGCGCGACGGCGTTCTTGGCGACAACATTACGGGCATTCAGAATATTGATTTGTATGTGGTTTATGCCTTCGGCAAGTCAAATTTTGCTCCTGTCATTCTGAGAGAAACAGCCATGTATGGCGGGTTTAAAGATAATAATAAAAATGGCAAGTGCGACGGCTATGGTAAAATCCCCACTGCCAGCTATGGCAGTAACCCCAATGCTTTACTCAGCGAATTCACTCATTATCCTGCCGATAATCGGACCGAATGGGACAAGGACGGCGACGGCGTTCCGGACAACTATTACGAGGCCCAGAAAGGCGATGAGATCGAAGCCAAGGTGCTTGCCGCCATTAACGATATTTTGAACCAGGCAGCCTCGGGCACGGCGGTTTCGGTGCTTGCCACCACGGGCGAGGGCGAGGGCACCCTGGTGCAGGCCATATTTTTACCAAGCAAGGTGGTCGGTACGCATGAGGTGAACTGGCTGGGGCGCCTGCAGGCGCTGTGGGTTGATGCCAAGGGCAATATACGTGAAGACACGACAGCCGACAAGAAGCTTGATGTTACCAATGATAATGTGCTCACCTATTCCATAGTAGGTGGTGAGACCAAGGTGACGCGCTATACTGTCAGCGCGTCAAACCCCTATCCCGACACGAAGACCGCTACCGGCGTGATAACTCCGCTTGAAAACATTTCGCCGATATGGGAGGCGGGCACTCTGCTTGCAAATAGGGCCGCCGACGACAGAAGGATATATACCTATGTGGGCAACGGCTCGGTGATGACCCCTGCGGCTTTTGATTCGGGATCGACGACCAACTGCATCGGCTTTACCAAGGCCCATGTAGGGCTTATCGAGCCCTTTTTAGGCATTGAAGACGCGACTACCTACAGCTATCTTGATGCGCTCAGCGCGGTGTACCGGGCGGAAAACCTTATAGAGTTTATACGCGGTAAAGATTTGAACGGTGTAGGTACGGCGGGCCTTCCGCACAAAGATACTGCTAAAACGCGCAATCGCTCGCTGGATGGAGTCAAGGTGTGGAAGCTTGGGGATATTGTCTATTCCACGCCGGTGACCATTTCAAAGCCCGTGGAAAAATACGATATCATTTATGATGATGCAAGCTATCGGATGTTTCAGGCAAAATATGGAGATAATGCCACAACCGCCCGCGAAACCGTCACCTATGTGGGCGCCAACGATGGCATGCTGCATGCTTTTACCTCCGGTATTTTTGATAAGACAACCGGCACATACGAGCCAAATGGCATTGGCACCGAGGATATCGGCGATGAGCTGTGGGCCTATATACCCCAGCCGCTGCTGCCGCATTTGAAATGGCTTGCAGATCCAAATTATGCGCTGGCCACGCATGTGCCGTTTGTTGATCTGAAGCCGAAAGTTGTGGATGTGCGGATATTTACTGATGACGGGCCTTTCGGAGTTCATCCTGGCGGCTGGGGTACGGTGCTCATCGGCGGTATGAATTTCGGGGCCAAGCATATCTGGACCAATAATGTCGCCGGTGATAAAACAGCTGACTACTACCCGAGCTTTTTTGCCATTGACATAACCGATCCGCGCAACCCGAGGCTGTTATGGGACAAGTCGTTTCCCAATATGGGGTTTTCCATGAATCAGCCGACGGTTCTGCAGGTTGGCAGAACCTACAATTCGACAACCAGAACATGGGGAACCAACGATCACTGGTATCTGGCCATTGGATCGGGGTTTGAAGACTTCGATGGGGTGATACCCTCGCATCCAGGCAGTGTGTATATCGTAGATATATTGACCGGTACGTTGAAAAAACAATTTCAAACGAATGATGGTGCAACACCTTCGCCAACACTCCAAAATGCCTATATGAACACGCCCATTGCTATAGACAAGGCGCTCGACTACAGCGTTGATGCTTTGTATGTGGCAGGCAACTACCTGGAGTCCTCAGTCAACGCAAGCAAGGTGTGGCGGATCGGCATTCCCATAACCAATAGCACGTATGTGGAAGGCTATAGCGCCACATATCAATGGGACCCGACTGCGACACCCGCCTGGTCATGGAACACGATGTTAAAGTCCGGTACGGGAGGTCTTACCCTGCCGTTAATCAGCGCGCCGTTTACCATAAGCTCGGATACCAAAGACAATGTCTGGCTCTATCTGGGAACCGGCAGATTTCAGGTAGATACTGATAAGAGAAATTCAGCAACAAATTATCTGATCGGCGTCAAGGATCCGTTTTATAACCGCCTGGGCGTGTCGACGGCCGACACGACGACAGCGCTGCCCTGTTACCATACATATACTCCTGGTACGTCGTGCACGCTGACTCTTGACAATCTTTTTAACGCCAGCCCTTATGACATCTTGCCTAACCGCGTTGTGCATCCCATAACCGCGTCCGGTGGTATTTCAACCATAACAACCTGGGACGCGCTTATTACTGAAGTGACTAAAAAAACAGGAACCCCAGCCTATCAGTTTTACAAGGGCTGGAGAAGAGACCTTATTGACCCCGGCACCGGTCCTTCCGAGCGTGTGGTCAATAAGCCTACTGTTTACGGCGGCATCGCGCTTTTTCCAGCTTATACGCCAGACACCAATGCCTGCAGCTATGGCGGTTTTAGCAATCTGTATGCCTTTTATTATGCCACCGGCACAGCCTGGCGCCTGCCGGTGCTGACCGGTACAGCTAAAGATATATATGGTGTTAATGATATAGATAATACGCAGAGGATTGCCGACGGGCAGCGCTTGGGCTATGGGCTTTCTTCGAGCTTCGGTATTCATGCCGCCAAGGAAGCCGGGGGTTCCGCCACCGTGTACAGCCAGATGAGCACCGGCGTTATTAATACAATCGCAGTTAATCCGGCAATAGATACCAGAAGCGGTGTTGAATACTGGAAGGAGGGAAGATGATGAAAATTATTTATACTGTTAAGCATGCAAAAGGGCTGTTGCTGTGCATGGCGCTTATTATGGCCCTTTGCAGCCAGGCACGGGCTGAAGAGAGAACATTTCGTGAGCGGGGAAATGCGGTCATTCAGGACAAAGGGCCCGATGAGATTTCTTTGGCCCGGCACGAATTCAAGAAATTGAACAAATACAGGCTTGAGGTGCCCTATAATCCCATGATTTTTGATGAGAACGGAAGGGCCATAGAATTAAAGGATTTAAAAGTTCCCTGTGATGCCATTATTGACTATAAATGGGAGCGGGGGAAAGACCCTGAATTGCTAAGGCTGGAGGTGCAGAGATATGAAGATAATGCCACAACCACCAATTTTGCCCTGCCGAAAAAAAAGAAAAAGAGCCCGAAGTAACACGAAACCGTAGACTTGGAGTATGTGCCCCTCTTTCGGGAGGGGCTTTTTTTGTGCGAGTGGTCTGTTCCCCGCCCGGAAGGTATAGCTATCCACACCTTTCAACTTAATGCAAAGTTTTTTGTAACTGCTAAAGGTTCAGGGGGCGGGGTTCAGAGTTCAGGAAATGCACGAGGGTAAGACCGCCTGTTTTAATGCGCAGACGATAAAGCTTTTGATGGACGACCAAATTTCCCAACCGTCAATACCTGCACTATGCAACTTAATAAAAAGAATTTCAGGGAACGTCTTGCGAAGCTTGTCCTCGATCAGATCGGGGAGCAGGAATCCATAAAACGCCCAAAAACTGGACTCCCGCTTTCGCGGGAGCGACGAACTTTTTATAAAGGATTTCAAAAAAAATAAAGTTGTACAGTACAGATACGCTTCCATATCTCTTTCCCGCCCCCTGACCATCGCTCCTGACACCTGAACCCCCGCTACCTGAGTAGTTGCGGAAAATGTCCCATTCCCGTCATGCGCTAGCGTGAATATCTATTGCTGGTTGAACATTAATTTTTAGTTGAAGTTAAATAAAAATTAAGCTAATTATTTATACTTATTTTTTAATTAACTATGCTAACTATTTTTAAGGTGGGGGAGGCATGAAACAGAGAAAAAAAGGTTTTACGCTGATCGAATTGATGGTCGTGGTTGCGATATTGGGCATACTCTCGGCCATAGCCGTGCCGAATTTGATAACGGCTATTGCAGGCTATGGGCTGAAGGCTGCAGCCCGCGATCTTTCTTCGATGATGCGCCTCGCCAGAACAAAGGCTATAAAGGAAAGGCGCTCCGTTGTCATTGCATTTGAACTTAGCCAAAACGGTAAAGATTTTGATGGCCACTATATTTTTGACGCCGAGAGCCAGTATAAAAAAATAATTCCAGACAAAGAACACGGTTCTATGGGCCGACGGTATGGCGGTGATGTCCATTTCGGTTTCGGAGCGGCAACGAAAGGCGCTTCATTATCAGGAGATCTTCCTGCAAGCCCGGTTACCTTTCAGGACAACCGTGTGATGTTCAATTCAATGGGCACAGGCACTGCCGGTTATGTGTATCTTACAAACAACAAAGGCGAAGCCTATGCCGTTGGCATGCTGAGCACCGGTGTCCTAAAATATAAACAGTGGAATGGTTCTGCATGGAAGTGAGACTGGCCGGGGAGCGAGGGTCTAGGGTCCGGGGGGCGGAACTCCGAACCTTGAACTTGTGACCCCTGACCCCTGAGGCCTGTGCAGTTACAAAAGGCTCATGGTAAGCCGACTTTCGGCAAGTCGTGCAAGGGTTGCTCTGTCGCGGCGGTCGGATTCGGGCACAAAAGGCATGATGCCAAGCAGCGGCACGTCGGTAAAACGGCAGAGGACTTCAGGATTTGTCTGCTCGGCAAGGCCATGCACCTGACTGGTCTGGCTGAGTATGATGCCGGCAATAACTAAGCCTGCCCGCTGGGCCTCGCGCACCGTGAGCAGTGTGTGGTTGATGGTTCCAAGAGAGAGCCGCCCGACGATGATAAGCGGAAGTGCCAGCAGCCGCACGAGGTCGATGGTCAGAAGCCGGTCGGTCACCGGCACGAGCAAACCGCCGGCGCCCTCAACCAGAACGATGTCATGCCTGCGGCAGGCAGCGGCAAAAAGAGCTTCAATCCGCGCAGGATCAATGACAATGCCTTCACGCTGTGCCGCCACGCCCGGCGCCAGGGCCGTTCGCAGGCGATAGGGGCAGATTTCATCAAGTGAGTCATCGCAGGCGGCCATATCTCTCAGAAAAAGCGCGTCTTCCGGAACAAGCTCACCGTTCTTTTCAGAGCACCCGCTTTCGCATGGCTTCAGGACGCCCACAGAAAGCCCCCTGGCCGCCAGCGCAGCGGCTATGGCGCCTGCCACAAGGGTCTTGCCGACGCCAGTATCAGTGCCGGTAATAAAATATGCTTTCATGTACGTCAGTAGGCCGTGGTTGTCGTGTTTGTCCCGGCATCATCTGCCGGAGGCTGATACAGCTTGAAGCCTTCAGCGGGGGTAAGTATTTCAATGCCCGACTCTGACACGCGGGCAACGGTTGCAGAGGAATCGACATCCACAACCGAAAACTGCGGCGGATGGCCGATTATTTCCCGGGAGCGCGAAAGATTTTTAAGAAATTCGCCCTGCTGCGTAAATGTCAGCTGATACCAGGGCTTGCCTGCAAACACTGCAAAGCCGTCATCCTTCGTGCTTATTTTCGCGATGATGCCTTTTTGCAGAAAGTTCGGCAGCGCACTGTTGATCCAGGTGATGGCCCAGCTGATCTCGGCGCGGCTGAACCGGCTGTGTTGCCGGGTTTCGGCCCGGCCAGAGCTCATAGGCGCCAGCAGGCAGGCTAGCATGCATACCGCATACAGACAGGCACAGGGTGCGCGCAGCAAAAAACGCCTGCAGCCGGTCGGGGTGTCAGTTTTCAAGTTTTTTCTCCAGTTTCCGGTACAGGTCTTCCACCGTATCCGGGGCCACATCGGTTTTTCTCCAGCTTCCGGAGGCCGGCTCGGTGTCTTTCTTCCCCTTGTATTTCTCAAGACTTTTGCTCACGCTGTCCTGCAGCTCAAGCTTTTTGTACAGCTCCACTTCTATGCCGCCTTTTACCTTGCGCACGCGGGCCTCCACCATCCAGCGCTTGGTGCCTTCCGTATCCATGCGGTGCACCCACTCGGTTTCAAGAACTCCGCCCTGCTTATCATTTTTTTTAAAAGCGCATTTAAGATCAAAGCGCAGCAGCTCCTCGACAGAGCTCCAAACACGGTCATAGGGGCGGTCATAGACCCTGGCCATGGAGCGCATCTGCCGCTCCTGCGTCGAGGCGCAAGCCTGCAGCAGCACGGCGCCGATCATGACAAACATCACGATGAACAACAGATTTTTTCTTCTCACGATTGCAGTCTCCCTAGTATGCAAAAAAATAATGTTTATTTTTTGTCTGAAAATGCTGTAATGTCAAGCAATAAGGTGGCAGGTGGCCACGGGCTTGATCTCATGGTATATAAAGCAATGTACCATTCAGGAGAGGAACCCATATGAAACGATGCATCATAACCGGCATAATTATTTGCGCGCTGTGCAGCCAGGCCCATGGGGCAGCTGTGCGCGAGCTGAACCTTGAAGGCCTGTGCCGCACCGCAGGAACAATTTTCTGGGGCCGCTGCACCAGCGTTGAAACGCAGGATGAGGCCCTGGTGTACACGTTTGCAGCCCACCGCATGCTCAAAGGCGGTTCGGCCGACACGGTGACACTGCGCATGCATAAGGCCGCAAGCATGTATGCCCGCGCGCCGAGGTTTATCGCCGGGCAGGAGGAGGTGCTGCTGTTTTTGTACCCGGAAAGCTCTCTTGGGTACAGCTCGCCGGTAGGGTTCGGCCAGGGCGTTTTCAATGTTATGACTGCGAGCGGAGGCGAAAAAACAGTTGCCAATGAGCGGGGCAACAGCCGCCTTTTTAAAGGCATGGACATGGAAAAATTTTGCCCGGGCTCGACGCTTCCGGGCATCAGGCAGTGCAGCCTGCGTGGAACAGGCGCACTGCGGCATCAGGAGTTCATGGAGCTCATCAGGCAGATAATCGCAGGGGGGGTAAAGCCATGAAAAAGCTACAGGTACTTGTGCTGCTTGTCCTCCTGACTCACTACGCAACCCCATCTTGTGCCGGCGGGCCGCTGCTGACGGATAAGAACTGCAATCCCGTCGTGTTTCCGGCAAGCGCCATGCCCATACCCTATTCAATCGACCAGGGCACTCTGGGCAGCTTTTCAAACAGTGAGGCTGCCGCTATTGTCGACGACTGCTTTGCCACCTGGCAGGGCGTTGCCACGGCCCGGATCAGCTTTAAGAACGCAGGCCATCTTGCCGCCGATGTAACAAAAGATAATGTCTTCACATTTACAGACTATACCGACGGCATCAATCCGGTCATTTTCGACACCGATGGGGGCATCATCGATTCTTTATACGGCGTCGGGGCAAGTGACAATATTATCGGCTTTTCAGGCTCGGCCACTGACGATACGGGTTCTTATTATACCGAAGGCCTGTCGCTTCTTAACGGCCGCTTTACCCAGGAGCCCTACAACTGGGGCCCCGAGTTGTTCAAGGCCACCTTCGTGCATGAATTCGGCCATTTCATCGGCCTTGACCACACGCAGATCAATTCGCAGTATGTACATGATGATAACACGACAAACGATGTTTACATTCCGACGATGTTCCCCACGGCAACAGACAATGACTCCTCTCTCGGGAGACTGAATCCTGACGACGAGGCTGCCGTCACCATGCTGTATCCGGCAGAGATCCAAGTCGTAAACGCCGTCTACGGCCGTATCAGCGGCACATTGTACTGGCGCAGCGGCCTTCCGGCGCGGGGCGCCAATGTTGTTGCAGTGAAACAGGGCGATGAGGAGATGAGCCGCTTTTCCAGCGTTTCAGACTACTGCATGCAGGGCGACGGCGCTTTTGAAATGCTGGTTACTCCCGGCACATATAATTTTATTGTCGAGCCTATCAATCCTTTTTTTACCGGCGGTTCAAGCGTAGGCCCGTATGCCGGTACTGCGCTTTCACTATCATTTATTTTTCCGGCCGTTACCACAGAATATGAAGAAAACCTGACCATCGCCGCCGGAGAAACACAAGAGGTGCAGCTTGTCGTCAGGCATAATCTGCTGACCCCGGCACCGGGGCTGTTTGCCCTTCTGCTGCAGTTTTTGAACAGCCTGGGGCTTCTGCAAACCGCAGGCTATTAGCCTGAGGTTGGACCGTGCGGCTGATAATAATTTTGAAGGGGCGGTTCGCCAGCCTTCTCCAATAAAACCTAATAATAAACAGAGCGGAAAGCACAATGGCATTTATTGATCTGCAGGACTATATTCAAAAGCTGGGCGCAACAGGCCAGCTCCAGCACATAGCAGCCGAGGTTGACGCCGTGCTTGAAATAACCGAAATCGCCGACCGCCTGGTAAAGAGCGGCGGCCCTGCGCTTTTGTTCGAGCGCGTGAAGGATTCCCCATACCCCCTTGCCATAAATCTTTTCGGTACTCTTGAGCGCGCCTGTTTCGCCTTTGGCGTGGATGGCTTTGACGAGATTGCCCGGCGGGTTATGTCCTTCATCCCCACAGCCATGCCCGGTACGCTCGTGGACAAAATGAAGCTTCTGTGGAGCGTGAAGGACATTAAGAATTTTCAGCCTAAAAGCGTACGCTCCGGGCCCTGTCAGGAGGTTATCGAGCGCGACGGGCCGCTGCTGAAAAGCCTGCCCGTGCTGCAGTGCTGGCCCAAAGACGCAGGCCGCTTCATCACGCTGCCGCTTGTCATCACGAAGCATCCTGAAACAGGCGTGCAAAATATGGGCATGTACCGCATGCAGATAATCGACGAGCGCCGGGCTTTTATGCACTGGCATCTGCATCACGGCGGCGCGGGCCATCACCGCGCAAACCTTGAACAGGGCAAACATACCGAGGTCGCGATAGCCCTGGGTTGTGACCCGGCAACGCTTTATTCGGCTACAGCGCCCCTGCCTCCTGGCCTGGATGAACTTATGTTTGCCGGATTTCTGCGCAACAGCCCCGTTGAAATAGTGAAGGCAGCAACCGTTGACCTCATGGTGCCGGCACATGCCGAGTTCGTGCTTGAGGGAACCGTGAGCGCCGAGACAAGCATTGAAGGACCGTTCGGCGATCATACGGGCTTTTACTCCGATGCCGACCAGTACCCGGTGTTTACCCTGCGGGCCATCACCAGAAAAAAAGATCCCGTCTATCCGGCGACCATCGTGGGCAAGCCGCCCATGGAAGACTATTTTCTTGGCAAGGCAACCGAGCGCATCTTTCTGCCGCTTATAAAGCTGCAGCTGCCGGAAATTGTTGATATCAATTTTCCCTGTGAGGGCGTCTTTCACAATTGCGTGCTGGTGTCGATTAAAAAGGAATATCCCGGCCATGCGCGCAAGGTTGCATCAGCCCTGTGGGGACTGGGGCAGATGATGTTCACCAAGCTCATCGTCATTTTCGACGGCGACGTTGATGTGCAGAACTGCTCCGAGGCGGCCTGGAAAGCGTTCAGCAATGTCGATCCGGAGCGCGATCTGTTTTTTACCCGGGGGCCGCTTGACGTGCTTGATCATGCAACGCCTACGGCTATATTTGGATCGAAGGTCGGCGTTGACGCCACACGCAAGCTGCCCGCTGAAGGACACAGCCGCATCTGGCCCGAAGAAATTGCAATGGATGATGCCACGCGCGAGCTTGTTACCCGCCGCTGGAAGGACTATGGCCTTGGGTAAGCTGAAGACCCTGCTCGACATGATAAAGTTCGAGCACACCATTTTTGCTCTGCCCTTTGCCTATACCGGCATGATACTGGGTGCAGGCGGACTGCCTCCGTTTTCAACATTTTGCTGGGTTACTTTTGCCATGGCCGGCGCACGAAGCTTTGCCATGGCCCTCAACCGGCTTTTTGACATAACCATCGATAAAAAGAACCCCCGTACAGCCGGTCGCGCCCTGCCCGCAGGGCTGGTGAGCGTGCCCGAAACCCTGCTTTTTGTTGCTGCAGCGCTTGCAGTTTTCTTTATCGCGATTTTTTTCCTGCCTGGCCTGTGCCATAAGCTCTGGCCCGTAGCGCTGGCGCCCATGGCATTCTACTCCTTCACGAAGCGCTTCACCTGGGCCTGCCACGGCGTGCTCGGCCTGTGCCTGGGGCTTGCTCCAATGGGTGCCTGGGTGGCAGCAACCAATGCCCTGCCACCGGCGGGCATCTGGATGCTGAGCCTGGGTGTCATGCTCTGGACAGCCGGTTTCGATGTTCTCTACAGCTGTCAGGATTATGATTTCGATACAAGGGAAGGGCTCTATTCTGTGCCCGTGCGCTTCGGCATACCTCTGGCTCTGCAGCTGACGAAAATATTGCATGCCCTTACGGTAATTTTTTTCGGTCTTATGGGATTTTGTTTTTCTCTTGGTGCGATCTTTTATGCTGGTCTTGCCATTATTGCGGGCTTTCTCTGGTATGAAAACAGCATCATAAAACCCGATGATCTTTCCCGCATGAATGCAGCATTCTTTACAGCCAATGGCTGCGTGAGCATTCTTGCCTTTGCCGCAACCTTTGCAGCGGTGGTGTTTCGAAAGTGAGCCGGTGCGTAATGCGCACCCTGCAAATTCCATGATAAAAATGAGCAGCCGGTAGGGTGCGCACCGCGCACCGTTTGAGAGCTGTATGGCAAACATAAGCAGGTACAGATTAACACGAACGCTGAACGTATTGTTGCTCTGCGGTATGCTGCTTGGGGCAGGGTGCGCGCATGTTGAGCGCACAATGGATACTTCCGCCTACTGCGGGTGCAAAAAGTGCTGCGGATGGTCGCGCGGCAGCTGGAAGTATCTGAAGCTCAATTTTTGGAACAGGTATTACGCAAGCGGCCCTGATGCCGGCAAGCCCTATCATGGCACAACCGCCAGCGGCACGACTCCTCGCCAGTACTACCCCGGGCTCTTTTCGGTCGATAGCCTGAAGCGGCCCTGGGTTATTCCCGTGCGCATCGTATTTTTCCCCTGGCTCATGTTTTCACATTCCGGAACACTTGCCGCCGATACCGGCTACTATCCCTTCGGAACGGTCATGCTCATACCCGGCTATGGAGAGGGAGTTGTCGAGGACCGCGGCTCGGCAATCAAAGGGCCTGACCGCATTGACCTGTTCTACGATTCGCACGACGATGCTCTTGCCTGGGGCCGCTGCCGCGTTCCCGTTGCCATAGAAAAAAAGTGAAGGGGCCGGCAGGCTTTCATGTTTGCCCTGCGAAACAACTGCAAAATCGCACTTCTTTCTTGACGCACTTTTGCCGTTCTACTATAGTTGCCCCATGCTGAAGCATGGTTTGTGTTAATGCACTGCGCTTCGGAAATAGTGAGGGCAATGATCTGCCGCGAGCGATGGCGAAACCGTTCCTGTAATTCAGCGAGGTATCTCCCATGGCTTTTTTAAAACTCAATTTCCCGGTACACACAGCCGATAACCGGCTCCTGCTGCCTGCGGGGGCTATTCTTTCAAACAGCACCCTAACGCAGGTCATCGCTGCAAACAAGGCAACATCGCAGCAGACATGCCGCTTGCTTAAGCATGCAACAATAAAGCGCGACCTGCTTGATCTCATAAGCAGCCCTCCCTACGATTTAATTTTTTCGGATAAAACAAAAGTCACCCGCATCATAAACATGCTGGATAATTTTCAGCTGCCCATGCAGGTTTTGGAGTCGCTTGATTATTTCAAAAGCGCTAACTATTACACCTACTGTCACCTGATTAAGGTTTTTACCCTTTCGGCGCTCATCGCCCGGGATTTTTTGCCGGATGATCGGGAGTGGGCCAAATTTGTTTCAACCGGGCCCACACATGATATCGGAAAAATTTGCGTGCCGATGCATCTTTTAAAAAAAGAAACGCTCCTTACCCGCGCAGAGCGGGGCAAAATAGATCATCACATGGCAGCCGGCTATGTGATGCTGAGCTGCTTTTACGGAGACCACAGGCACCCTGCCGCAATCGTGGCCAGGGATCATCATGAGAGAAGAGATGGCTCGGGCATGCCCGCCGGAATAAAGCTCAGACGGCTCATGGTGGAAACAGTCATAGTGTGCGACATATACGATGCCCTTATTTCTTCACGGTCCTACCGGCCCGACCCCTACGACAACAGAACCGCACTGGAAGAAATCACCCGGCTTGCGGAAATGAAGAAAATCGGATGGAAGGCGCTCAGATCACTGGTGGCGCTCAACCGCAAGGCAAAGCCAGAGCCCCGGCAGGTAACAGTATCAATCGAAAAAAGAGGTTCGCCCCCCGAGCACAACAACTATGGGGTTTTTGCCAACGGCGAAAACGGCGACATGGGGCTGAAAAAAATTTCTTGAGCGTGTTCGGATTCATGCGTGCTGCATAATCAGCTGTTTTCCCTCTCACAGCTTCGCATTGCCCCGCTTCAGGACTATCCGCGTGATCTCTCGCGGGCAATTGATGCGCATGGGCGGCCCGACAACGCCAAGGCCCCTGTTTATGTAGAGATAGGAGCCATCTTTGTCGTACAGACCATAGTCCCGTTCATAAAAAAGCTTTGCAAGCGACCAGTTGTGGCTGTTTCCGGCAGGTAAAATCATCTGACCTGCATGGGTATGCCCGGCAAGCGTGAGGCGCACGCCCTGAGCAGCAGCCGTGTCAAAAACAGTTGGCCGGTGGGAAAGCAGCACCCTGAATCCAGTGCCTGGGGCCTGCTGAAGCGCTTTTTTCAGGTTGGGGATATTCATATCACGTCTCAGGAGGCCCTGCGGATCGTCGATGCCCACAAGCTGCAGCAGGCCGCCGCCCTCGGGCCGAATTTCCCGCCACCCATTGCGCAGCATCTGCACGCCAGCTTTTTCCAGCTTGCTGCACAGGCTTTGAGTGTCGCAGTAGAAATCATGGTTGCCAAGTACGCCATAGACTCCCTGCTCTGCCTCCAGGCCGGCAAGCCCTTCAATCGCCTCATCAATGTAGGAAGAGCCCCAGTTGATGATATCGCCGGTGATGGCCACAAGGTCGGGGGCCATGGCATTGATGCGCCGGACGGTGGACTGCAGAGCGGCGCTATCCATAAACGGCCCCACGTGCAGGTCGCTTATCTGGATGATGGTGAAGCCGTCAAGCCCTGCGGGCAGATCCGGAAATGCAAGCTCGACATCATCAACCCTCAACTGCGCGCTGCCCACATACAGGCCATAGACCGACGGCGCTGCCACGGGCAGCGCTACCCCGGCCACCATCATTTTCAGAAAATCCCTGCGCGGGCCATTATAATCCGCCACTGGTGAGGCTGGAGGGATTGTGCCGCTAAAACGGAAAAAAACTTTTCCAACACCGGTCACGGCAGCCGCGCAAATAAACAGCGGCGTGAGGGCCATGCAGATGAGCATATAGGCAAAAAACGGGTAGATAAGCGCGTAATCAATTCCAGCACCTACCTGCTGCCGAAGCTCAACGGGATTGAAAAGAAAAACGTAGGCGCCATTCAGGTACAGCATTGCTGCCAGCGCCGCAAGCCAAACTTTAAGGCTTTTGTGCTGTTTGAAAGCAAAGAGACAGCCTGCAACGGCAATGGCCTGCACTGTCACAAACGAGACTACAAAACGCAGGATGACGGATGAAAGATCGTAATGCATGAAACCCCTGTTTACTGTTATTGCCTTGAGTGGTATTCTAATCATACCGTTTTTTTTTGAAAACGGCAAATGATGCAGAAATGCTGTATTGGTTTGATTGGTTGAATTAGTTTTATTTGTTGAAGCCCCCCGAACCAATCGAACCAGTAAAACCAATCAAACTAATCAAACATGCATTTATCACTTCTGCGAAAAAAATACCTGCACATCATTCTGCCGGCCTTTATCGGCTCGGTTATCGCCTATCTCGACCGGATCAATATCGCCTATGCCGCGCTTACGATGAACACAAACCTCGGTTTTTCCGCGCAGGTTTACGGTGCAGGCGCAGGTGTTTTTTTTATAGGCTATGTGATTTTTGAAGTGCCGGGGGCCATCATCGCCGAGCGATGGAGCCCGCGCATATGGCTTGCCCGCATCCTTATCACCTGGGGCATTGTTTCATGCTTCATGGCGTTCATACATTCACCCGGGCAGTTCTATCTCGTGCGGTTTCTGCTGGGCGCGGCAGAGGCAAGTTTTTATCCGGTTATCTATGCAAGCGTTATTCCGCGCTGGTTTACGCCGCAGGAGCGCCCGAAAGCCATTGCCCTGATGCTCACCTCGCTGCAGGCCTCTGCCATAATCGGGGCGCCCCTTGCCGGTTGGCTATTAGGCATTACGGCTTTCGGCCTGCATGGCTGGCAGATGCTTTTTATACTTGAATCCATACCCGCAGTTGCTTTCGGGGTAGGTATACTTTTTGTGCTTACCGACTGGCCGCGGGATGCCACATGGCTGACCATGCAGGAGAAAGAACATCTTGCGGGCTGCTTTGAACAGGAAATTGCGGCCAAAAAAGCCATCCGCCATTACAGCTTGTGGCAAGCTCTGCGGGACCGCGAGGTGCTGAAACTCTGCTTTATTTATTTTCTGTGGTGCAGCGGGTTTTGGGGATTCAACTACTGGATACCAACAGCGCTCAAAGAGGTATCCGGCTGGTCTAATGCAGCAATCGGTTGGCTGATCGTGATCCCCATGGTTATAGCAATGTTTGCCATGCTGTATGTCGGCGCATCTTCATCGCGCACCGGCGAGAGGCGATGGCACGGCGCCGCGCCTCTGTTTGTGGCAGCTCTGGGGATGGGGGCCGGGGCTTTTATCAAAGACCCGCAGATTAATTTTCTGTTAGTCTGCTGTACCGCCATAGGTGTGTATGGCGCGTTCGGCGTCTGGTGGTCATACCCTACGACCTTTCTGTCGGGGGCAGCGGCTGCCGGTGCTGTGGGGCTTATCAACTCCTGCGGCAATGTCGGGGGCTATGTCGGCCCGTATCTCAACGGGTTTGTAAAAGATACCACAGGTTCTTTCCTTGGGTCGTCAATCGTTCTGGCGGGCATGCTTGCGGCTGCCGGCGCGCTTATGCTAACACTCAAAAAAAAGCCGCCCCAAATCTGAGGCGGCTTTGATATGCTGAAGATAAGCCACTTCGGCAAAAAGCCGGGATGCCCTCAACATAAAACCTTCGCAGCCGTTTTGAATTCAAAATGGCTGCGTGCAGGAATAGGCATAATTAGCCTTCGTATATCTTCCCGCGCCAACGCCGCTTACCTCAAGTGAAAAGCTGTCAGGTTCTCCGGGCACGGGAATGATATTATACATATAAGCCTTACCCTGGTAATCAAGCACAAGATAGTTTTTATAGTAAATGCCCAGGAACTGGCCTGAGTCCTTGCTCCAGTCGCACATTTTATAGGTGCCTGATTCGGTGTTTTTCGGCTTAAACTCTATGATCGCATCATGGGTATCGCTTCGCTCATACACGCCGCTCCAAAGGCTGGGATTAAGGTCATCGCTGGCGGAACAGGACTCTTTACCGCTCTGGCAGGCAAAAAAACAGCCCATTACTTCGTTTATATGCCCCATGACGCATTCCTCACGATAATCCCTTTGCCCCCTAAACGTCCAGCCGCACTTCCACACCAGTTCAAGATATTTTGCCCACAAGCCCTCCATGCATTTCATATGTCGTATCACCATAGGGTCGGAAACTTCAGGCCAGTTCACGAATCCACCGGCATCCCAATTCGGAAGATTCGGAATCGTGTCGTCCAGTGGTTGGTATACGCCATCGTTTGCCCCGGCGGCAAGCGGTTTGTCATCTGTCTGCAGCGCCTGTTTTGTTATTGTATTTTCAGTATTCTGCGCGGCAGCGCTACCTGCCCATACCAGCCCGCAGACCAGAATTAAAAACGCCAGCATACCCGTTATTGTTGCAGTTTTTTTCATGTATGGTCTCCTTTTTTTGTTTTTTCTGGATTCATTGCATAGGCCCTGTCTATAATGCTCCTGCATGGTCTTTCCCTCAGTTAGAAGGCTTTTACCTTTACCGTGCCTGAGCAGCCTCCCACCGTCACCTTCACCTCATTCACATCAAGGTCAAACGGGTTAATGACCGTAAAAACAAGCCTGATTCGCGGGCTGATCCTGTGAGAGTTTGTGCTCATGATAGATGAAGAGTCCCAGGTCGCATCGTCATCGGAAAGCGCTGATCCTTTGGCTATGAGCAGGAAAAGCTTGGTCGGCTTGAGTTTGCTTAATATTTTATGAATTGTTTTCGGGAACACACGCAACTGGCAATCGCCGCCGTCCGTGCCGTTATCGCCGCCATCGCCACCGCTGGTATCGCCGAGCACCCCTCCCCGGACTGCTATAACCTCACCATCGGTCAGTCGTTTCTCTTTCACTAAAAGGGAAAAATTAAAACCATCAAAATTGGCGCAATTGCCCATGGTATACGCCAATGTTTTGTTTTCCGGGATTGTTGTAGACGACCACAAAGATAAAACAATCCCGGAAGATCCGCTCCATGGTGCATTTAAAATACATGGGGGGGTAAACTCTGGATATGCAACAGCGCTTTCAAATTCCAGCTTGTTGGGCAAGCGCCAGTCACTATAGCCAAGATACTGCTCGATATTGAGCTTCTGTATATAATCAAGGGCATGCTGCCAGGTTACCTTGCCGTCTCCCGGCGTGCCATCCTGATCCCAGCCCGGATCGCGGCTGGCAATGATGTTTGCCGGAGACCACATAAGGCCCGTCATATTGTCCGTTATTGTACCGTTGACGGTGGACTGGAATCTATCGGTGACACAGCTATTAAGTGCTGGCTGCTCAATCCAGCCAACGCCAGCCTGTATTTCACCATCCTGCCCTGTTCCTGAGCAGTCGATTTCGTATGGGGAAGGGGTAGTAGGGCTATAGCATTTTGTCTGCCCGGTCTTGGGCAGTTGTATCTTCCCGGACTGAGTTGAACGCACGGGCCACACGTAGCCAGAGCTTTTAAGGGACTCATAAGGCTGATTAGGGGAATATGTGAAACCACTAAAAGCTATTAATGAATTTTCATACAACGTAGAAGAAATGTAGACAGCAGCCTGAAAATTTGTAAAGGGACTATTCTCCGAGAGTGCATTAGAAAATACATAGGCGTTTATCGGGCTTTCAAGCTCAACTATGTTGGGTAAACGCCAGTCTTCATGACCAAGATATTTTTCAGCATTGAGCTTTTTTATATAATCCAGGGCGTTCTGCGGGGATACTATACCGTCACCAGGCGTGCCATACGCATCCCAGCCCGGATCGCGGGTTGCCATCAGGTTCGCATCCTTTGTCCACATAAGGCCGGTCAATTTATCGGTGACCGAGCCATCGGCATTGTCCTTAAAGCGTGGGCTAGGCCAGGCAACTCCCGCCTGTATGGCGGCATCCTGGCCGGAGTCGGTACAGTCGATAACAGTGCCATACGTATCATAACACTCCGTCTGTCCGGTTTTGGGGATCTGCGCTTTGCCTGCCAGGGCCGGCGCGCAGAGAAAAAAAGTCAGCGCAACTACAAGTGCCGGCAATTTCCATGTTGTTCTATTGCTCATTACTCCTCCTCTTTTTGATTATGGCCGTGTTGACTTCCTGCTCCTGCATGGTCTTTCCCGCAGTTAGAAGGCTTTTACTTTCACCGTGCCGGAGCAGCCACCCACCGCCACTTTGACCTCATTCACATCAAGGTCAAATGGGTTAATGACCGTAAAAACAAGCCTGATTCTCGTGCTGATCCTGTGAGAGTTTGTGCTCATGATAGATGAGGTGTCCCAAATCGCATCGTCATCGGAAAGCGTTGATCCTTTGGCTATGAGCAGGAAAAGTTTGGTCGGCTTGAGTTTGCTCAATATTTTATGAATTGTTTTCGGGAACACACGCAACTGGCAATCGCCGCCGTCCGTGCCGTTATCGCCGCCATCGCCACCGCTGGTATCGCCAAGAACCCCTCCCCGGACTGCCATGACCCCAGCATTTGGCAATCGTTTCTCATGCACAAAGCTAAACATGTTTTCAGTAGCGTAGAAGGCCATGTTCATGCAATACGCCAATGTTTTATTTTCCGGGATTGTAGTAGATGACCAGAGCAGCAAAGGTGAAACCCCCCAGAGGCGCCCACATGGGGGGGTGAAATTTGAATATGAAATAGCGCTTTCCAGTTCCAGCTTATTGGGCAGGCGCCAGTCACTATAGCCAAGATACTGCTCGATATTGAGCTTTTGTATATAGTCAAGGGCATGCTGCCAGGTTACCTTGCCGTCTGCAGGCGTGTCATCCTGATCCCAGCCCGGATCGCGGCTGGCAATGATGTTTGCTGGAGACCACTCAAGCCCCGTCATGTTATCAGATATTGTGCCACTGGCGTTAGACAGAAACCTATCGGCGTCACAGGGTCCGTAGGTCCGTGTCTCAGTCCAGCCCACACCGATCTGCGTTTCACCATCCTGCCCTGTTCCTGCACAGTCGATTTCGCCGGTAGTATTGCTATAACACTTTGTCTGCCCGGTCTTGGGCAGTTGTATCTTCCCGGACTGAGCTGTGCGCACGGGCCATACGTAGCCACCATAAATATTCTTAAGGTAAGGCTCACCAAGCATATATCCAAAAGCTGCATCCTCTGGATCCAAGTATTGATACCATGTAGAAGACGCGTATTCAGCCGCCTGGAAATTAGTAAAGGGAGTATTTTCAGAAACCGCAGTAGAAAAAATATAGGCATTCATCAGGCTTTCTAGTCTAGTGTATCTTAAATAACTAGACATAGTTGGGTGACTATGTTAGTTTGGGGGAATGAAAAAACCACTCGTGTTGAATGCCGCTGACAGAAGCCTGCTTGAAGAATGGACCAAAGCCTATGGAACTCCCCAAC
>CAIWCT010000241.1 GCA_903911225.1 uncultured delta proteobacterium
CTGCGCAAAAAAACACGCTCGGCCCTGACCATGGGCTCGTTTGCCGTGGCGCTGTTTCTGTTCAGCCTGCTTGCAACCATCAACAGCTCATTCAACCAGGGCGTTGAGGTTGCGGGCGCAGACCGGCTTCTGGTCATGAATAAAACCTCGCTTGTTCAGCCCCTGCCTGTTTCCTACATGGAGCGGATACAGCAGATCAGGGGTGTCAAGGAAGTCACGTACGCGACCTGGTTCGGCGGCATTTACAAGGATGAAAAAAACTTTTTCGCCCAGATCGTCATCGACTACAAAACCTTTCTCCAGATGTACCGCGAGTTTAAAGTTCCGCCGTCACAGTGGCGCGACTTCTGTTCCGACCGCGAGGGCGCCGTTGTGGGTAAAAAGCTTGCGCAGCGCTTCGGCTGGAAAATCGGCGACCGCATCCCCATTCAGGGCGGCATTTTCCCGGGCCATTGGGAATTTAATATACGCGGCATCTACAGCGGTACGCGCAATGAAGACGACGAAACCCAGTTCTGGTTGCGCTATGATTATCTTGATGAGCGCCGCGACCTTGGCAAGGGCACGGTCGGCTGGTACATGATACGCGTAAACAACCCTGACAATACCCCGACAATCGCCAAAGCCATTGAAGACCAGTTTGCCAATTCACCAGCTGAAGTCAAGGCGGAGTCGGAAAAATCTTTTGCCACGGGTTTTGTCAAACAGATCGGCAATGTCAAGGGCATCATGATATCAGTGGGGAGCATCGTATTTTTCACCCTCCTGCTGGTAACGGGCAGCACCATGGCCATGTCCGTTCGGGAGCGCACGGGCGAGCTTGCTGTTCTGAAAACCCTGGGGTTTTCAGACCGGACAGTGATGGCCCTGGTTCTTGCTGAATCGCTTCTCTACGCCCTTGCAGGCGGATTGATAGGCATTATTCTTGCCAAGCTCTACACCTTCAGGGGCGATCCGACAAACGGCTTTCTGCCCTCGTTTTATCTGTCGCCGGAAAAAATGTGCACGGGTATGCTGTTTGCTCTTGTGGCGGGCATTTCTGCCGGGTGGATCCCTGCCATGCTTGCCATGCGCATGAAGATCGTGGAAGCATTACGACGAATTTAGGAATTCGGGTTAAACCCTATGTCCATTCCAATCATATACAATATTCGCAGCGTTCGGGTCCGGTGGGTGTCAACGGCTGTTGCCGTGTTCGGCATAGCCGGCGTCGTGTCGGTCTTTATCGCCATGCTTGCCATGGCGCAGGGGTTTCAGGCAACGCTTGTCGCGTCGGGCTCACCCTATAATGCCTTAATCCGGCGCGGCGGGGCGACCTCTGAGATGGACAGCGCGCTGACTGCCGAGCAGATCCGCATAGCAGCCGATGCCCCTGACGTACTTCGCGGCAAGGGCCGGCTGCCGCTGGTAAGCCCAGAGGTGGTGGTGATCGTCATGCTGCCGATACGCAATGGGCAGACCAATGCCATGGTCGCGCTGCGCGGCGTCTCGCAGCGCGCCCTTGATGTGCGAAGCGTAGTGAAAATCGCGCAGGGCAGGTTCATCAAGCCCGGCCTGGCCGAGCTCGTCGTGGGCGCCAATGTCGCACATGCTTACACGAATTGCGAACTGGGGGGCAGGCCGTTTTTCGGGGGCAGGCAGTGGCATGTCGTGGGGGTGATGGACGCCCAGGGCAGCGCATTTGATTCAGAGCTCTGGGCCGATGCTGTGCTGCTGCAGCAAACCTACAAGCGGCCCGGCAATATTTTCCAGTCGGCAACAATCAGGCTCACCTCGCCGGAAGCATTTTCCGACTTTACGAAATCCCTTACCGGCGACCCGCGCCTGACGCTGCAGATCGACCGCGAGCGCGACTACTATGAGCACCAGTCCCAGGCCGTCACCACTATCATCCGGGTGCTGGGCGTGAGTGTAGCGCTGGTGATGGGCGTGGGGGCCATTTTCGGCGCCCTCAACACCATGTACGCATCGGTTGCAGCCCGCGCCAGAGAGATCGCCACAATACGGGCCATTGGGTTTGCAGAGTGGAGCATCATCGCATCTTTTCTGATTGAGTCGCTTTTCATTTCTTTTATCGGCGGGCTTGTGGGGTGCCTGGGGGTCATCCCCCTCAACGGCTACTCCACCTCCACTATCAACTGGCAGACATTTTCAAACATTGCCTTCGCTTTCGAAATAACCCCCCAGCTGATGTGCCTGGGGATGCTGTTCGCTCTTACCATGGGCCTTGTCGGAGGGCTGCCGCCCGCCATACGCGCCGCACGCATGCCCGTGGTGACGGCGCTGCGGGAACTGTAGCAATTTTGGATTGCGGCTGATTTTCTTACCATAGCCTTCTGCCCGCTGCCTGTGCTATAGTAACCACCCATGATGCAGCCAGATCAAACCCCACCCGCGTTTGGCGAAATTTTCCGGTCATTTCTGCGCCTTGGCGCAACTGCCTTCGGCGGCCCTGCCATCGTGCCCCATATGCGTGCGATGGCTGTCGAGCGAAAACGCTGGGTCGACGGGAAGACCTTTGACAGCGGCAATGCAATGGCGCAGGTGCTGCCCGGAGCAATAAGCGTGCAGGTTGCGGCCTATATCGGTCTGCAGATTCGGGGCCTTGCCGGCGCACTTGCCGCCTGCACCGGCTATATCCTCCCGGCATTTCTTTTCATGCTCGCCCTTTCAGCCCTGTATACGCGCTGGCATACTACGGCAGCGGCGGTAGCGGGATTCAGCGGCCTGCGCGCCGTGGTGATCGCGATTCTTGCCCATGCAGCGTTTTTAGCTGCGCGTGATTATATAAAAAATAAAACCTGTGCGGCAATGGCGCTGCTGGCGGCGCTGCTGTTCGGCTTTCGAATTAACCCTGTTCTTGTAATTCTTGCAGCAGGGCTTGCCGGGCGGCTCGTGTTTGCTGCGGAGTGCTGCAAGCCTGCTATGGACCTGCGACAGGTGAAGGCAAATTTCAGGCAAACAGGGCTGCTTCTTACCGCTGTTGCTATCGGCTTTTTGCTTGTATACCTGCTTGATGAAAAACTGTTTCCGCTTGCGCTACTCATGGCCAAAATCGATTTGTTTGCCTTCGGCGGCGGGTACACCTCTGTGCCACTTATGTTTCATGAAATAGTGGAGGTGCGCAGCTGGATTGACGGAAAAACTCTTCTTGACGGCATAGCGCTCGGGCAACTCACCCCCGGCCCTATCGTCATCACTGCCACCTTTGTAGGCTATCTACTGAAAGGGGTGCCAGGTGCTGCGGTTGCCACAGCCAGCATTTTTCTGCCGTCATTTCTTATTGTTGTGATACTCAGCCCCGGCATTGACCGGCTGCGGCAAAAAAAAGGTTTTGACGGTTTCATAAACGGCATACTCTGCTCGTTTGTCGGGCTTCTGACCAGCACGGTGCTTCACTTCAGCAGCGCTATGGACTGGTCATGGAGCATGGGGCTGATAACAGCTGCGGCCTTTGCCGCATTGTTTAGTCGCATACCGATTGTGTTTGTGCTGCTGGGAGGGATTTCAGCAACTCTTATGCTGCGATAAACCTATTCAATTGACAGAAAATGTGTTTCTGCCTATAGTCGAGCACAAATCAACCCAAATTTTTTTTAAAACCATGATTAATGCGCTCACCGGATTACGCTTCCTTGCAGCAGTGTGGATTGTGCTGTTCCACATGTCCTGCGTAAATTTTCTGGATTACAACATGGGCTGGGGGAACATGGTCAACTGGGGGTCCCTGGCTTATTTTTTGCAGTGGGGCAGCCACGCTGTTGAGGTTTTTTTTGTGCTCAGCGGCTTTCTCATGAGCCTTGCACACCGGCAGCAGTTCATTGAGAAGATCGAGCCGTCACAGTATTTTCGCTTCATTGCTTTGCGCTTGTCACGTATATATCCGCTGCACCTGGTTCTTTTACTGTATTTGGTCGCGGCAATCGCCCTGGGCTGGATAGAACAACGCTCACCTTTCAATGACGGTATCGGCTGGCAGCTGACGCTCACTCAAGCATGGCTGCCTGCCAGCTCTTATAATGATTTAACCTGGAACCTTCCGGCATGGGCAGTCAGCACGCAATGGGCGGCCTATCTGCTGTTTCCGTTTTTCATCTGGCTGATTGCGCGGGTGCGCTGGACCAAGCCGCGTCTTTCAGTGGCAATGGCGCTGCTTGTGGCGCTTTATTATGTCCGGTTTGAAGGCGGCATTGTTGCATGGCATCTTGGGGAAATGGCGCTTACGCGAACATTTATCTGCTT
Organism: uncultured delta proteobacterium; assembly: GCA_903911225.1. Classification (GTDB taxonomy): domain Bacteria; phylum Desulfobacterota; class WTBG01; order CAIYCZ01; family CAIRTM01; genus CAIWCT01. Next base: position 4,243 of record CAIWCT010000241.1, read on the forward strand.
TGCGCTGGGCATGCTCATGCATGAAGCCTATCGCCTGGGATGGGCAGTACAATTAAAATGGGAGCATGCCTGCTTCTTTCTGTGTTTCATGGTGGCAGCCTACTGCATGGAGCCGCAGGCATCAAAAGTGATGATTCTGGTCACAGCAGCTCTTGTCATATTTGGGCTTGCCAGATCAACAGGCGGCATTGCCCGGGTGCTATCGTCCAGGGTTTTCGTATATCTCGGCTCCCTTTCCTATGCCATATATCTTCTTCAATATCCGGTTATGCTTACCATATCCCGCACAGCCAAACCGACCTGTCAATGGCTGGCAACGCAGGCATCCCCCTCCATGCGCATGCTGGCGGCATTGGCCGTTCTAGTGCTGATCGTGCTGCTTGCCATACCGCTATATCATTGTGTTGAAAAACCGATGCGTGATGCTGTCAGGAAACTGCTGATAAAACAGCCTGTAAACAAAGAGCCCGACAGCAGTCGACGAAACAAGGTGCGAAAGCCGGCAATGAAATAAATTGTTGATTTGAGCTCTTTCAGGTCTCAAAAACTCAATCTTATCTGTCGGGATTCCCGGCCTTGCAGGCCGGGAGCACCACTAATGCCGCGTATCGGACGAGCAGGACTCTTCCTGCTGCCAGGCGCGCAGGATCTGCCGCCCCTGGTGCTTCTTGCGGATATAGCCTGCGATGAACAGCAGCGCTGCAAGGAACCACATGGTCGAGGTGCTGGTGATGAGCGGAATCCAGCTGAAGTGCAGGGCCGTGTACTTCAGCCAGAGTTTTTCAATATCTGCCCAGTCCATATGGTAGGTCAGGCGTAGCGCGCCCCTGAAATCGCGGTGCTTGGTGTACTCAAGAAAAAACCGCTGAAACTCTTCATCGCCGAACTGCCCCTTGAGAAACGCTATAAAATAAAAGCTCTGGCAGTAGGCGATTTCGGCGGTGCGCAGATCACCGGGAAAATGTTCGGCAAGCTCATCCATTGGCATGAGTTTATGGGCCAGCGCCGCCATGGTCATGGTGGTCAGGCGTGACAGGCTCCATTCGCCCGCCCAGGCCATGGCAAGCCCTTCATCGAGCCAGCGCGGCACGTGCTCGGCACCCTTGAAAGCCTGCCCCAGAAGTATGTGGTGGGTTTCGTGCATGAAGGTTTTATCAATATTGCCGCCCCGGTTGAGAAATATTACAATGAGATTTTTTTCGGGCCAGGCAGCCCCCGCCGCCCATGAGGGCAGGCGTCCGGCATCGGGCCGCGCACGGTAAAATTCCTCAAACTCCTGCACCACATATACATCAATCACAGCGCTTACCTGCAGCCCCAGACTTGCCGCCATAGTCTCAACGGTTGTGTCGGCAAGCTGTGCCAGATAGGTTGCGGCTTTCTGCTCCTCGGGCCGGGCATAAAAAACAAAATGCTGCGTCCGCACGGTATCAAATGCAAAGGCGGGCGCCAGTGAACATATCAGGAGCGCAATGACAAGCAGCCGTTTCATGCGGCTTAGTATACCATAGACAATCCGTGTCGCATGCTTATTTTCATCCCCCCTGGAGCCTCTCATTAGGAATTTGGCTGAGCGCATTTGAGGCCGCGCGAATCTTAATGCACCTGTATTGAGATTAAGGGGAGGGTGTCCGGGCAAAAATCAGGGTTTCGTTTAAAAGGTTGTAGCGAGCTGCAATGTCTGATATCTAAGCTTATGCAAACAGCAAGGGCTGTTTTTGTGTCCGACAAAAGGGCTGACAACTACTGATTTTTAAATTTATGAATGTATATATAGCGCTGTTTGCACTGGCATCCTATCTTCTCGGCTCCGTTTCCACGGGTCTGGTGCTGGCGCGGCTTTTTTACGCAACAGACATCCGGGACGGGGGCAGCGGCAATATCGGCGCCACCAATGTTGTCCGGCTGCTGGGAAGACGGCTGGGGGCACTGACGCTTCTCGGGGACGGACTTAAGGGCTTTTTGCCCGTATATGTGGGTGCGCAGCTTTTTGCTGACGCCGGCGGCAGCAGTGATTATATAGCCCTCAGCATCTTCGGGCTTGCAGCTTTTTTGGGGCACCTGTTTCCTGTGTATATTAAATTCAAAGGCGGCAAGGGCGTGGCTACAGCTTTCGGCGTTTTTGCATTTCTTGCCCCTGCGATGCTGGCGCTTGTGCTGGTTCTGTTTGTCATCATTGTAGCAATATCGCGCTATGTCTCCCTGGGCTCGCTCAGCGCAGCCGCTCTTCTTCCCCTTTTGCTCATTGGCTATTCCTATCCCCTGCCGGTAATCGGTATGGGAATATGCATGGGCCTGCTGATTTTCATTAAGCATAAAGACAATATTCAAAGGCTGCTGAAGGGTACTGAAAATAAACTGGGCTTTGCTCAATAGCCAAAGGCAGGGTTGTACTACACCGGTTATTTAAACATTGTAATCACTTCGGGTCAATGGCCTCCCCTATTAATCTCTGCTGACTCGAAACCAGTCTTTTCTTTCAAAATACTTAAAAACAGTTATTCCAGACCTGGATTTTTCCGTGGCGTTTTCTGGTTGTTTGGCAAATGGTCATATGGCTATTTGGCACCTTTATTACTGCAACCAAACAAGCATGCCATATGCTATATAATAACTAGCTGATTTTTCTCAGCAATAATTAATGCAAACAATGGCATTCTTCCTGCATTACTTGTTTGACAGACAAGCACTAAAGGTCAACAATACAAGTAGCAGGAAAAAACCGTGGAACTGTGCGACCTTTTAAAAAATACTAAAATACTGCTGATTGACGATGACCAGTACATACGCAATTCGCTGGCCTATTATTTTAAAAAGAAAACGCAGGCCTTTGTGACTCTGGAAACCGCCGAGGAAGCACTTGAGCTTTTAAAGCACGAACCCTTTGACGTTATTATCTGCGACTACAAACTGCCGTGCATGAACGGCCTTGATTTTTTTTTCCACCTGTACGAGCTGCAGCCCGATGCGCTGCGGATTTTCATCACGGCATATGCCAGTGATGCAGTGGCCATAAGGGCCGGAGGCATCGGCATTGATGATTTCATTGAAAAGCCTTTTACAACAAAAGATATTGAAGAGTCTCTGCATAGGTTGCTTGAAGTGAACGCTTCATTGCATACCACAACCAGTACGGCCTGACGGAAAAACAATGTTCAGCAGTTTCACCAGCGAGGTCAGTATGTTTTCCGAAAACAAACGACCATACTTTGATGAGCTGAAGAAGTCCTATACCGATAAGTTTGCTTCGCTAAACGACATCTTCAAGCACATACACAGAGGCCACCGGATTTTTATCGGCACGGCCTGCGGCGAGCCGCAGTATCTGGTGCAGGCGCTTTCCGAGTATGTCGATAAAAACCCCAAGGCTTTTTTCGACGCCGAGGTCTTCCATGTCTGGACCATGGGCGTAGCGCCCTATGCCCATGAAAAGTTCAAGCGCAACTTCAGGCTCAATTCTTTTTTTGTCGGAAACAATTCCCGCGATGCTGTCAACAAAGGGCTTGCCGACTACACGCCGCTATTTTTTTCCGAAATCCCGTCACTGATATCACGCGGCATCGTAAAGTTCGATATCGCCCTTATCCAGACATCGCTTCCCGACAAGCACGGGTACGTAAGCCTCGGGATCAGCGTCGACATTGTGAAAGCCGCCGTCGATCAGGCAACACTTGTCATTGCACAGTCCAATTCATTCATGCCCCGCACCCATGGAGATACGTTTATTCACGTATCCGACATCGACTACATCGTTCCCTATGATGAGCCGCTGCTGGAGTTCAAGCCAAGCGTGTCCGACGATATCGCCCACAAAATCGGGGCATATGTGGCCCGCATCGTGCAGGATGGCGACACCATACAGGTCGGCTACGGCGCCATGCCCAATGCCATTATTGCAAGTCTTCGCGGCAAGAAGCATCTTGGCGTCCATACCGAGCTGATTTCCGACGGCATCGTCGAGCTCATAAAGGCGGGCGTCATCGACAACTCGCAGAAGAAGTTAGGCAAGGGAAAGACCGTGGCCTCTTTCTGCATGGGCACAAAAGAGACCTATGACTATATTCATGACAATCCCGAAATCGAGTTCAGGCCAATTGATGTAACCAATAATCCGCTCACCATCGCGCAGTTCAACAACATGGTGGCAATCAACTCGGCCCTGCAGATTGATTTGACAGGACAGTCCTCCTCCGAAGCAATAGGAAAATATTTTTACAGCGGCATAGGCGGGCATGCAGACTTTATGCGCGGGACAGCCCTGTCCCCAAATGGCAAAACCATCCTCACGCTTCGCTCCACCTCAAACGATGGTCTGAATTCCCGCATTGTCCCGCTTCTGGAAGAGGGCTCAGGCACGTCGTTGACCCGCGGCGATGTCCACTATGTCATAACCGAATACGGCATCGCCTATCTCCACGGCAAGAACATCCGGGAGCGCGCCATGGATCTTATCACCATCGCGCACCCGAAGTTCAGGCCATGGCTTATTGAAGAGGCAAAATGTCTGGGCCTTATTTACAAGGACCAGGCATTTATACCCGGCAAGCGTGGTGAATATCCCGAGAACCTGGAAACCTGGCGGACCACGCCCTCGGGATTCACCATGCTTTTACGTCCGGTGAAAATATCGGATGAGCCCATGGTGAAGGATTTCTACTACTCGCTCTCCGACCGCAGCCTGTACCGCCGGTTTATTTCCAAGCGGCAGGATATGCCCCATGAAAGGCTTCAGGACTTTGTGGTCATTGACTATACCCAGGAATTAGTCATTCTTGCGGTTGTGAACGATGCCGGGAGTGAAGAGATAGTGGGCATAGCACAATATGGCATAGATCCAAATTCCCATACGGCGGAAGTGGCCGTCGTGGTGCGCGACCAGTATCAGGCAAAGGGCATCGGCACCGAGATGCTGGCATATGTGACATACCTGGCCAAACGGCAGGGTCTGCTCGGCTTCACTGCCGAGGTTCTCGTGGAGAACAAGCCCATGATGCGGCTTTTTGAAAATGGCGGATTTGACATAGAAAAACGCAGAAGCGAAGGCGTATATGAACTGAAACTGGTGTTCAAGGACATGTGATGGGAGATACGTATGAATGATATCAAGTTGCTGTTTGAGCCGCGCAGTGTGGCCGTAGTCGGCGCTTCAAAGGATCCGAAGAAAATCGGCCACACGGTAGTTAAAAATATCCTTGCCAGCGGATACAAGGGTAAAGTGTACCCGATTAATCCCGCGGGCGGCGATGTGCTGGGATTGCGGGCATACACGGATATCAATGCCATAGAAGACGATGTCGACATGGTATGCACGACAATACCCGCAAAGTTCGTCTTCGATTCGGTGAAAAGCTGCGCCGACCGCGGAGTCAAATATAATGTCATCATAACCTCGGGCTTCTCGGAGATCGGAGATATCGAAACCGAGCGCAAGATCACAGACTATTCCCTGAGCCGCGGCATGCGCGTGGTTGGGCCAAATGTGTTCGGCGTTTACTCTGCCGAGTCGCATATGGATGCGACCTTCGGGCCGGGAAATATCCTCCCCGGGTCGGTTGCCATCATCACACAGTCGGGCGCGCTGGGCCTGGCCATGATCGGCAAGACAAAGGTTGAAAACATAGGGCTGTCATCCATTGTCTCCATCGGAAACAAATGCGACGTGGACGAGGCGGATCTTCTTGCCTACCTGACCGAGCAGGAGCGCACCAAGGTCATTCTTATGTATATCGAAGGCATTAAGGACGGGCCCCGCTTCATCGATGCCGTCAAAAAAGCTACGCGAAAAAAACCCGTCGTTGTTATCAAATCGGGCCGTTCCGAGCGGGGGGCCGTTGCTGCAGCCTCGCATACGGGCTCGCTTGCCGGCTCCGATGAAATCATCGATGCCATCCTGAAGCAGAACGGCGTCATCCGCGCCGAAAATATTCAGGAGGCTTTCAACTGGAGCAAATATCTCGGCAACTCTCCGCCCCCAACCGGAGACCAGGCCGTCATCATCACCAATGGCGGTGGTATCGGCGTTATGGCTACCGACGCCTGCGAAAAGTACGAGATCGAACTCTATGACGACGGCAAAAAGCTAAAGGAAATGTTTGGGCCTGTAACGCCGAGCTTCGGCTCCACAAAAAACCCCATAGATATTACCGGAGGCGCGGCCAGTGCCGAGTACAATTCTGCTTTGGGCGTTGCGCTTGATTCAAAAGAGATCGGCGCGAGCATGGCCCTGTACTGCGAGACATCGACCTTCCTGGCGGCCGATCTGGAGAAGGTGCTCGAAGAAAACTACAATACCTATCTACAGCGGCGAAAGCCCCTGCTGTTTGCCATCGTTGGTGGCGAAGACATAGAAAACGCCATTGTCAAGTTGGGCAGAAAAAATGTACCGGTGTATGGTGACGTGTATGAGGCTGTATCCTGTCTTGGAAAACTCTACTGGTATAACCGCTACCTGCGCTATCACTCCGAACTGTATGAGGACGCTCAAATCCCCGTTGCCGCTATTACTGAAATCTGTAAAAACGCCATCAAACAGGACCGGTACTTTCTTCTTGCTCATGAAGCGCAGCAGATCATGGATCTCGTCGGGATACCTGTACCCAAGAGTTTTGTTGCCCGCAATCTCGACGAGGCCATCTCCTGCGCGGAAAAGTGCGGCTATCCGGTGGTCATGAAAATCGTCTCCAAGGACATCATCCACAAAAGCGATGCTGGCGGCGTGGCCCTCAACCTTGAGGACAAGGGCGAAATCATAGACGCCTATCAGGCTATCATGCAAAGCTGCCGGGCCTATAATCCCGAGGCCAATATCGAGGGCGTCGAGATAGCCGAGATGCTAAAAAAAGACGTGGAGACCATCATCGGCGCACGTCGCGACAACACCTTCGGTCCAATCATCATGTTTGGCCTTGGCGGCATTTATGTTGAAGTGATGAAGGACGTGGCCTTTCGGTCCCTGCCCATCAGCCGCCGCGAGATCATGAACATGATCAAGGAAACGCGATCCTATCCGCTGCTGCTCGGCGCGCGCGGCGAGGACCCTAAAGACATGGACAGCGTGGTAGCCATTATTATAAAGCTGGGCGCCCTCATCAGCAAATGCACAGTTATTGCTGATATCGAAATCAACCCGCTCATGGTCTATGAGCAAGGAGAGGGATCCAAGGCTGTTGACGTACGGATACTGCTTGCAAAGGACGGCGTAAAGCAATAATGCATCCACCTATTGAAACCAGGCATGTTTTAGTGTAAGAGGAAAGCACGAAAACCCGGCCGTCTGAGCGCAGGGATCATGCTTCACATGATGAGAGGAGAGACAAATGAATACTTTAATTGTTGCATCGCTGCGCAGCAGCACCGGCAAGACCAATTTTATCGTCGGCCTGACCGAGGCCCTGCAGAAAAAAGTCGGCTACATGAAGCCTTTCGGTGACAGGCTTCTGTACAGCAAGAAACGTTTGTGGGATTATGACGCTGCGCTCATGACCGGCCTTTATGCCATGAAAGAGCATCCCGATGACATGAGTCTCGGATTCGACCACTCCAAACTCCGCTTTATGTATAACGAGGAGTCCATCAAGGCAAAGGTTCTTGAGCTTGCTGAAACCATCAGCGTTGGCAGGGATCTGCTCATCGTCGAGGCGGGCAAGTCAATTTCCTACGGCACCTCGGTGCATCTTGATGCGCTGTCCCTTGCGCGCTATCTGAATGGAAAGGTTCTGTTCGTCATCAGCGGCGACGATGACACGATTCTTGACGACATCATGTTCGTCAAGCGCAGTGTCGATATGAAAGAGATCCAGGTCGCCGGCATCATTGTTAATAAAGTCCACAATGTGGATGATTTCAAGGAAACCTATCTGCCTGAAATCAGGCAAACCGGCCTGAACGTGCTTGGTGTCCTTCCGCATCAGAGTGAGTTAACGTATTTTTCACTACGGTACCTTTCCGACAAGCTTTTTGCCAAGGTCTTAACCGCCGAGGCAAATCTTGGCCGGAGGGTAAAAAACATCTTCATCGGCGCCATGTCGGGCAACGTGGCCGTGCAAAAACCTCTTTTCAAAAAAAGAGGACAAGCTGATCATAACGGGTGGCGACCGCAGCGACATGATTCTTGCCGCACTCAATCACAATGCCACAGGCATTATCCTTACCAATAACATACTTCCCCCTTCTAACATTATTGCAAAGGCTGAAGAGTGCGGCACGCCCATGCTGCTGGTTACACCCGATACGTTTCAGGTTGCGCGGCAAATTGACCGCATGGAGCCGCTGCTGACCAAAGAAGCTTCAGACAAAGTCGAACTGCTGAAAAACATGGTGAAAGCCAATGTGGATATCGACAGCCTGCTGGCTTAGACTGTAGGCTATTCTAGTGTATCTTAAATAACTAGACATAGTTGGGTGACTATGTTAGTTTGGGGGAATGAAAAAACCACTCGTGTTGAATGCCGCTGACAGAAGCCTGCTTGAAGAATGGACCAAAGCCTATGGAACTCCCCAAC
>CAIWCT010000242.1 GCA_903911225.1 uncultured delta proteobacterium
AGGTGCGCGGTTTGCCCCCGATGCCTGGCATGACGAGTCCGACACAGCTCTTCTGGAACTGCTTTCGCCCATCGTTTTTCTCTCTGATCCAGATGAAGTCTATGAAGGGATGGACAGCAAGCTTGACGAAGAGAAGCAGGAGGTTGAAGAGGAGTTTATGGACCGCATTGCCGATGTAGTGCCCCAAATACGGGCCCATTTTAAAGCAAAAAAATCATAACAACAAAAAACCCGTAAAAAGGCCCGTAATCAATCAGGTTGCGGGCCTTTAACTTGTACTGCAGCCATTCCCCTACTTTAGAGCTGACGGAGCTGTTTTTTACTTTGCTATAAAAACGCTCTATGTACCCCTGCCAAATTCGTTATCGCGCGAGCACAGGGGGCTTCTTGCTTGCCACAACAGCGCCATGAACGGAGCCCGGCATGTCACTCCACAATTTTATACCCTGCCGACTGAAGGGAAGGTTTCGTATAAATAAAAATCATTTCAACGGGCTCATCAAAGGGATTATAAAACCAATGAACAGCCCCGCGCGGAATGAACATCGTATCCCCCTTACTCATCTCCATTTCCTTATCCCCAATTCCGCTCAATCCTTTACCCGATAGAATATAGAGAACCTCTTCGGCATCCGCATGGACATGCTTTTTATGTGAAGATGTGCCTGCTTCAAATCTGCAATAGGCGAAAGTTATGTCTTCAGCGCCAACAGTGTCTTTGTCGACAAGGACAATTCTTGTCGCATTATTAAGATCTTTGATCGGCTCATTTCTCCCGTCCTTAAGCCTCAGCAGGTAGTTAATATGTGCATCCATCTTTTAGCTCCTTTTTATTAATACAGGCAAAAGTCCGGCTCTGCTTGGGGTCTCCGGGAGTTTGACAGTTATGGGAAAATAAATGAATTCTCCCAACCAATGAACCGCTTAATGCATAACGCAAATGAGACGAGCCTGGGCAGAAAGCAGACAGATGCGCTGAGCGGCAGCCCAAGGGCTGTACGCCTACAGCTTCAGGCTGGAGGGGATCACCTCGTCAGCAAATTTGAAACAATACCCCATCAGGTTGAGAGAGGGCAGCAAGCAGAAGGCAAAGTACACTTCCCAGTTGGAAGCGCCGGAATAATAAGTGACGGCGGCGGCGCAGGGAATGCCGAAGAAAAGCAGTTTGCCAAACAGTCCCCGTGCGTCATAGATGAAGCGTTTTATAAGAAATACCTGACTTGCCAAAGCAACCACAAGGCATGTCTTGAGGGGCAGCAAAACGCTGTTTAATGAAAACAGCAGTACGTTCTGACCCATGATATCGTTGACCGTCGAAAATAACACTTCATGGCTCAAACGGAAATGAGCGCTCACCTGTGTTTCACAATACAGCGCCCAGAGCATTTTAAAAAAGCCGAACACAATTGCATAAAAAACAATCGTCAACATAATTCCAAGCAATAAATACCCCGCACTGTCGAGAAAATTTTTAAACCATTTTTTCATTTCTTCACCCTATTATATTCTGCCTTCTGAATTTTGAAATCTATTCACCAAACTCCGAACCCAGGGCAGGCACGGGGGTCTGCCCCTACAATTCCGAACCCCTTGTTTCCGTCTTTAATTTTGAATCCGGAAACTTGAACCTCTTTACTCCCGGCTTGTATGCCCCACGGCCCTGTCAAGTAGCCTTGCAAGGGCAATTACCAGAAGTCCCGTTATGCTGCTCTGGAGGAAAAATTCAGCCTGCGGCGAAGCGGTTTTAAACACTTCATGCATAAAACCCTGCAGGGGCTGGTGAATGAGATAGATTGAGTAGGAAGCCCCTGCAATGAAGGCAACAGGACGGTATGCACCCCACCGGTCGGCACCGGGCAGCGCAAATACTATACCGATAAATGTCAGGCACCGGGCGGCATTATAGATAAGCCCCAAAGGCAGAGGTAATTCTGGAAGCATAAGACCAATCAGAAAAAAAATTGCAGCTCCAATGCCCAGACGCATAAAACCGGAATCAAAAGGCAGGGGCCCGGCAGAAGAGATGCTGTTTTGCCGCCATGCCGCCGCGAGCCACATGCCTATGGCAAACTCCGGAAGCCGCGCTGGGAGATTAAAATAAATCATGTAATCAAGCCAGCCAAGGGATGAATCCTGCCAGTACATTACATGGCCTTTCAGCAGCGCAAGCCCTGCCCAGCAGGCAGCCATAATGCCGAGGCATGCGCGAGCCGGGCCAAATCTGTGGTATACTCTAAGAATAAGGGGAAAGCAGAGGTAGAACTGCGCGAGCAGACCAAGCCACCAGTATGCCGCCATATTGGACATGAGGGACTGATAACTCCAGGACTGCAGAAAAAGCAGGCGCAACCCGATATTTTCTACAAACCAGGCTGGCGAGCTGATGCCATAGACCAGCATGGTGGCGGGCACCAGCACAAACAGGCTCAGGTAATAGGCCGGGATAATTTTAAAAAACCGTTTTTTTTGAAAATCGGCCCAGCCCGGGAGCGGCTTTTGGCCGGGGCCCAGATATGGCCATGCAAGAACAAACCCGGTGACAATATTGAAAATGCCAACGCCCTGGTCGGCCAGCATAAACAATGGGTGCAGCAACTCCGTTAAGGCAGAAGCGTTTCTCATACCCGGAATACCGTTCCAGAGATGATGAAAGAAAATACCCGCCACGGCGATTGTGCGCAGCAGGTTTATGCGGGAGACAAAATACCGTTTGGGTGTATCAGCCATACCGCCTCCGGCACAGGGTTAAGAAGCAGTCAATACAGGCGCTTTTAGACGCTGCTGTATTTCTCAATTGACAAATGCCTGCCAATCATAGGAATAATAAGGCTATTGTGCAATTATTTTCTGGTTAAATTTCATGAACGAAGAACATCTTGAGCCCCTGGATGGCCACGGGCTGGAAATCGATGACGGACAGGACCGGCAAGAACAGCTGCTAGTGCCGCCCGTGCCCGTGTCCGCCGACCCGCTGCAGGCCTATCTTGCCGAAGTGCGGCGCATACCGCTGCTGACCCCGGAGGAGGAGAAAACCCTTGCCGTGCGTTACCGCGAAACCGGTGACCGGACCACCGCCTACCACCTCGTGACGGCAAACCTGCGTCTTGTCGTCAAGATTGCCCTTGACTACCAGCGCCAATGGACGCTTAGTCTCATGGATCTCATTCAGGAGGGCAATCTCGGGCTCATGCAGGCTGTGAAAAATTTCGACCCTACCCGCGGGGCCAAGCTTTCATATTATGCCTCGTACTGGATCAAGGCCTATATCCTCAAATTCGTCATGGATAACTGGCGGCTGGTGAAAATCGGCACCACGCAGATGCAGCGCAAACTTTTTTTTAACCTGCAGAAGGAAAAAAACCGGCTTGAAAAAATGGGCTTTTATCCGGGTCCGGCGCGCCTGGCAGAGGCATTTTCAACAGAAGAAGACAAGGTGATCGAAATGGAGCAGCGCCTCGGGGACTGGGAGCCCTCCCTTGATCATCCCGTGGGTGATGACTGGCGTGAAACACGCGGTGACATGATTTCAGACACGACCGAACTGTTTGATATCCGGATTGCAAACGCCGAGCTTCAGCAGATATTCAGCAGCAAGCTGGCCGATTTCAAAAAGACCATTGATAAAAAGGAGCTCGATATTCTCGACCAGCGCATTCTTTCCGAAGAGCCCGCAACGCTTCAGTGTATCGGCGACAGATACGGCATTACCAAGGAGCGTGTGCGGCAGATTGAGGCCCGCCTCGTCGGAAAAATCAGGACGTATATGGAAGAGCAGCTGCCGGACTTCAAGCACCTCGAACTGCCCGCCACATCAAAAGACGAATCATGACTTCAGCCCGGCACAAAGACGCCCAGACTCAACACCTTGTAAATTAAGAAAGGCGGAATGAAATAAATTTCCCGGAAGGGCAGGAGAAATTTATCCGCTTATTGTCAGCTTCCAAACAGCTGGTGCTGCACGCCATTCTTTCCATTCCTTTTTACATCGCACATCAGTTTATCGACCAGCTTAATTGTGTCGTCAGCTTGCGCTGGTGGTTTAACAAATGTAAGAGCTCCCACGCTGAATGTGATCGGCCATTTGTGCATCGTCATTTCTTTTTCAAGGGCAGAGAGAAGCCTGGAAATCGCTACTGCTGCAGCATCAAAGCCCGTTTCCGGAAGCAGGCAACAGAATTCATCGCCGCCCAGCCTGCCGATTATGTCTGATCTTCTCAAAATACCGGCCATTGTTGCCACACAGTACCAAAGCGCGGAATCACCCTGCTTGTGCCCAAATACCGCATTAACCTTCTTGAAATTGTCCAGGCCAATATAGATAAGCGTAAAATGGTGGGCATATCTTTTTGACCGGTCAATTTCGTCCTTTAATACTTCATCAAAATATCTAGAATTGAGCGCCGTGGTCACCGTATCATGTCTTAATAGCGTCTGTTCATTTTCCAGCGCTCTTTTCAGGGAAAAAAGAAGAATTGTTACAACTAGAAAAAAGCCAAGCCTTATAGCGCCATTCCAACAGGTCGTTGCCATATGTGAATACTGTGTGCCTGACATAATATCGGCTGCCAGCCAGACAAGGGCGCTCAAGGCCGAAATAGCTATACCGAAGGCTTTGCCGGTATGCCACACAGCAACAGCTACAGGAATGAGATAAAAAAATGAAGAGGCGATCTCTGGCCCGGTTATATAGTCCAGGTACCCGACAAGCGCCAGGGTTCCAAGGGCCAGTAAAACCCACAACAGCGTGGCGCTTTTTTTAAAAAATTGCGGCTCCCCCATCACTTATGCCCAATCCTTTCTCTATATCCAATAAAGGTTCACGCTACAGCCCTGAGGTGGCAGTGCAGCCATCGGCATCCGACAAGATATGTCTTTAGAAAAAAAGTCGCTCTTTCGGGCGGGATAACCCCGCCCCTGCGATTCTGAACCCTTTGTTCCTGTCTTTAATTTTAAATTTTGAATCCGTAAGCTCGAATCTCTTTACTTACGAACTCATGACCCCTGGTTTTTATGCCGCCGCTACAGCGTTATCTGGCCCTTGCCTTGCCGCGTAATTGCAAAATCGTCGCCCGAGAGATCAACTATGGTGGAGGGTTCGCTCACCAGCACGCCGATATCAAAGACCAAATCGATCTGCCGGCCAAAATGCTCGTCGATAACATCACCTGAGTTGAGCACTTTTTCTCCCCACAGCGGAACGCTTGTATTGATGACCGGATTGCCCAGTTCCTGCGTGAGCATGCGGCACACATTGCTGTCGGGCACGCGAATGCCGATCTGCTTGCGCTTGTAGAGCATATAGCGGTTCACCTCTTTCATCACGGGCAGGATAAAGGTAAAAGGCCCGGGGAGGCATTTATTCATGATGCGATAGGCGCGATTGCCGACCTGGGCATACTGCGACACGTTGCTCAGATCAGGTGAGATGAAGCTCAGCGGGCTTTTTTCGTCCATGCCCTTGATGCGGTACAGCTTTTCAAGAGCCCGCTTATTGTGCAGATCGCAGCCAAGCCCGTAGATGGTATCTGTGGGGTAGACGATAAGCCCGCCGTCCCGCAGCACCTCAACGGCTGTGCGGATGGCGCGCGGCTGCGGATTTTGTTCATAGGTTTGAATGATCATGATGCGCTGCCGACAGTTTGTCTTATCGACCCCATGATATCAGCAGGCAGCAGGTGATGCAAAGAAAAAACAGACTGCGGGAGGAATTAGGGCTACTTGAGCGCGCGAGCGATCTCTGCCTGTACTGCGGCAGATGAATTGTTACGGCAGGCCTCAAGTGTCTGCCGCGCCTCTGCCGTACCGATCCTGCCCAGAGCCCATGCTGCATGGCTGCGCACTATTTCCTCCGGGTCTTCAGAAAGAGCCTGCCGGAGGGCGGGGATATAGGCCGGATCGCCGTAGTTGCCAAGGGCGACAGCGGCATTGCGCTGTATATACTTTTTATCCATGAACATGAAATCAAAAAACGTGTCGCCGAACAGCTGCTGATACCGCTCCAGCGAGATATTCACAAGACCTGCGATATCGGGATAGACAAGCTCTTCAGGATTATCAATTGCGGTCTGCACGGACAGCTTTCTGTTTTTTGGGCACACGTCAACGCAGATGTTGCACTGTGCTATGCAGGTGCCGGCTTTCTCGCGGATATGCTCCGGCAGGTCGCCCTTGTTGTTGACCATGTGCAGGGTGATGCATTTCTCGATGTCGCATGTATAGGGCGTAGCAAGCGCGCCGGTCGGGCAGGCCTCGATGCACAGGGTGCATGTTCCGCAGGGAGCACTCTGTGGCGTATCGGGCTCAAGTGGCGCATCGGTAATGAGCAGCATCATACCGATATCGCTCCCTAGTTTTGGCGTCTGAATAATGCCGTTCTTGCCGTAGGCGCCGATGCCGGAGCGTGCCGCGATGCTTTTGACAGAAATCCCCGTTGCCACCTGCGCAGAGGCATATCCCCGCTCGGCAAGAAAGCCAGTTATAAGCTCTGATTGGGATGCAAGATAGGTAAGGCAGCCCGGGTTGACATAAAAATTCATGATCTCACCGCGCGGGGGCTTGCCCGGAAGTTCAGGCCTGCCAAAATGGAAGTTGAAAGCAAGCACGATCAGCGCCCTGGCATCATCGAGAAAATCGCGGGGCTGAAAAACAGGGCTGTCCGCAGAGTACATGGGTGAATACTGTGCCATAACGGCATGCATCTGCTGAAGCGCCGCCATCTCTTTTTCGCTAAAATCATCTACCGGCGCAATCCCCACCAGCACATCAGGACACCGCTCGTTCATAAAGTTTTTTAGCGCCTGTTTCATAATGCAGCCTCCATGCTCTAGTGCGCAAGTTTTTTTTCAAAGACTTTTCTGAACTTCTCTACCTTGGGCGTTATCACAAACAGGCAGTACGGCTGACCGGCGTTCTGCCTGTAATAGTTCTGATGGTAATCTTCGGCCTTGTAAAATTTTTTGAACGGCACGATTTCCGTCACGATGGGGCTGCCCCATATTTTTGCTGCGCCGAGCTCCTTTTTATACAGTTCGGCTGTCTGCCGCTGCTGATCGCTGTGATAGAAAATTGCCGAGCGGTACTGCGTGCCAGCATCATTTCCCTGCCGGTTGAGCGTGGTGGGGTCATGGGTTTGCCAGAACACTTCCAGCAGTTCTTTATAGCGTATTTTTGCAGGATCAAAGATAATCTGTATGGCCTCTGCATGGCCGGTCGTGCCGGAACAGACTTGTTCATAGTTCGGGTTTTCTACGGAGCCTCCGGTATAACCGGACACGACAGAAGCCACCCCCTGCAGGTTTTGAAATATTGCCTCCACACACCAGAAACAGCCCCCGGCAAAAGTGGCGGTTTCAAGTTTTAAAGGAGATGTCGGGTTTGAGCGATTGTCCGTTGACATGGCAGCGGTCCCTCCATAGCCTGCTGCGGCAAAAAGCAGCAGGCCGGAAAAAAAAATGATTGCCTGTAGTGTTTTCATAAAAAAATCCTAAGATTAATTTTTGCTAGGAGTCTGTCGGACTTTCCAAGCATCCTATGATATAATGGCGTAACATTAAACAATTGATTTCAAAGGATACGCCAGATGTCATTAAAGTTTGTCACTTGTGATCGCAATGCACAATTTTTACTGCCTCCGTCGCTG
>CAIWCT010000243.1 GCA_903911225.1 uncultured delta proteobacterium
GTAGGGTGGACTCACGAAGTGTGTCCACCAAATTTTACAAGCAAGGTGGACGTGCTGCGCAAGTCGCTACGGGGTATTCATTTTTATTAATGGTGGGCTTCACCCACCATTTCCTGGTTATACTTCAGCCTGGGGTCTCTCGCTCCGGTCGAGATGACAGAACAAATAAACCGTCTATGGTAAAAAGAAAAATGCTCTATTTTAACCCTTTATTGAGAGCTCATGATGAAACAGGAAGTTGTTTTTTATTCTGAAAACTGCAAAATTATTGGTGATCTCTATCGGCCGGAAAATGCCGGACCGGACGAAAAATATCCGGTCGTTGTTTTATGTCACGGATTTTCAGGAATCCGGGAAATATTGCTGCCTCCGTATGCCGAACTGTTTGCCCGGAATGGTTTTGCAGCCCTTGTATTCGACTATCGCGGTTTCGGCGACAGTGAAGGCGAGCGCGGCCGTCTTGTGCCTGCAGAGCAGGTTGTTGATATCCGCAATGCCATTACTTTCATGGAGACCCTGCCGCAGGTCGATCCCATGCGCATTGCTTTGTGGGGCACATCATTTGGCGGGGCCAATGCGATATACACGGCTGCAATTGACAATCGTGTGAAATGCATCTCCGTGCAGATTACTTTTGGCAGCGGCGAACGCATGGTGACGGGCAGCATGACTGGCGAAGCAAAGGAAAAACTTTTCAGTACGCTGCAAAAGGCCTGGCAGCGCGCAGTTACGAAAAATAAACCACTGATGCTGAATATGGACCAGATCCTCACTGATTCTGATTCAAAAGAGTTTTATCAAAAGACCGTCGAATTTTATCCCAAACTTAAAAACCGGCTCCCGCTTCTGACCATCAAGGAGAGCATGGAGTGCAAGCCCGAGAATCATATTGCCGGGTTAAACATTCCTGTCATGATTATCGGTGCTACGGGCGATATTGTCTGCCCGGTTGAGGAATCAAAAATTTTGTATGAAAAGGCCTGCGAGCCGAAGGAGCTTT
Organism: uncultured delta proteobacterium; assembly: GCA_903911225.1. Classification (GTDB taxonomy): domain Bacteria; phylum Desulfobacterota; class WTBG01; order CAIYCZ01; family CAIRTM01; genus CAIWCT01. Next base: position 1,001 of record CAIWCT010000243.1, read on the forward strand.
TTATAATCCAGGGCGCGCGGCATTATGATGTGTATGAAGGTGAATATTTTAAACTGTCTGCGGGCAAAGCCCTTGAGTGGTATAATAAGTACCTGAAGTAAAATCCGAAGGGTTTTTTATTGATTATGTTGCAGAAGAAGAAAGGCTTCAACCGTCTTGACTTTGACCGGGCCAAGAGGGTTGCTGCTCAAGCAGGCTTTGATGTTCATGCCTGTGCTTGCAAGAAAAAATCTTGCGGGCCGGGTTCCGACTGGCTTGTGCAGGACAAGCGCTATTTTGTGCTGATGCTCCTGCAATATATTGAAGCGCTTCTTCAGGATAACTCAGCCAGTTTGCCTGCCGACGTGCTTGACTGGTACAAAAAGGCTAAAGATGCGGCACTGGAATATGCCAGGATGGAGGAGGTTCTTTACCCAATACTCAAGCAGGCGAAAAAAAGTCTTTGCAGATAAACTGGAAAAAAAGTGCATTCTGGTTTGAGTGATGTTATAATTAAGAATCCTATCTGTAGAAAAAATGAATTAATGGAAGCAGCGGGAACTCGAGTTTAGTTTAACTAATTAATAAATCTACACAAAGCAGGAATATGGCCGAAAGATTATGCGCATGTTTTGTATTCAGAAATTAAAACAGCAATATACCGATGAGGGAGGAAGTATGAAAAAACTGTCTTTATTTGCACTTGCAGCACTGGCCGTGCTGCTCTGGACACAGCATGCCGCCGCCTTTCCGAATGACTATACTGCCCAGGCCA
>CAIWCT010000244.1 GCA_903911225.1 uncultured delta proteobacterium
AGGGATGACGATGATCTCAACCGTATCCGCGAATACATAATAAATAATCCAATGAATTGGGATACTGATAAAAACAATCCTGCGGCAGATTCAGTTGTCCGGAATTCCCTGATAACTCAATTAGACGGTAATAAAATAAAACTCATGGAGTGGTTGCATGAGTAGCAGCTTGTACGAATCCGAAATCGAACACATCGCCCTCGAATTGTTGCGCGACGAGACCGGTTATACCGTTCTGTATGGGCCTGATATCACCGTAGGGACGAATGGCGTTCGCCCGGAACGTGAGTCAACCGAAGTCATTCTGCAAGCCCGCCTGCGTGCTGCGATTGACCGGCTTAATTCGCATATCCCCGCCGATGCGCGTGAAGACGCTTTCAAAAAAGCCTTGCGCACCCCTGCGTTGACTGTGATTGACAATAACGAAGCTTTGCACCGCCTACTAACCGAGGGCGTGGATGTAAAATTCAGCGTGGGCGATGGCAAATCGCGCACTGATAAGGTCTGGCTGGTTGATTTTGTCAATCCCGAGAACAATGAATTTCTCGCGGTTAATCAGTTTACCGTAATCGAAGGGCATAGCAACAAACGGCCTGATATTGTTCTGTTCATTAACGGCTTGCCGTTGGTGGTAGTTGAACTTAAAAACGCCGCCGATGAAAACGCCGATGTGCAAGCTGCTTTCCACCAACTACAAACCTACATGCAGGTTATCCCTTCGCTGTTCACCACCAATGCCGTTCTTATTATAAGCGACGGCTGGTTTGCCAAAGCCGGAACCATATCCAGCGATTATTCGCGCTTTATGGAATGGAAAAGCGTGGATGGCGCGCGAGCCGTAGATTCAAAACATGAGCCGGAGATGGAGCCGCTTATCAAGGGGCTGCTCAATAAAAAGACCCTGATTGATGTCATCCGCCATTTTATCGTTTTTGAAAAGACCAAAGAGCAAACCATTAAAAAGGTTGCTGCCTATCACCAGTATTTCGCTGTGAATAAAGCCATTGTGTCCACTATACGCGCCTCAGCCAATGAAAACGGGCATTTTGCAGCTGAACACCCGGCGGTATATGGCTTGCCCAGCGTCGAGCATCAACCAAGGGGCGATAAACGCGCGGGCGTGGTTTGGCACACTCAGGGCAGCGGTAAAAGTCTTTCAATGGTCTTCTATGCCGGTAAACTGGTGCTCGCGCCGGAAATGAACAACCCGACCATTGTGATGCTAACGGACCGCAATGACCTTGACCAGCAGCTTTTTGAAACCTTCACCAACTGCCAGCAACTGCTGCGCCAGACTCCCGCGCAAGCCGCCAACCGTGATGACCTGAAAAAACTGCTCGCTGTGGCCTCCGGTGGTATTGTCTTTACGACCATCCAGAAGTTTTTGCCCGAAGAAACGGGAGGCCAATACCCCACACTGACCGATCGGCGCAATGTGGTAGTGATTGCCGATGAAGCCCATCGCAGTCAATACGACTTTATAGACGGCTTTGCCAAACACATGCGCGACGCTCTGCCCAATGCCTCTTTCATTGGCTTTACGGGTACGCCGATTGAAAAGGAGGACAAAAACACTCAGGCGGTATTCGGCGATTATGTGGATGTGTACGACATCCAGCAGGCAGTGGAAGACGGTGCGACGGTGCGCATCTACTATGAAAGCCGTCTGGCTAAAATTGAACTCTCCGAGGCCGACCAGAAACTGCTGGATGAGCGCGTGGAAGAGGTCACCGAAGACGACGAGCTGACGGACCGCCAGCGGCGCTTTGCCAAATGGGCGAGCAAGGAAGCCGTGGTGGGCAGCGCTAGCCGCCTGAAGCAGATCGCTGCCGACCTCGTCCAGCACTTCGAGCAACGCCTGAGCGCGGTGGATGGCAAAGGCATGATCGTGTGCATGAGCCGCCGCATCTGCGTGGAACTGCACAAAGAAATCATCAGGCTGCGGCCGCACTGGTACAACCCGGAAGATGATAAGGGCGCCATTAAAATCGTCATGACCGGCTCGGCAAGCGACCCGCTTGACTGGCAGGAACATATACGCAATAAAGAACGCCGCAAAGCCATTGGCAACCGCCTGAAAGATCCCAAAGACCCGCTGCGGCTGCTCATCGTGCGCGATATGTTTTTGACCGGCTTTGATGCGCCCTGCCTGCACACCATGTATGTTGATAAGCCCATGAACGGGCATACTCTGATGCAGGCCATAGCCCGCGTCAACCGCGTCTTTGGCGATAAGGAAGGCGGGCTGGTGGTGGATTATATCGGCATTGCCCAGGATTTGAAAAACGCCATGCTGATCTATGCCGCCAGCCAGGGCAAAGGCAAAATTACTTTTGATCAGGAAGAAGCCGTTGCCAAAATGCAGGAACTGTATGAAGTGGTGGTGGATATGTTTAATCCCTCTCCCTCTGGGAGAGGCCAGGTGAGGGGTTTTGATTACCGCCGCTACTTTGCCCTCGAACCCAAAGCCAAACTCAACTTTATCCTTGATGCGGCAAACTATATTGCAGAACTTACCGAAATCAAAGAAGGCACTGCCATCCGCAATGGCAAGGAACGCTTCAAGGAAAATGTTATCCGATTGCAAAAAGCCTTCGGGCTGGCGGTGCCGCATGCCGAAGCGCTTAAAATCCGCGATGATCTGGCATTTTTTCAAGCCATCAAAGCCCGCTTTGCCAAGTTCGATGACCAGACCAAAACCCGCACTAATGCAAAAATTGAAACCGCCATTCGCCAAATAGTCAATGACGCTATTATTTCAAGCGAAGTGATTGATGTATTTGACGCAGCAGGCATTAAGAAGCCCGATATTTCCATCCTGTCGGATGAATTTTTGGCAGACATTCAGGGCATGGAACGCAAGAACCTTGCCCTGGAACTGCTCAAACGCCTGCTCAATGACGAAATAAAGACCCGTTCCAAAATGAATCTGGTGCAGGCCAAGAAATTCTCCGAAATGCTGGCCGAAGCAGTGAAGCGCTATCAAAACGGGTTGATTGACTCGGCACGGATGATTGAAGAGCTCATTCAGCTGGCCAGGGATATCCGCGCCGCTGACCAGCGCGGCGAAAAGATGAACATGCGGCCCGACGAACTGGCGTTTTTTGATGCCCTGGCAGACAACCCAACCGCCGAAGCAGTCCTGGGCGATCAGACGCTTAAAAAAATTGCCCTTGAACTTGTCGAGAAGGTGCGGCAGAACACCTCTATTGACTGGCAACTGAAAGAAAGCGTGCAAGCGCAACTGCGCGTGTTGGTGAAACGCATTCTACGCAAATACAAATACCCCCCTGATGACCCCGCGACGGGTGAATACACAACTTCCGTGACGAAAGTTTTGGATCAGGCCGAATTGCTGGCCGATTTTTGGACGAAGAGTGAGTAAGAGAAAAAAACAGTTCTTAAAGATTAAATATAGCCTATAAAATCAACTTCGGAAAAACAACAGCCGGGCATCCATACATGACAAGACCCCTTTTTGACCCTTGGGCTTGATTGCAGTAATGGCTTTTTGACAGACGGACTGAAGGTGTTATCTTGATGCAATGAGCAATGCGACATTGCACGGGATGTTAATCCAAATTTATTAAATAATGCCGATTATATCAATTCGGTCATTGACCGCAACCCAACTCAGCGAATACTAACATGCAGGGCGCTTTAAGTAATTAAGGCAGGGGTATAATCTTCTACACCCCTGCCCCGCCGCAGCGGACTGGTTTCTGCCGGGACATTTTCGTTGACACGCAACCGCACCTCAGCCTATACTTGCAAGTCCAAAAACCATGGGTTCTGTCTGCCCGGTTCATTCAAAACAACAATTTCTAGGGAGGGTTAAATGAAGAAACTGATTCTTGTTCTGACTCTGGCGGTTACGGCATTCTGTATGAGCAGTGCTGATTTAAGGGCTGCCGATGAGATTAAGATCGGCGCTATTTTGCGGCTTTCCCAGGGCGCATCCGACGGCCTGCCGGCCAGGCGCGGCATCGAGATCGCTGAGAAAGAAATTAATGCCAAAGGCGGCATCGGCGGCAAAAAAATAAAAGTCATCTATGAGGACAGCATGGACTCCCCTCAAAATGCTGTTGCAACGTTTCAGAAACTTGTCAATATGGACGACGTCAAAGTCATCATCGGCCCCATGATGAGCGGCGAAGTACTTGCCGTTGCTCCTGTCGCGCAACAGAGCAAAATCGTGGTGGTTACCCCTAACGGAACATCGCCAAAAATTTCCGATGCCGGTGAATATATCTACCGCGGCTGCACGCGCATCGACAAACAGGCAGAGGCCCTGACCCGGTATGCCAAAGATACACTCAAGACAACAAAGGTCGCCATTCTGTACAGCAATGAGCCTTACGGCAAGGGATGCAACGAGCTCTTCACGAAAAATTTTACCGATCTTGGAATACCGGTTGTAATCTCGGAAAGTTTCATGGTGGGCGACCGCGACTTCTCTTCGCAGCTTACTAAAATCAAGCAGCAGCAGTTTGACCTGCTGTTCATCCCCGGCTATCTCCAGGAGACAGCTCCCGCCATTTCCCAGGCAGCCAAAATGGGCATAAACGGAGCATCCATGGGCGTTTTCGGTGACATGGCCCCGAAGTATATCGAGCTTGCGGGAAAGGCTGCCGAAGGCCATATCAATGCCAGTGAATACAACGAAGACTATAATACGCCTGCAAATAAGACGTTTAAGGCCGAGTATAATAAAATAGTGTCAGCAAATCCTGATGAGCCCAACAATATCATGTTTGCCGCCATCGCTTATGATATGACCCGCATGGTGGCGGAAGCCATTGCAAAAAAAGGCAACGAGCCCGACGCCATCAGGGCATACCTTGACTCTGTTAAGGATTTCGATGGCGTAACCGGCAAACTCAGCTTCGATAAAAACGGCGACGTCGTCAAGCAGGGCGTATATATTTTTAAAGTTATCAACGGAAAATACATAAAGGTCCAGTGACTTGCTCATCCAGCAGCTGATAAACGGCCTTGTGTCGGGCTGCGTCTATGCGCTGGTCGCTCTTGGCTACACCATGATTTTTGGCATTCTGGGCATTGTGAATTTTGCCCAGGGTGAAATTTACATGTTCGGCGCTTTCACCGCCGTGCTCACGCTTGCGGCCACAGGCAATATCTGGCTCGCATCGGCGGCAGGCATAGCAGTTGCATGTGTGCTGGGTGTGCTGCTTGAGCGCATCGCGTTCAGGCCGCTGCGGGGCATGCATCCCCTGATACCGCTGATCAGCGCCATCGGCGCATCCATCTTTCTGAGTTCCCTGGCTCGGCTCCTGTTCGGGCCCGAGGACAGAGCATTCCCCTTTGAGTTTCATCCTTCAAGTTTTTATTTCTACGGCGCTCAGATCAACCAGCTGCAGCTGGCAATTATAGCAGTATCGGTGGGACTCATGGCCATACTGACGCTTTTTTTAAACATGACAAAGCACGGAAAAGCCATTATTGCCGTTGCCATGGACAGCGATGCTGCGCGCCTTTCAGGCATTAATGTGAACCGGGCCTACGAGATAACTTTTCTTCTGGGCTCTGCTTTAAGCGGAGCCGCCGGCATCATGATGGCGATTTACTATAATTCCACATCGCCTTCCATGGGGCTGCTCCCGGGGCTAAAAGGATTCTCGGCTGCCATACTCGGCGGCGTGGGTTCCATCCCCGGCGCTATCATCGGCGGCCTTGTTCTGGGCATTGCTGAAAACCTCGGCGCGGCCTACATATCTTCAAGCTTCAAGGATGCCTTTGCCTTTATAGCACTTGTGCTTGTGCTGATACTGCTGCCGCGGGGCATCATGGGGTCACGCAAATGAGTGTCTATATATTCCACGTGCTCATCATGATGGGGATTTACGCGATTCTGGCGCTGAGCCTCAATATCATCGTCGGATTTGCAGGGCTTGTGTCCCTGGGGCACGCGGCATTCTTCGGCATCGGGGCATATGTGAGCGGGCTTCTGATGATAAACGGTTTGGGGTTCCCTGCTGCATTTTTTCTATCCGGTATAATCACCTCTTTGCTCGGCCTTTGTCTTGCGCTGCCGTCACTGCGCGTTAAAGATGATTATCTTGCAATCGTAACCCTCGGGTTCGGCATCATCATAGGTCTCGTGTTCCTGAACCTTGAGATTACCGGTGGCGCTGACGGCCTTGTGGGCATACCGCCCGTATCTCTAATGGGCAAGCCCCTTTACTCCAAGCCCGGCTTCTTCGGTCTTGTGGCAGGCGTACTTGTAGTAATGATAGTCACCATGTACACGCTCAAACAGTCAAAAATTGGCAGGGCTTGGGCCGCCATTCGTGACAATGATGTCTCGGCTGCATTCATGGGCATCAATGTCTACGGCTACAAAACAATGGCATTCATCACAAGCTCCTTCTGGGCCGGGCTGGCCGGAAGCCTGTACGCACATTATACTGCCTACATAAATCCCCATACATTCAATATGCATACATCCATCATGGTTCTTTCCATGGTCGTACTTGGAGGTATCGGGAGCATTACTGGATCAATCCTGGGGGCTGTTTTGCTTATACTGCTGCCCGAAATCCTCAGGCCACTTGCCGACTACCAGGATATTTTTTACGGCGCACTGCTCGTGGCCATGATGATTTTCAGGCCCCAGGGTATTATGGGCAGGGTAAAAATTACCGAAATGTTCGGAAGAAAAAAATAATGCTCCAGGTCAGGAACCTCCACATCTATTACGGACAGATACAGGCTGTGAAGGGCGCAAGCCTTCATGTAAAGCCCGGAGAGATCGTTGCGCTTATCGGCGGCAATGGCGCAGGCAAAAGCACAATACTGCGGGCAATTTCAGGCATTGTAAAATCAACCTCCGGCAGCATACTGCTCAGCGATACCGAGATCAGCAGCCTGCCCCCCGAGCGCATCCTTAAAAACGGCATAGGGCATGTGCCAGAGGGCCGGCGCCTCTTCAGGGGCCTGACCGTGCACGACAACCTTATGCTTGGCGCATATTCCCGCAATGATTCAGCCCGGATCAAAAATGACATTGAAACAATGGAGCTGCTCTTTCCCATTCTTGGCAAGAGAAGAAAGCAGCTTGCCGGAACACTTTCCGGCGGAGAGCAGCAAATGCTGGCCATGGCCAGGACGCTGATGGCACGGCCCAGAATGCTGCTGCTTGACGAACCATCGATGGGACTTGCCCCAATCATCACAAGCCAGATATATGAAAAAATCGGCCTGCTGAACAAAAATGAGGGGTTAAGCATTCTTTTGGTTGAGCAAAACGCAAAGCTTGCGCTGAAACTTGCGCACCGGGGCTATGTTATCGAGACCGGCCGCGTCGTCATGGAAGGACCGACAAGTGAACTGCGTGAGAGCAATGAGATACAGCGCGCCTATCTTGGCAAGGGCTACAGGGAGGTGTGGGAATAATGCTGCAGGCTCAAGGCATCTCCAAGCACTTTATGGGAATACAAGCGCTCTGCGATGTCTCAATTGAGGTGCTCGGGGGCGAAATACTTGGCGTTATCGGGCCCAACGGCGCCGGGAAGACAACGCTCTTTAATGTGCTGACCGGGCTCTTTTTCCCGGACACAGGAACACTTACGCTCCAGGGAAGGCAGATAACACGGCTGAAGCCGCACCGCAGGGTCAAGCTCGGCATGGCTCGAACATTTCAGAACCTTGAGATTTTCCGCGATATGAGCGTGCTTGAAAATGTCATGGTTGGAGGCCACATACGGCTCAAGGCCGGATACTGGTGCAGCATGCTGTCAACCAGTGGCAAGCGGTGCGAGGAGCGCTTGTTGAAAGAAGAAGCTTTCGCTCTTCTTGAACTTCTGGGGATTGCCGATAAGGCACCGCAGCCTGCGGTAAGCCTTTCCTACGGCAACCAGCGCAGGGTTGAAATCGCCCGCGCCCTGATATCAAAGCCGGCTATCATTTTTCTTGATGAACCGGCTGCAGGCATGAACCCCAGGGAGACGCAGGAGCTCTCCGGCCTAATTGCCCGTCTCAAATCGAGCCTGCAGCTGACCGTTGTGATAATTGAGCATGACATGAATCTTATCATGGATATATGCAATCGTATAGTCGTCATGACTGAAGGCAAAGTGCTCATGTCGGGCACGCCGAACCAAATCCGCAGTGACCAGAGGGTCCTGGATGCATACCTGGGAGGAGATATCCTATGATGTTCGAACAGGCCTATGAGACCATGCCGAGGCAGGAGCTTGAACGCCTGCAGATTGAAAGACTTCAGTCGACTCTTAACAGAGCATATCTGAATGTTGCTCATTACCGCAGGGCATTTGATGCTGCAGGCATACTGCCCGAGAACATCGGCTCGCTTAAGGGCATTGCGGATTTGCCGTTTACCACGCGGGAGGATCTTGAAAAAGGCTATCCCTACGACATGTTTGCCGTGCCGCTGCGGGAAGTTGTGCGCATTCATACGTCTTCAGGCAGCAGGGCCCGCAACGCAATTGTCACGGGCTATACCGCAGGCGATCTGAAAGCATGGGCGCGGCTCATGGCCCGCTTCCTTGTCGGCACCGGCATGACCTCAGACGATGTGATTCAGATAGCATTCCGCTACGGCCTCATGACCGGCGGCTTCGGCTTTCATGCAGCTGCCGAGCTTATCGGATCGTCGGTTATCCCGGCCGACATCGGCAATACCGAAGAGCAGGCCGTTATCATGCAGCACTACCTGACGTCGGTCATAGCCTGCACGCCCGGCTATGCCCTCATTCTGATGGATAAACTTGAGCAGCTCTGCATCAATACGAAATCCCTGCGCCTTCGCCGGGCAATACTGGGCGGCGAAAGACTAAGCCCTGACGTGCGTGCACGCGTATCGCAGCGGCTTGGCGTTGAGGTGTTCAACAGCTACGGGTCAAGTGTGGTCATGGGGCCGGGCATTGCAGGAGAATGCACAGCCCATGACGGCCTGCACGTATATGAGGATTTTTTTATTCCGGAAATAATCAACCCGTCGACCGGCGCCGTGCTCGGCCCCGGGCAAAAAGGCGAACTCGTCATTACAACGCTCATGCGTGAGGCATTCCCCCTCATCCGCTACCGTACCGGCGATATCGCCATGATTAAAGACGGCCTGTGTTCCTGCGGACGTACGCATGTACGCCTCGAAGACGTGTACGGCCGTACAGATGATACCGTTAAAATAAAAGGCACAAGCGTCTCACCTGGACGTATTCGGGCTATTCTTGCTGCCGAAGGAATTGACACCAACATCCGGCTTCATCTCTACCGCGAGGGCTCACGCGAAAAAGCCGATGTGATTCTTGAAGTCCGGGAAAACCTCTTTTTTGATGAAATGAAAATACAGAAAAAATTCATCGAAAAGCTGGAAACACTTCTGCATGCGCACACACGGGTCCGCATGGGCGTGAAGATCGTACCGCATTCAGCATTTGCAGATGGGCCAGCAATTCTTGATGAAAGGGATTAATAGGACGACTATCTGAAAAGACCAGGATAGACTCAATACTGTTCATTCAAGAGTTCCTTCTCCCCTGAGACTGTGTCGTAATTACAGTGAGCCGGGGCAATATAAGCGTTCTTTGACAAAAAAATATTAGAAAACAAAAAAACATATAACAGCGATCATACTGCTATGGTACAGTTTTTTTAAAAGGAGAACAACC
>CAIWCT010000245.1 GCA_903911225.1 uncultured delta proteobacterium
ATCAAGCAGCATCTGCCGGACTTCCTGAGGCGCAAGACTGATCTCCGCCTGTATCAGTTCCGATATTACAGGAATATGCACCCCCTCCTTAAATTCCTTTATCAGCTTGTTTGACCACAGTTTAAACTCAACATCAAAGCATCCGCCGATTACAGAGGTGTCTGTATAGATTCTTAATTTGCGCTTCATTTCATATTCCCTGTAATTCCGTAATTTCGGGCAATACGTCAATGGTTCGGCAGTTCAACAATGTTGAAACGCTATTTAAAGGATATTTTAAAAACCCTTTCAGCTCTGTGAGCAATTCCGTCAAATGTGTCGGCCCTTATCTGTTACCTTTACGAGGACAGCATTATAAAAATTTAAACCGAAACGCGTATCCGCCTGTCACAAAAGCTCAAACAACCTGTTCAGGGCTCACCCCCATGGCGTTCGCAAGTTTTTCGCGAGTGGCCTTGCGCAGGCGTTTCTCTCCGGTTTCCATTTGTGAAAGCGCTGCCTGCGTAATGCCCGCAATGCGTGCAACCTCAACCTGCGTGAGCCCCAGATACTCCCGCCATGCACGCAACAGTGTATACCCCTTGCGCACCGTCAGGCTGATGACTTCATGAGGTACAGCATCCCCCTGCGGAATACGCGGTTTTCCAGAAAGCATTTTTTTAAATTCTTTATACGGGATCACCACAAATGCAGGCTTGCCGTTTTGCATAATAGTCTGAATATTAGTAGGTGTGCTCATCGCGCTTTGGGTTTCCAGTCGATGTTGTACATATCTTATATAATATAAGTTTAATATAATTTTTTTCAACCCGGAATGCAAGTAGCAAATATTGCACTGATCATGTCACCCGTTAAAAACACGCTATGGATCCACCGACACATCAACTATGGTCAGATAAATATCTCCTTTGGGTCGTTTCACCAGCACTTCATCATCCACGCGCTTGCCGAGCAGGGCTCTGCCCATGGGCGAGTCCATGCTGATTTCGGAGCGGCTGGTGTCCCACTCGTCGGCGCCGACGATGCGATAGCGTTTCGCTTCGCCAACTTCGTCCTCAACAGTCACATAACAGCCGAAATAAACACGACCGTCATCCCTGGGTTTTTCCGCCACCATAGTGAGGGCATCCATTCTTTGGCCCAAAAAGCGAAGCCTGCGGTCAATTTCAGCAACCTGCCGCTTGCGGTAGATATACTCGGCATTTTCCGAGCGGTCCCCTTCTGCCGCCGCATCGGCAAGGGCGCTGACAACCTGCGGCCGCTTTGTGTTCCATAAAAAACTGGCCTCTTCCTCAAGGCGGCGGTATCCTTCAGCGGTGATATATTCGACTCTTGCCGTTGCGCCTGGACGTGCTGGTTCTCGGGTTTGTACCATGTAACTGTTCCTGTAGTATTTGTGACCGTTTCATTTAAATGCTTGAGTCGCAGGGTGGGTACAGTCCGCCACAGCCGATGAAACCCACCAATTGTATTCGCCAGCATTAAGGTTAAGTTTTAGCGACCCACAGGCTAAAATCACTGCTCAGAACTTTATTATTCAGGAGAAGAAGAAGCAGCTACCTATTAATTTTCTAGCCTCTTGCTGTTTTTACTAAGTCTTTTTGCTTTGCCCTAGCTACTTGTGAAGCCTTAAAAGCCTGTTCATATATTGACGTTTCCCATGATTTAGGCAGCCCCTTGATGCCGCTCTGCGTGAGAGCTTTAAAAATTTTTGGTTTAAGGTGCGTGTCAAACATCAGGTGACATGTCGGGCAGAGCATAAGTAAATTAGGATCAGATTTTTTAGATTCTGAAACAATATGTGCTTTCTGCCGCATCTTAACATGATGTCCGCACATCTCACAGATTCCCTCTGTGGTTTTTTCCATAAAAGATCCTTACTTATCAAATGTGGAATAAATTAATGGATACCGGCTCCATTACTGCCTCTTCTGTATTTGCAACATACCCCTGAAAATAAAAGCCAGAATCTGGAATTCAGTTTGTAGTCAGCCGCAGGCTGGGAAAACGAAGTGTGCCCAGCTTTCTTTAATTGGCTTCAATATCGTTGGGCACGCTCCGCTTTGCCCAACCTACCCTCTTGGTTTTTGGTGAACTTTTCAATGAACTTATCGGTGAACTTTTTGGTGAACCGTCCTTTTTCTCCGAACTTTTCACCGAACTTTCAATTCCTTTGCCGGACACGCTTCACTTTGTCCTGCCTACGATTACTTCCCAATGTCCGCCTTTCTTAGGCCCAACATACCGGAGTTTGCCTTGCTCGACCAGTTTAGCGCACGCCCGTTCGACGGCACGGAGGGATTTATCCATGTTTTGGGCGACTTCGGCCAGGGTTATGGTCGGGTTTTCTGTCAGTATTGCCAGGATGAGTTCTGGCGTTTTTACCGGCGTTTTTACCGGCGTTTTTACCGGCGTTTTTACCGGCGTTTTTGGTGAACTTTTCGGTGAACCATCCTTTTTCTCCGAACTTTTCTCCGACGTTTCTCCGAACTTTTCCCCGACGTTTCTCCGAACTTTTCCCCGACGTTTCTCCGAACTTTTCTTCGACGTTTTACCGGCGTTTTTGCTTCGCCTTGCGCCACTTCCTGTTCAAGCTCCAGCGCCTCCGTAGATATGGGGAAGGTAGTACGTATAAAATGAGTTGCAAAGGTATAGGCCTTGCGGGGGTAGGCCTTGAGAATGCGCGGCATACCGGAGCCCAGATATTCCACCATTTCAAGATCCTTGAACACCCGCATCAGGGTTTTATTGCGGGGCATGGAGTAACCGGCAAAAAAATCGTCCTGCTCTTTGCCGGGGTGGATGGCGCCGGCAGAGGTGATTTCCAACCGGTCGGGGAAAATTTCAAATTTTGGCACCAGCTCGGTGCTGTAATCATTATGGATGATGGCGTTGATGACCGCCTCGCGCAGCGCAACCTTGTTCCATAGAGTGCGATTGATGCGCTCACGGGGGGTGATTTTGGTGATGTTACGGTTTTCCACCCCTTCCAGCCTGTCGAGCACCTGCTTGCAGGTTTTGACCAGACAACAGAAGCCGTAGTCCTTGCTCTCCTGCAAATCAACCCGGTCGAGGCCAGCGTATTTGGCTACTTGCACCGAATTGCCGTTCTGATCGGCAAGCAGATAGGCTGCGTAGTTGTAAGCGC
>CAIWCT010000246.1 GCA_903911225.1 uncultured delta proteobacterium
CCGACCTCCGACCTCCGACCTCCGACCTCCGACCTCCGACCTCCGACCTCCGACCTCTCGCTACCTTCGTAGCTACTAATTATTGTCCGTCGATCAAATAAGCAGTAGCACAATATCTATTAAAAAACACCGGCACCATCACAAGATATGCCCTGCTCTGGGCAATCCACAAACAATGTCGACAACCTGTGGAAAACCTTATTGAAAACCTCACAGGAAGGCTGCAATATAGAGGTATTGTTCTGTTTGCTCAAATTGTGAGCACCAAAAAAACCATGTTTTTTCAGCATATTGCAGATATAAGCAAAAAAACAATGCCTGCAGTTTGCTTTGGTCTAAAAAGCAAGTTTTTTTCAACAGGTACAACTGAAAGCATAGACGATATCTCAGGCACTGCCGTTTCCAAGCCGTCTGCACAGGCAGTTATCAGTTTAGATTTTTTTTGCCGGCTGGAGCAGGTTTCTTAAAGCTGAAGACGGGTTTTTCCAGCACCTCAATTATGGAGTCGCATGCTGCCCGCACAATCATTTTAAACGATTGGCTGGCCATATACCGGCTCACCATCGGGCTTATGCGGTTATAAAAAACTATGAGCAATCTGCCTGGCCCTGATGAAGCCAGCACCTCGTCGCGGTAGTTGCGCAGCAGCTGGGTTTGAGGTGCATGCTCGCCATAGAGTTTCTCGACAGGGCAGCCCTTGCCGGGCACAGTCGTTGTGGTTGAACTATTGTCTACAATAATATCCCTCACAGCCCGCAGATGGCTTAAACTCCCCTGATCCGACTTAGTATACACCTCAGTCCTGCCCCGCAGAAAGCATACATGGTATGCTTTCCCTGGATCTGCTGGATAGGTGGTTGAAGACCAGTAATGATAAGCCGTATTGGTAAAGTACTGCTCGTCAATGGACGGTGATGCTTTTGAATAATCGACAAGAGAAATAAGCTCATTGACATCAGGCAGGCGCCAGTCGCTGTAGCCGCCCAATTGCAGGCCGCTGCAGTAGGCAAGACCGTCTTGCCAGGAAATGCCCTGAACGCTTTCCTTCTGCCACATAAGCCCGTTTGTGAGATCGCTCACCGTACCGTCGCCATTATTATGGAACTGGGCAGGCGATGATGCTCCGCGCACGGCCATGGCTGCATAGGCCCCCGTCTTGCCCGGATAATTCATCATACCGATTGCAAGAGTCACGGTAGCGCAGCGGCTGCTGCCGCTCGGGTCGGTCGTGGCGGTCCAGTATTCATCAGCTGTGCTGGGAAAATAAAACGAACTGATATACGGCGGGCCGTCCGTCCCACGGTCAAGAACCCAGATAAGCTCTTTTGCGCTGGGCAGACGCCAGTCGCTATAGCCGCCAAAAGACCGGCTGTTCAAAGCTTCAATAAAATCGCTCGTGTCAGTTGCCGTGCCCGGCATGCCCGGATCACCGCCATTGCGCGATGCATTATCCTCATACCAGGTATAGCTGTTGTCGGCATCATGGGGGTTGTCATAGTCGGCCGTGCCGTCACGGCTGTCCTTCACCTCCCAGACAAGCCCGGTCACCGTGTCGCGCACCATGCTCCAGGTTGAGGCATTATCTGGCAATGCCTGCCCCTGTGCGTTAAGCTTTACAAACGAGCGCTGCCCAGCGCCGCGCTGGGCATCCTGACCATAAAACGGCTCGCCCGGTTCCGGGCAGGCAATCTCGCCTGTCATACCATAGCATTTCGTTTGGCCCGTATCAGGCACCTGTCCGGCACGAGCAGCAGAAGTACATGCCGTAGAGAGCAGGAGCATCACAATCAGTATTTGTTTCATAGGCCTCCTCAACTGACCTGGAATTTTGGATTTTGGATTGCGGATTTTGGATTTAAAAACCTAAACTACACCGGCATTCCAAAATCCGCATTCCACATTCCAAAGTCTAAACTACACGGGCAATCCAAAATCCGCATTCCAAAATCCAAAATCAAAGCGCGCTCCCGGTTGCGCAACCAATTTGCATATGGTACCTTATCGATATATAATATTAAAATAATTTTATTGAAAGGGACAGCATGAAAATAAGCGATCTGATCGTGAAGGTTCGCCATATAGGGGTCATTGTTGATGATGTGAAAGCCTCAACAGAGCTGTACCGCAAGCTCTATGATATCGATGAGCAGGATGTGCGGGTAGTGCCGCCCTGGGATGTGGCGGATGCCGAAACCAGGTTTACCTTCGTGCCCGTCGGCGGCATGGAGTTTGAGCTGATACAGCCCATATCGGATACTTTCAAAGACTTCATCGGCAACCCCCCGACAGGCATCAACCATATCGCCTTCATTGTGACTGACCTGAACAAAGCCGTCGAGCTGATGGCCCAGAAAGGCGTACGCCTCGGGCATGTGACCAAAGACGGCATACTGGATATGAAGCGAAGCAAGGTTGCCTATTTCAACCCCCAGGACACGGGCGGCGTGCTGCTGGAATTCGTGGAGCCGGTGGAGGATTGAAGCGGTAGAGCAGGTCACAGGGATCAGTCTTTAGGGTTCAGGGGGCAGGTTTCAGGGCTCAGGGTTCAAAGTTCAAAGTTCAAAGGCCAAAGGTCGAAATTGTTTGTCGTTCATCGTTGATTGTTGGTTGTTAACGAAAAACTATGAACAATCAACGATCAACAACCTTGAACCCTAAGTAA
>CAIWCT010000247.1 GCA_903911225.1 uncultured delta proteobacterium
GCCCGGGAAATTGAGATTGAGGTGTTTGCCCACGGCGCCATGTGTGTGTCGGTGAGCGGCCGCTGCTTTCTTTCGCAGTTTGAGCATGGCAAATCGGCCAATCGCGGCGAATGCCTTCAGACGTGCAGGCGCGAGTTCATCGTGCGCGACGTGCTGCGGGGCCATGAGCTTGCCCTTGGTAATAATTATATTTTGAGCCCCAAAGATTTATGCACGCTTCCCTTTATCGAGAAGCTTCTTGCTGCGGGGGTTGCAAGCTTGAAGATTGAAGGCCGCAACCGCAGCCCCGAATACGTGGCAATTACGACCGCGGCTTACCGCAGGGTGGTGGATTTTTATTTCGATCACCGGCGAGCACGCGATTTCAAGATCCGCTTCGACGAGCTCAAAAAAGAGCAGATGGAGAAGCTTGCGCGAGTATATAATCGCGGATTCTCTTCCGGGTTCTATCTGGGTAAGCCCATTGACCAGTGGCATAATACTGAAGGCGGCACGGCAACTACGCGCAAGGAGTATGCGGGTTTAGTCACCAATTTTTATAAGCAACATGGGGCTGCCGAGATACGCGTCGAGAGCAACGAATTTGCCCCGGGCGATGAGATTATGTTTCAGGGTGCAACCACGGGCGTATTTTCTCAAAAGGTAGAGTCCATAGAAATAAACCGCATGCGGGTTGACCGGGCATGCAAGGGCGCTTTGGTTGCTGTAAAAGCCGATCGCCATGTGCGGCGGGGCGATAAAGTGTATGTTATTAAATATATAACAAAATAGCCTTTTGGCTAAAATCTTCAGGGCATAAAAATTAGGGTTCAGGTGGCAGGATCGCAGGAGCTTAGTCTTCGCGCCCGGGGTGTGTCGTAGGGGTATCCGCTGCGGCGGACAAGATAGAAACGGTTTAAAATTTTAATGTAGGGGCGGGCTTTATGCCCGCCCTCGGGAGGGGATAAACCCCTCCCCTACGGTTAGAAAATATTTAATTCAAGATTTAGGATTCACAATTGAAGATTGTAGGGGCAGGCTCCCGTGCCTGCCCTAAACCTGATGTATGTGCATAAAGATCTATGATAAGCATTGAAAATCTTTCAAAAAGTTACGGCGGCCAGGCTCTGTTTGAAGAGGCAAGCTTCAAGCTCGGGCAGCGCGAGCGCGTGGGCCTTGTCGGGCGCAACGGCCACGGCAAGACTACGATATTCCGCATTATCACGGGTGATGAGCATGCCGATGAGGGATCGGTTGTCATACCCCGCGGCTACCGGATCGGCTATGTGCGGCAGCATCTGGATTTTACCGAAAGCACGGTGCTTCGCGAAGGCTGCAGGGGCCTGTCTGAAGAAGACAGGCATAATCACTGGAAGGTAGAAAAGATTCTTGCTGGGCTTGGTTTTTCCGCCAGCGATATGCAGCGACCTCCTTCGGAATTTTCAGGCGGCTACCAGGTGCGTCTGAACCTGACAAAGGTGCTGGTGTCTGAGCCAGACCTGCTGCTTCTTGACGAGCCGACCAACTATCTTGACATCACATCGATTCGCTGGATAGAGGGTTTCCTGCTGTCATGGCCCCATGAGCTGATGCTGATTACGCATGATCGCGGTTTCATGGATAAAATTGTAACCCATGTGGTGGGCATTCACCGCCGCCGGGTCCGGAAGATTCCGGGCAACACGGAAACCTATTATTCCCAGCTTGCCATGGAGGAGGAGGTGTATGAAAAGACGCGCATCAATGACGAGCGGCGCAAAAAAGAAATAGAGCTTTTCATTTCCCGCTTCCGCGCCAAGGCACGTCTTGCCGGCATGGTGCAGTCGCGCGTAAAAAGTCTTGCAAAAATGGGCAGCCGCGACCGTTTGGAAGAGATCAAGGACCTTGATTTTTCTTTTCGCGAAAAGCCCTTCAGCAGCAAGTATATGATGTCGGTGCGTGACATGTCCTTCGGCTATACTGCCGGCCAGATACTTATCAGGAATTTTTCAATCAGCATTGCCGCAGGCGACCGGATATGCGTTGTCGGCAGAAACGGCAAGGGCAAAACAACACTGCTGAAACTGCTTGCCGGGGCGCTTGCGCCGCAGGCCGGCGAGATTACCGCCAACCCCAATGTGACGGCCGGTTTTTTTGAGCAGACCAATATTAAAACGCTTGTCGATACCCGGACGGTCGAGCAGGAGGTTCTGTATGCCGCCCCTGATGTTGACAGCCAGCTTGCCCGTAATCTCTGCGGATCAATGATGTTTGAAGGCGATGCAGCCCTCAAAAAAATAAGCGTTTTGTCTGGAGGTGAGCGCAGCCGCGTGCTGCTGGCAAAGATACTTGCCACGCCCGTGAATCTGCTGCTTCTGGACGAGCCCACCAATCATCTTGACATGGAATCATGCGACGCCCTTGTTGCGGCCCTTGACAGCTTTGAGGGTGCTGTCGTGATGGTCACACACAATGAGATGTTTCTGCATGCTCTTGCCCAGCGTCTTATAGTGTTTCAGGATGAGATGCCCTATGTGTTTGAGGGCAGCTACCAGTGGTTTCTTGAAAAGGGCGGCTGGGGCGATGATGAGAATATTCCGCGAAGGCTTGAGAACCAAACGGGCGCGGCTCAGGGGCAGGCCGAAAAGCTTAACAAAAAAGAGCTTCGCCGGGTCCGCTCGGATTTTTTTACCGAGCGAGCCAGGGTGCTGCGTCCGCTGGAGGAGCGCATGGCCGATGTCGAAGCTGATATTGAGACGCGTGAGGCCGAGCTGAACAGCTTATACTGCGCCATGCAGGATGCAGCGCAGGCCCAGAATGGCGCCCGCATTGCGGAGATATCGCAGGCCTTGCAGCCCTGCCGGCAGGCAATTGATGAAATGTATGTGGAGCTTGACCGCCTGACCGTTGAGCTTGAATCACAGCAGACGGTGTTTGATGCCCGCCTTGCCGAGATTGAGCAGCTTGAAGCGGCGCAGGGCTGAGCCTGTTCGTTTTGATGGTTGATGGTCTGGGAAAACTCTAAAATTCAACAAAAACGTCATACCTGCAAAAGCCGGTATCAAGAAATATCTAATAGTTACAAAGCAATTGACACCGTTTTTTCTCTGCGGAGGGCGACTTTTTACGAGGACGTCATTGTTGGTTGTTAACGTAAAACGATCAGCAAACTTTCTCCGTGCCCCATGAACCTTCGCTACCTGAGTTGCCGTTTGCTTATAGTGCGAGGCAGCAGTTTCGGCAGTATTGCCTGTGTCCGTGCCGCTAAGCCGGCCGGACTGTCTGGGCCCGAGCGTGCCCGCAGGCCTGATGAGCCATGGATTATGACAATTAATTCCTCTATCATCATATTGAGTTTATGTGCCTGATTGGAGAGTTCCTGGCTGGCTGCTGCCGATTCTTCCGAATGCGCCGCATTGCTCTGGGTAACTTGTTCCATCTGTGAGATGGCTGAGCTGATCTGGCCGATGCCTTCGGCCTGCTCCCTGCTTGCCCCTGCAACTTCGCTGTTGAGCTGCCTGACTTGCTGAATGCTCTGGACGATGTCGGCAAGAGTCGAAGAGGTTTCCTGCAGCGCAGCAACACCTGAGTCGGCATACTGCTGGGATTCTTCGATAAGCTCTGCTGTATTCTGGGCTGCTTCAGCAGAGCGCCTGGCAAGATTGCGGACTTCTTCGGCCACCACGGCAAAGCCTCTTCCCGCCTCACCGGCGCGAGCCGCTTCAACCGCCGCGTTGAGGGCCAGCAAATTGGTCTGAAAGGCTATCTCGTTGATGGTCCTGAGTATTTTTGCTGTCTGGTCCGATGAGGTTTTGATATTGCGCATCGATCCTGACATTCGCTCCATGGCCTCAGAGCCCCGGGTTGCTGCCTCGAACGCTTTTTCGGCCATGGTGGTCGCCTGTGCGGCATTGGCCGCATTTTGCTTGGTCATGGCGGAGAGCTCTTCGATGGAGGCAGATGTTTCTTCAATAGATGAGGCCTGTTCGTTTGAACCCTGTGCAAGTGAATGGCTTGAGGCAGCCACCTGCTCGGCGCCCGACTCCACTTGAACGGACGAGTCGGAGAGGCCCTTGATAATGCGGTTTAGGCTATCGTTCATTTTTTGAGTCAATAAGAAAAGCAGGAAGCCGATGATGATGAGCGTTATGGCGCTGATCATGAAATTCATGCTGCGTATGCTGTGAGCAGCGGCAAACAACTCATTTGCCGATACCGTTACCACTACGATCCATTCCGGATTTTTTATCCCGTCGAATATGGCAATGGCCTTCTCGCCATCAAGCACATACTCTATGCTGCCCTCTTTTCTGCCGATGATATTCCTGCCGAACTCTGTTGAGCCGAGGTTTGTCTGCATGATTTTGCTTTTGTCCGGGTGCGCAATGGTCAGGCCGGCGGTATTCAATATATAGGCATAGCCGGTTTTTCCGATCTTGATGGGCTCGATGAACTGGCTGCTCAGATACTCAATGTCGATAACGCCTATAAGCGCCCCGAGCGTTTCTGTTTTATCCAGAGAGAAAACAGGGGTTGCGATGGCAAAGTAGGGCTTGCCGCTTATCTTTGATATGAGAGCATCGGAAATTGTCTGCCTGCCTGCAAGCGCCTGCTTAAAAAAAGGTTGCTCAGCAACGTTGGTTTTTCCGACCAGGATATCTTTGTTTGTTGATGCTACAAGTTCACCTTTTTTGTCGGCAAGAGCGATGACATCATAATAGGCGGCATTTTTTTTGAATGCCTCGAACTGGTCGTTGACGATCAAGCGGGTTTCGCGGCCCAGATCCGATGCGGTTAAAGCCTCTGCGAAAACCTGCTCAGTGGCCCAGTTGGAAACTTCAATTTTTCGGTCCTGGATCCAGGAATCCATATTTTTTGTCGCCATGGCGCTCATCTGGGTCATCTGATCTATGGCGCTTTCGTTCATCATGTTGCGTGTGCGCACATAGGACAAGATAGTTGAAAAGCCCATGCCCACGATGATTAAGGTCAGTGTGGGGATAAGAAAATTTTTTCTCAAATTCCAGTTTATGAGTTTCACCGATGTAGTTTCCTTTTTATATGGTGGGGCATATAGTTCTGATAGGGCGTCACTTTTAAAACTATCTGTTGCAGACACCCACTCCTTCATACCCTCCCGTCAAGAGAGGAAAAAGATGAAAAGCATGTCTGCATGCATATTTTCAGGGCATTTTTTGAACTATATCCCCAAACTCATCCGGTGGCAAATAAATATTCAGGCCCTGAATGAATTCGTTGATCCGTTCAATGGGCGGTTGCCCATCGTTATTAAAAAAAACAAAATTTGGACAAAAATGTGGCCACCCAAAAGGCCTTTTTTTGATGTTAACATATCAAGATTTCATTAAAAAAGGGCAGCCTGCAACCTCAAATTACCTATTCGGCATGAGTATTTATACTCACTGTCAATGAGTACTTATACCTAGTGCAAATTGAGTATTTGTACCTATATCATTCTGAAAAGTATTTTGGTATAAGGAGCTACGTTTTTAGCAGCGTTTTATGTATAAACAAAAAAATTCAGTATTCAGGGAAATAGTTTTCAGATTTTTTTTGGGATAGTGCCCCTGGGGGGAGTGGAAATATCTCGTTTAATCTTCTTTCCGACTCACCGTCTATTCTTCGTAAAAGCACATCTAATTATATGGCAGATGCATTCTTTACATGCATGCGCAACTGTTTTTTTTAATACGCGACTACATAGCAGGAGTTTATTTTTTATGAAACACACCCTTCGATACGTTGCAGTGGCAATAGGCATGATTTTAATGTGTGTAGCCCTGATGCCCGAAAACGCGACAGCCGAAAGTGCTCCCATTGCGAGAGGCCTTTTGTGGCTTGATGTCACTCAGAATCCAGATAACGGAACCTGGGGTACTGATGTTGTGCGAGAAACCGCAACTGTGGTCGATGCACTGAAGGAAATCGGTGAAACCGGATCATCATATGAAAACGGGCTTTTATTTCTTCAAAACGCCCATGATAACTGTACTGATCATTTGAGCAGAAAAATTGTTTCACTGGCCGGAGCAGGCAGATCGATACAGGATGATGTTACCCTGCTTCTCAGTTTTCAAAATCCCGACGGCGGCTTCGGCTTCGCCGCGAATTATCCAAGCTCGGGTTTCGACAGCCTTCTTGCAGCTCAAGCTCTTGATAAAGCAGGGGTGACTGATCAGCAAGTCATCGGCAAACTTTTTTCTTGTCTTACGCAAAATCAGAACTGGGACGGGAGCTTTAGTTTTCTTTTTCCGGTTTCGTGGGGTGATGGTGGAAGGAAAGAGGATGATGGAAATTTATATCTCACCGCATATGCCGTGCAGATGCTCAGCAGTTTTGTCCCTCACTACGCTAATCTTAAACCATATATAGATAATGCCGTCGCTTTTCTCTATTCCTTCAAACAAGACGATGGCAGTTTTGTAAGCCCCGATGCAAGCCCGGTCATAACGACTGCCCTTGCGGTTCGCGCACTTATTGCGGCAGGTGGCAATGTCAGCGCAATTTTTGGGGCTCGTAAGTATCTTTTTGATGTTCAGCAGGGCAACGGCAGCTGGGAGGATGATCCTGTCGCTACAGCCCTTGCCCTGGGGGCGCTGGCATCTACTGCTAGCGTCGACTTGCCCAATCTGACCATTGATTCAGCTTCGATACAGCTGTCGCCATCAATTCCTGGAGGTGGGCAGAGTGTTCGCATCAGCGCCACGGTGAGCAGCACGGGTGTTGTCGGCACTGAGATATCCACGAAAGCAAAATTTTACCTGGGTGCCGCCACTGTCGGTAGTGGCGGTGTGCTTCTGGGCGCAGCGGATATCAGGCAGTTGCAGGCTGGCAGCAGCCAGACGGTTTCCTGGTATGGGCAACTGCCGTTTACCGCAGGAAATAAAACAGTGTATGTTGTTACGAATGAAAACGGCGAGTTTTTTGCTGAAGCAACCTATGCCGACAATATCGCTTCAAAAGCATTTACCGGGAGCACCACGCCCGACCTTGCGATAAGTCCAGCGGACATCGCCTTCAGTAATGCAAGCCCGCTGAGCTATGAGACGTTTGATGTGGTTGCTTATGTTCATAATCTCGGTGAAACCGGCATCGGCTATGTGCGGGTAGCCCTGTATGACGGCGATCCGGCGCACAACGGCCAGGAACTCTTACGCCAGACCTTTCCTCGGATCGATGGCGGGGGAACCGGCATTACTTCCTTTACGCTTCCCCTTTCTCCCGGCGACCATGATCTGTATGTGTGGGTTGATCCCGATGGTGATCTTACAGAGGCAAGCATTGCCAATAACAAGGCGGCGCGGCACATTCGAGTCGGGGGTGCAGGCGTTGTTGACGGAATAGACCTTTTGGTGGCGTCATCGGAAATCACCTTCTCAAACCCATACCCACGGCAGGGCGAGCTGTTTACGATAACGTCAAAGATAAGCAATATCGGTACTCAAACTGCGGCTAATTTCCCCGTATCCATGTGTGCGGTAAATTCGCATGGTGCAGTAACCCCTCTTGGCAGCCAGACGATGACCCTCCTCGGCGATACAAACAGAGTGTTTGCCGTCGAGGATGTAACCCTGAATGCCGGAACCTATCAGCTCCATGTATATGCCGATGACGGTAATACTATTGCTGAAGCCGATGAAAACAATAATGATGGCTATCAGAGCCTGACAGTTTTTCCGGCGGTGGGGGGGGTGGGCAATACAGTGCGTCTTGACCTTGCGGCAGCTCCTGAACTGTTTACATTTGACCCTGTTCAGCCCATGCTTGGCGATGAGGTCGCAATCCGGTGCGGTGTTACCAACACGGGCACATCGGTAATAAGCAATGTAAAGATTAGAATGTATGAAGAGGCAGTCGGTCCGGCAGGTAAGCTTATGGTGCCGGAAGTTACTGTGCCGCTGCTTGGCCCGGGACATACTGCCTGGATTACGGTGAACCGGAACACGGCAGGCTGGGGCGGCAGCCATGATATTTATGTGGTTGCAGACCCGGATAATCTTATTAAAGAAGACGATGAAACCAATAACCAGATCAAAAAAACCCTGACGGTAGCCATCCCCGACAGTACGGTTGATTTTGCGGTGGACAATAGCAGTATTCATATCGATCCGTTAGCTCCTGTTGTCGGCGATAAAATGACCATAACCGTGCAGGTGAAAAATTTAGGCACTGTTGAGGCTAATGCCGCATTGGCATTATACAATGGCGATCCGCGCAGCCATGCTGGGCTTGTCGCTCTGACGCCGGTTGAGTCCGTGCCACATAGCGGTTTTGTTGATTTTACGTTCCTGAATATTGATGCAACCAGGTTTGCTTCAGCGCAGAGTTTGTGCGTAGCTGCTTGTCCGGCAGCGGGTGTTATCGAGACAGATGATAGCAATAATATTGCCTGTATCCAGAACGTGGTGCGGGCCCCCGACCTTGTTTTTAAAAGTGATGGTATAACGACCGTGCCGGCAGCGACAGTAAGCGATGAGCAGTTCACCGTTCAGGCGATTGTGCAGAATATCGGTCGCGCTGCTGCTGATGAGATACAGGTTGCGATTTACGGAGAAAATCCCGTCGGCAGCTCAGATCCTCTTGCCACTGCGGTTATAGCGCATATCGGAGCAGGTGAAGAGGAGATTGCAGTGCTGCCATTGACACTCGCCGCAGGATCTTACAGGCTTTACCTTGTGGTTGATCCCATGTCTATGTTTGACGGCACCTTGTATAACAGTATACCTGAGTCAAATGAAGAGAACAACAGCGGCTCCATCGTTGTAGATGTTGCCACTGCTCCCCTATGTCAGGAAGGAGCTACTCGTTCCTGCGGCCCATGCGGTGATGGCACACAAACGTGCGCAAACGGTATCTGGCAGGAGTGTTTTTCGCAAAATGAACCGACAATATTCTATCACGATGCCGACAATGACGGTTTTGGCAACCTGGCTGTAACCACACAGGCATGCACGGCTCCTGCGGGCTATGTTGCCAACAGTGTCGATTGCAATGATTCAGATCCGACAGTAAATCAGGAAGGCGCTACTCGTGCGTGCCCCGGCGCATGCGGTGAGGGAACACAGACCTGCAGAGGCTGTATCTGGCAGGAGTGCAGTGCGGCGCCTGTAAAACCAACATTTTACCGCGATGCCGACAACGACGGCTACGGTGACCCGGCTGTAACCACTCAGGCATGCGCAGCTCCAGATGGCTATGTTTCCAATAGCTCAGATTGCAATGATGCTGATAATGCCACAAATCCCGGCGCTACCGAGATACTTAACAACGGAAAAGACGACGACTGCAATCCTTTTACCCGCGATGATAACAGTACGCAGGATATATGCGGGAAAGAAAATGCGCTCAGCAAAGGCGCAGATTGGATTACGGCACATCAAAGCGGAACGGGAGCATGGACTTCGCATTATTCTTTAATGAATAATGCTTTCGTGCTTCATCTTTTAGCTTTAACAAACAGGAAGAATGAAGCTGAGTATAAAGATGCGTATGACAATCTTATACAGCGTATTTATGCTACGCAGGCCACAAATGGCAGTTGGTCGGGGGTACGCGAAACTGCTTATACGATTATTGCATTGATGGAAGATGGTGAACCCCTTGATTCGCCGGTAATTATAAACGCTGTTAACTGGTTAATAAAGATAAGGACTGCAAGTGATGGGTCCTGGGGAAACAATATCCCCAGCACCGGTCTTGCCATAATTGCGCTCGTTGCAGCTGGTGTAGACCCGGATTCCGACTATGTGCAGGTTGGGAAAAATTGGCTCATTAATTCAAGATCGTGTAGCTATAATGGCTATTGTGAAAGCTCCTATTGGGGTGAAGCGCCGGGTGATCCAATAGCTATCGGTATTTTGTGGTATCCGGTTGAGGCATTAGTTCTTGGAAACACGCCAAAGAATCCCGTAGATCCAAATATAATCAAGAGATTGGTGGAATCACAAATGGGTATTGGCTGTGGTGGGGATAATAGCAATTTTGCTGCCAGCCTTACGCTTTATCATTATACAAACATTAGTTATCCGCCTCCTTACTGTACAATAGACTCTACCAGAACTAACTTAATAAACAATCAGCTCACGAGTGGCGCCTGGTCTAAGGTAGGGCGAGACGAATCATCCCCCGAGGTCTATAATACTGCAGAAGCCGCTATTGCTTTGTGGAGAATGGGTGAACGTGGTGATGTCATAACAAAGGCGATTAATTTCTGCCTGTCTCAAGTAACAAATGAAAATGATTATCCGCCAAATGCTGAAGAACCCGGCGTTTCTGCAGATGCAGCCTTGGCTTTGCAGTATTCATATCCCCTTGATTTTATGGGTGAAAAAAAGAAGGTGCTCGACCGATTCATAGCTACGCAAAGCTCAGTTGGTTCATGGTATTATTGGCTTACGAGGGATCCTGATCAGTGGTGGTTTGGGGGTGTCAGCTTGGTACCCCCTGTTTTGAAAGCCTTAAGCAACCTCACTGTAGATGTTCAGCCAACTGGCAAAACAAATGCGATTTCTAAAGCAATAAATTATTTAAAATCTACCAGATATTCTGATTATGCCTGGCCTGCACAGTTGATTGGGGGTATACCTACAGATATTAATACTACCTGCTCCAGCATTAGCTCCCTTGCGGACTCCGGTGGTTTGCCAGCTGATTATAGTAAAACGATAGACTGGATTATAAGTAAAAGACAAAACGATAATTGGGGTAGCCTGGGAAGCACCTGTTCGGTCGTAATCGCATTATCTAAAGTAGATAAGGCCAATTCTACAACAGACTATGCCAGTGAAGTGCATGCTGCTGTTAGATGGCTAAAAGAACAACAAAATATTGATGGCGGTTACGGTTCGGTTTCCGCCACATCAGGTGTTCTTATTGCATTGAGTCAGGCAGGAGAAGATTCCGGGCTTGAAACGCTTAAAAGCATACAATGGTTGCTGTCTATGCAGAATTCCGATGGCGGTTGGGCCTCCGTACCCGGCATTCCTGCAAGCAATACCTCTGATACCGCATCAGCCACCTGGGCACTGGCTGTTTCGCAATGCCAGGCCGATATCGGCCTGAAGCTTAATTTTGATAAACCACAGTACCTCCCCGGCGATACGGTGACGATGACGGTCACCCCGGTGAATGTGCCTGCCGGCATGCTGACCCTGACCGGTTCTGTCTCCGAGTCGGGCGGTAGCGCGTATCCTGTCAGCTTTACCCGAAACAATAACGGGTTTGTCGGTACGCATATTCTCAGCGACAATCACACTTCAGGCACGGATGTTGTCAGTGTTACAGCCGAAAGCGGCCAGTATACCGGAGCGGTTGTCGGCACCTTTACGGTCAAGCCTACTGCCGAGTATTTGTCTGATCTTGCCATCACTTCGGATAAAATCAGCTTCTCACCAGTTACATTTCTTGAAGACGATCCAGTCATTATCACGGCGCAGATTGCAAACATCGGTCTCCGGGATGCCGTGAATGTGAAGGTTGCCTGCTATGACGGCGATCCAGCAACAGGCGGGATACTCATCGACAATGCAACCTTGGCCTGGGTGAGCATGAATGGCAGCGTTTCTGTTCCGTTTGCCTGGCTGGCAAAGAGGGGCAGTCATGAGATACATATAGTGATTGATCCAGAACATTTAATCCGGGACATAAATTATGCGAACAACCATGCCTACAGGGCAGCCATTGTTCCTGAGCGGAATATTGATCTTGAAATCGCTTCTTATAACATTAGCTTTTCACCGGATTCGTTCTCCGAAGAAGAGACAGTCACCATCACGGCGCAGGTTGCAAACAATGGCCTGCGGGATGCGGAAAATGTAAAGGTGGCCTGCTATGACGGCGATCCGGCAGCCGGCGGGTTACTCATCGGTGCTGCAACCATCGACCGAGTGAGCAGTAAAGGCAGCGTTGCTGTGCCGTTTAACTGGCTGGCAAAGAGGGGTTATCATGAGATACATGTGGTGATTGATCCTTATAAGAAAATTCGGGACATAAATTATGCGAACAACCATGCCTATAGGGTAGCCA
Source organism: uncultured delta proteobacterium (assembly GCA_903911225.1). Classification (GTDB taxonomy): domain Bacteria; phylum Desulfobacterota; class WTBG01; order CAIYCZ01; family CAIRTM01; genus CAIWCT01. The sequence continues at coordinate 12,004 of CAIWCT010000247.1, forward strand.
ATGTTTATAAGACGATTTCTGATCTTGCAATCACTGCTGATAAAATAAGCTTTTCATCGGATACATTTCGTGAAGGTGAACCGGTTACCATCACGGCGCAGGTTGCAAACATCGGCCTGGGGGATGCAACAAATGTAAAGGTAGCCTTTTATGATGGCGATCCCGTAGGCCGATGGTGGATATTGCCCATCGGCGAGAGGACTTTGGGCCTGGTGAGCGCGAATGGCAGTGTTGCTGTGCCGTTTGCATGGCGGGCAGACGGAAATATTCATGAGATACATGTGGTGATTGATCCGGATCGAGTAATCTGGGATAGCAATCGTGAGAACAACCATGCCTACAAGTCAACACTTGCTTCTGAGCCTGATCTGTCTGTTGCCGCGGATGATATTGTGTTTGCGCCGGAAGTTCCGATGGAAGGGCAACGCGTTAACATAAAGGCAACCATTCATAACCTTGGCCAGCAGGCAGATAACGTGACTGTCCGGTTCCTTGACGGCGCAATGCGCCTGTGCACTGATCAGACCATCTCCTTCATCGATAAAGGCGCCTCGGACACCCTTACCGTAACCTGGGACAGGGCAGGCACACAGGGCAGGCATTTTATCCACGTAATCGTCGATCCTGAGAACCTCATTTCTGAGGCGCATGAGAACAACAACGAAGCCATTACTGCCATCGACATCGGCGTTGGCAGCTACTGGGAGCCCAATCTGAGTATTGCCGATAGCGACATTACCTTCAGCCCTGCACATCCGCTTGCGGGCGACCCCGTTACCATTAACGCAACTGTTACCAACTGGGGTGCTCCTGCGGACGAAATCGTTGTGCGATTTTATGAAGGCGATCCGTGGCAGTGGGAGAGCAGCATCATCGGGGAGCACATAGTTTATGAGATGCTTGATTTCGGAGAGAGCGCCTCAGTCTCCGTGCCGTGGGACTCTACGGGCAAAAAAGGCGATCACGACATCTTCGTGTATGTCCAAAGCTTTTGGGGTGAGGATGAGAACTGGAACGATAACAAGGCGCGGGCGATTCTGCACGTGGCTGAAAGCGGACTGAGCGTTGTAGTCAATTCTGACAGGGATAGCTACAATGACAATGACAGCGTGGCTATCACAGCAACCATCACCAATGAAAATGCAGAGCCGCGCGAAGTTGTCTACGAACTCCTCGTTGTTGACGCCGCAGGCGAAACAATTGCAAGGCCGGCACAGCCTGAAACTCTTTCTGTGGGCTCGGATAATTCGATCGTGCGCACAGCAACCTGGAACACGGGAAGCTTGCCCGCGGGTGACTATTGTGTGACGGCGCAGCTTAGCGATAACGGCACGGTGCGCGCCATCGGCAGGCATCAGATAACCATCGCCGGAGACATGCGGGGCGTCGTAGCCAAACTCACCACCGACCGTTCGTTCTATTCAATTAATGAGCAGGTCGGCATCACAGCGGCGGTTCGGAGCCTGTCGCATAATGACACGTTTACCGGCTTGCAGGCGGAGCTGTGGGTTATCGATATCGAAGGTAATGTAGTCAATTTCGACTACTTCGGCAATCCTTATGCATTAAGCACATTCAGCTTTGATCCTCTGCCGCCACAGCAAACCGCTCAGAGGACATTGGTTTGGGACAAGCTGACGGATGGCTGGGGTAGTCCGCCATGTCCGCCCGGCATATATAGTATGCTGCTTACGGTTTTCGACCAGTACGGCGCTGTGATGGCGCAGGACAATGCCACCATCAGTATTCTGGCCGGTTGGTTGCCGGGTAAAAAACTGCATGGTGCTGTGAGCATCGAAAACCCGGAAGTTCATGCCGGCGCAACCGTTGCGGCGTCCTTCAGCGTGACCAATATGGGAAGTATAAATATTGATGATCTGCCTGTAACTATGGGGATTATCCCGGTCGGCAAGCAGGATATGGTGCGGGTGATTACCGACAACTGCGCTCTTGCCATTGGCGAATCATGGAATAGTACGCCTGATTTTCAAACAGACGGTCTTTTGCCCGGCGATTATTTGATTGTTCTGTCATGCACAATCGATGGCATTTCGCAGACCATAGCCTTTGCCCCCCTGAGGCTTTTGAATCAGTGCCCGGAAGCCGATGCGGGTAATGACCGTACGGCGCTTGTTGGACAGCCGGTCGAACTTGACGGCGCAGACAGCTATGATGCAGACAATGATTTAATCACGTATCAGTGGAGCCTTTCCGGCCCTGCGGGCAGTTTTGTCCGGCTTACCGGCGAGACTTCAAGAAATTGCAGTTTCACGCCCGACCGCAATGGCGAGTATATTGTTGAACTGGTGGTGAGCGATGGGTTCTGCACCAGCGCGCCGGATCGGGTCATTGTAATTACCGGGAATTTCGGGAATCAGGCTCCTGTAGCCGATGCTGGAGTAGATCAAAGCGGATTTATTGGTCAAACGATGCAGCTTGACGGCAGTGCAAGCCATGATCCCGACGGCGACGTGATTACCATCTGGGAATGGATTATAGTTGACCGACCGCCGATGAGTAATGCCGGCCTCAGCAATAGCACCACGGTCAACCCGACATTTGCGCCAGACAGGAAAGGCCATTACCGTTTTGAGCTGAAGGTTTTTGACGGAACCCAGTGGAGCGCTGCCGATGAGGTGGTGATTGTCATTGAAAATCGTTGCCCACTAGCCTTGGTGGGAGAAGACCTGCCTGCCACTGTTGGTGAGGCTGTGACCATTGATGGCGTTGGCAGTTATGATCCTGATGGAGATTCTATAACCTATGCCTGGGTTCTTGTTGAGAAGCCGCAGAGAAGCATGGCGCAGTTAAGTAATGCGCAGAGCAGAGAATGCAGCATAACGCCTGACCGCAACGGCGACTATGTAATTGATCTTATCGTAAATGACGGGGTATGCGACAGTGTTGCCGACCGGATTATCGTATCGACGCAGAACCGCCGGCCCGTGGCGGATGCCGGGGCGGATCAGCTCGGGCATGTGGGCGATATGATCACCCTTGACGGCAGCGGTTCCTATGATCCGGACAATGATACTATTACGCAGTGGGAGTGGACGCTGACAAAACCCAATGGCAGCACTGCTGTGCTGGCAGAGTCGGGGGCTGTGAGCACAACCTTCACGATTGATAAACAGGGAGACTATCGGGCACTGTTGAAGGTAAACGATGGGGTTGCGTGGAGCAAGGAAGACGAAGTGGTGATCTCTACTGAAAATCGCTGCCCCGTTGCCGAGGCTGGCGATAACCGTACGGTGCATGTTGGGGAGACAATCACGCTGAATGCTTCCGGAAGCAGTGATCCTGACAATGACAGTATCAGTTGCCGCTGGGTGCTGAGTGCGCCTGATGGCAGCGTGGCAGTGCTTGACAATGCCACGAAGGTAAAGCCTTCATTTGTTGCCGACCGGAAGGGCTCGTACACGGGTATTCTTATCGTCAATGATGGGGTGTGCGACAGCGTGGCTGATCAGGTCAGCATGCGTTCGCAGAACCGGCCACCGTTAGCGGATGCAGGTGCCGATCAGCTTGGGAATGTTGGAGATGTGATAACTCTTGATGCTGTGGGTTCCTTTGATCCGGACGGTGATAGAATCGTTGCATGGCAGTGGGTGTTGACAAGGCCTAACGGTAGCAGCACGCAGTTGAGCAACCCCGGTGCCAGTATTACAAACTGCACAATTGATAAGCAGGGAGAGTATTTCATCCGCTTGAAGGTGTATGATGGCATTGACTGGAGCATAGCCGATGAGGTTGTGATTACAACCTCAAACCGGTGTCCGGTTGCCGATGCGGGTGTTGATCAGAGTGTTGATGTTAATCATCCGGTGCAGCTTGACGGCAGAGCAAGCCATGATCTCGATGGCGATATCATCACCTACCGCTGGTCGCTTACCGTACCGCAGGGCAGCATAGCTACGTTTGATAATATAACAAGTTCCAAACCTTTGTTCACGCCCGATATGCCCGGCATCTATACGGCAATACTTATTGTCAGCGACGGCGACTGTGACAGCCCTGCTGATACTTTAACAGTTACGGCCATAACGATACCGACTACAACAACAACGATACCGACAACAACAACAACGATACCGACAACAACAACGATACCGACAACAACGACAACGATACCAACTACAACAACAACGATACCAACCACAACAACAACGATACCGACAACAACAACAACGATACCGACTACAACAACTATACCGACAACAACAACTATACCGACAACAACAACGATACCCACTACAACAACTACAGCCCAGAACTTGTCGCCGATAGCCGAGGCAGGTCCTGCGCAGCCGGTTCATGTGAACACCATTGTGCAGCTCGACGGCAGCGGCAGCTATGACCCCGACGGCGACGCCATCACTGCCTGGTTATGGTCTCTTGTCATAAAACCGGCGCAGAGTGCAGCCGCGCTTAGCTCCCCGTCAATTGCGCGGCCCACATTTACAGCAGACAAGCCCGGTGCGTATGTGGTGGAGTTGAAGGTGTATGACGGCAATCTCTGGAGCGCCATTGACAGCGTAACGATAACAGCGGTGAATCAGTGCCCGGTGGCTGATGCAGGCGATAATCAGACGGAAACAGTTGGCCGGACCGTAACGCTTGACGGCAGCGCAAGCCATGATCCCGATGGCGACGCTATAACGTACAGCTGGACCCTCATAACGCCGCAGGGCAGCACTGCTGCACTTAACAATACAATAAGTGCAAAGCCTTCGTTTACACCTGATAAACCGGGCGTGTTTACTGCGACCCTCACCGTCAACGACGGTATATGTATTAGTCCGGCAGATTCCGTGATTGTCACTATTTCTGAAGCGAATCCCATGCCGGGCTGCGATGACGGGCCACTACCCGATCCGCCATGCCAGATGAAGACCGATTACAAGGCGGGGACCGCCACCGGCGATGCTGTGAAAATTTATAGCTACAAAGACTATCAGAAATATGAGGCATCAAACTATGGCTATGCAAACGGCAAGTATAAGGGCCTGAAGGTAATGTCCGATATTACAATGTCCTCGGGCGATCTGTTAATGCACAGCCCTGGCGCTATCGAGATATGCTCAAACGTGCGGCTCAAGGCGACCTCGGGCGTCATCTGCCTAGACGGCAGAACGGGCGTGAAGTGCGGGGCCTCCTATCTTGAGGCCGATGACGTGGCGTTGCTGTCGGAGACAGGCGATGTTAGCCTGGGTAACTGGTCGCATGTGAATGCCGATTTCTTCTATCTGCGTGCGGCAGGCACAGCCCAGCTTAGCAACGGCATGTTTGTGACCGTCAGCGGCCCGGTAACCGTGCTTTCAACGGGTACGGTTCAGGCAAGCGAGGCTACGATTGGCCAGTCAGTGGCCATCAAGAGCCAGGCCCTTTTCATGCAGAGCAAGGGTTCGGTGACGGTGAGTGAAGGCGTCGACTTGAATATCGCCGGGCCCGTGCGTCTTGTCTCCACGGGAGAGAAATCCGGAAGCTCGGTCAGCGTGAAGCAGGGCGCAGCAGTAACAGCCTGGTCGCTGTGCGTAACCGGCGCCGAGGATGTAAGCCTCGGGCCCGGCAGCATGATCGGAGTTCATGAACTGACGGTTGCCTCCACGGGTGGAAAGTCTGCCAGTAAGGCATCCATTAAGCCTTTGACGGTTATAACAGCGTCCGAGATGAGCCTTATGGGCCAAAAGGCATGGCTTGAGCCTATGTCGATTCTATGGATTTGCGGCTCTTTCAACATGGAGGCTGAAATCGCTGGTGGCTGCAGCGTCAAGGGTTATTACTGGGCCAAAACCACGTCCGGCAACTGCCTGAGATAAAGACTGGTTTTGAATCAGTAATCACGGTTTTAAAACTCAGGGAAGGGGTTTTTTTCCTCATGCTTTTGAATTTAAGGCCCCTTCTCCCCTTGCGGGAGAAGGCCGGGATGAGGGGTGATATAAAATGCCCCCCTCCGCAGATTATTGAATGTTTATAGAAACGGGTTTCAAGCTTGTCTTTGTTTACCGTCACAGCGGGTTTTGAAATGGTAATTAGTGGGTTGCAGATTTTTTCCGTAGGGGAGGGGTTTAGCCCCTCCCTCGGTTGGGCATAAAGCCCGCCCCTACAATAAAATAATTTTATTTTTTATACTTATGAGGAACACAGAATGATTGCGAAAAGTCGGATGGTTTTTGTACTGGCGCTTGCCATAGCCGTATGCGCGTTTTCAACCTCTACTGCGCAGGCTGCAGACGAACTCGTCTCACCAGCTGTCTACAGCCGATTTCAGGCCCTGGGCGCTGATCTCTCCCGCGACACGCAGGGGCTCGACGCTCTTCTGTCCCGCGTAAAGCATAAAAAAGGTGCGGCATCGCTATCAGCGGTCGAGCTGACCGAGTTCCGGGTGTTGCGCAAAAGCATAACCGGCAGGCAGCGCGAGGTTTTGGCAAGGCTTCATGACATGGAGCAGTCTCTTATTGATAATGGCGCCGATCCCCTGTTTCTGGAACGCCACCGCAAAATGACGGAAGACATGAAAGTCCGTTTTGCCGATTTTTCCGACAGGCTTAACCGCGAAGATCTTGATGTTTTGGCTGAAAAAGGTATTCATTCCATAATGAAGGGACAACGTAAGGCCGGAACCAAAAAAAATATATCC